>CAZGUR010000301.1:0-3573 GCA_964529295.1 uncultured Rikenellaceae bacterium | reverse complement strand
AAGGCGGCAAATACTATAACAGGCTTGTTTTTATGAAACCCGGCGGAGATTATTGTATTTATAACAAAGGGCACCTTTTCAGGATGGAGAAGGAGAATATGTTTTATACAAAAGGACGGGAAAGAGTAACAGAACCATTCAGGGAGGCAAATATTTCACTGCAGATATGCTATGCTCTCAGGTTCCCGGTATGGAGCCGTAACAGGAATAATGCCTATGATATATTAATATATATAGCAAACTGGCCGGCAGCCAGGCGTAATGTCTGGACCACACTTCTCCCGGCCAGAGCCATTGAAAATCAGTGTTATGTTATTGGGGTTAACCGGGTGGGCCGGGACGGCAACGGTATAGACTATTGTGGTGATTCCATGATTATTGGTCCGCGCGGAGATATACTGGCTGCTGCTGAAGAGAATGCAGAAGAGGTGGTGACATATGAATTATCACTGGGTGAACTTGAACATTTCAGGGAGAAATTTCCGGTTTGGCGTGATGCCGACGATTTCAGGCTTATCTCAGGTTAACAGGGCGGCGTACAGTACCTGGACCGGGTGCAAGGCCTGTTTTCCCGTACCATCCTTTATCTGGTGCCTGCAGCTGGTTCCGGAGGCAGTTATTACCGTGTCTTTACCGGCATTCCTGACAGCAGGGAATAATACCAGCTCACCAACTTTCATGGACAGATCATAATGTTCTTTTTCATATCCGAATGAACCGGCCATGCCGCAGCACCCTGATCGAATCTCTTCCACACTGTAATTGGCAGGAATGGAAAGCATCTCCCTGGTACAGGAGGTGTCAGCAACAGCCTTCTGCTGACAATGGCCGTGCAGCAATATTTTTGCCCTTGCCGTGCTGAACACCGAGGCCTTTATATTACCATTTTTAAATTCGCTGGTAATAAATTCATCAATCAGAAGGGCATTTTTCGCTAGTTTAACAGCCTGTGGCCTCAGTGCAGTGGGTACCAGTCCGGGATACTCATCCCTGAATCCAAGTATGGCGGAGGGCTCTATACCCAGCAGGGGACTTTCCTGACTGATAATGCCCGATAATCTGATCACATTGTCTTTTGCAATTGCGGCCGCTTTTCTGAGAAGGCCTTTTGAAAGGAATGTCCTTGCACTGAGCTTATGACGGGGCACACTCACACTGTACCCGAGGCGGGTCAGCAGTTTAATGGATTCAATACCGATAAGCGTGTCATTATAGTTGGTGAATTCATCAGCAAACAGATATACTTTCTTAAGGGGATTGTCCGGGTTGAGCAGGGGGAGGTATCTATCTGCCCACCTTTTGAGGGTTGTCCTGTATAAAAGAGGTATTGATCTCTGCCGGGCAAAACCGATAAGGCTCTTTAAAGTGCCGGAAAAAAACCTGTTTTTAATAAAAAAGTTAAAGATGCCGGGGAATAATGACCCCAGCCTGTTAACGCTGCTTATATATGCTACCAGCCTTGTGCGCAGTGGAATACCCTTAGTTCTGTACCATTCCTGCATAAATTCGGATTTCAGCCTGGCCATGTCAACATTGGAGGGACATTCACTCTTGCATCCCTTGCATGACAGGCAGAGGTCCATGACCTCATAGATCTCGGGACTGGCCCATCCCCCGGGGGAAGGTTTGTAAAGGAACTCCCTCAGTACATTGGCCCTGGCCCTTGTGGTGTTCATCTCATCCCTTGTGGCCATATAGCTGGGGCACATGGTGCCGCCTATCCTTTCCGTCTTGCGGCAGTCGCCCGAACCGTTGCATTTCTCTGCAGCCCTTATGTATCCGCCGGTATCTTCATAGCTGAACCAGGTTTGAAGCTCCCTGGTTGACTGTCCGGCTTCAAAGCGGAGTGATGAATTCATTGGAGGTGTATCCACTATTTTATTGGGATTGAGTATGCCTTCAGGATCCCATGTATACTTGAGCTCCCTCAGTTTTTTATATATCCTGTCTCCCAGCATCAAAGGTATAAACTCACCCCTTAGCCTGCCATCACCGTGTTCACCGCTTAGCGAGCCCCTGAAGCGCTTTACAAGCGATGCTGTTTCCCTGCCAAGGGTATGGAACAGCTCAATGTCACGGGCTATTTTAAGGTTAAGTAAGGGCCGCAGGTGCAGCTCGCCGGTTCCTATATGGGCATGGTAAACGCATTCCATATTATACCTGGCAAGCATGCTGTCAAATTCTTTCATATAATCAGGCAGGAGATTGACGCTAACGGCTGTATCTTCGAGAAGACTGACAGGTTTGGCATCACCTTTCATATTGGCCAGAACACCGAGTCCCGACTTCCTCAGATTCCACACCTTTTTTATATCATCTCCCCATATCCTTGGAAAGGCGTAGCCAAAACCATCCTTTCTCATTGCCTCTTCCATGTCATCACACAGCCTGTTTATTTCCTGTGGGCTGTCACGTGCAAATTCAACAATAAGTATGGCTCCCGGTTCACCTTCCAGAAAGAACCTGTTTTTCCGCTGCTCAATATTATCACCTGTAAGCCTGAGTATCTTATCATCCATCATCTCAACTGCATCAGGATCAAATTGCAGCGCTATAAGATTGGCAAGATAGGCTTCATTCCTCTCCCTCAGATGGATGCAGCATAGTGCTTTATGGGGAGGAGGGAGGAGGACCAGTCCTAACTTTATTTCGGTAATAACAGCAAGCGTGCCTTCCGAACCTGCAATAAGCCTGGCAAGGTTAATATCAGGTTTGCCGGTATCGGCAAAGGCAGAGGTTTGCAGAAGCATATCCAGGGCATAGCCGGTGTTTCTCCGCGGAACCGAGGGATCGGGATATTCTTTTTTAATCTCCTCAACCAGTTCAGGGTCAGTGAGCATATCCCTGATTTTACGGTATATACTTCCTTCCAGATTATCCAGCTCACATTTTTTTAAAAACGTATCTTTGCTGAGAGAACCAAATACGGCCCTGCTGCCGTCAGCCAGTATGGCTTTTATCTCAAGGGTGTGTTCCCTGGTGCTGCCATATCTCAGTGAATGAAGTCCGCATGCATTATTACCCACCATGCCACCCATAGTACACCTGTTGGCCGTAGATGTTTCCGGTCCGAAAAACAGGCCATAGCCTGCTAATTCCTTATTCATCTCTTCCAGTATGACGCCCGGTTCCACCCTGATCCATCTTTCTTTGGCATTGATCTCCAGGATATTATTCATATACCTGCTGATATCTACAATGATTCCGGGTCCCACTACCTGTCCCGCAAGTGAAGTGCCGGCTCCCCTCATAATAAGACCTGTACCTTTTCGTCCGGCATATTCCACAAGAGTCTGCAGGTCTTCTTCGCCTTCCGGCCAGGCTACTGCCAAAGGCTCTTCCCTGTACATGGAGGCATCAGTACTGTATATGGTTCTTGTAATAGTATCATATTTCAGCTTACCCCTCAGTGAGGATGCAAGATTGTCAAGTGAGCTGGACTGATCCATATCGTAATATTGTATAAATCCATATTCGTTTCGGGCATAAAATTAATTAATAATCCTAAGCCGGGGAAACAAATTTATTCCAGAGGGCAGTATCATTTTACCTGCCGGATAAATCTGACATTAA
>CAZGUR010000300.1:0-3598 GCA_964529295.1 uncultured Rikenellaceae bacterium | reverse complement strand
GAGGTGCTGGATATGCCTTCGATGCTGGATGCGGCCAGGCTGGCCGCAAGCATAGCCGACAGCAAAGGCACTGAAGGATCACAGCTGTTCAGGGAGAAGGTGCCGGCAGGCTATTACAGCATCAAAACGGGCTGGGAGGAGGCCGGGGTAAAAGAAAAGGTGCCCTTTGTGCAAAAGATCAATGACAGGATATTCAGCATGGATGATAAGGTGATAAAGGTGAATGCTTTTCTGAATGACGAGACGGCATATGTCCTGTTTTATAATTCAGAGGGACGTATCAGCTATGATTACAGGCCCCTGGCCAGCTTTGGGGCTGTATGTATTATGCAGAAAGGAAAGCAGGTGGAGAACTCTTACAGTGCACGATCGTACAGGAAAGGGTTTGAGTGGCTGTCGGATGAGCTGGTTAATGAGATAGCGGATGAAGTGGTTGAAAGGACCAATATTCTGTTTGATGCCACAAAGCCCAGGGCCGGGGAACTACCTGTTGTACTGGGTGCCGGCGGCTCCGGCATACTGCTGCATGAGGCCATAGGCCATACCTTTGAAGCTGATTTTAACCGTAAGGGGACATCCATCTTCAGCGATAAGATGGGGAATAAGGTGGCTGCTGACTTTATCAATATCATCGATGACGGCACCCTGGTCAATAACAGGGGTGCCCTCAACATTGACGATGAGGGCAATGATACAAATAAGACCTACCTTGTTAAGGATGGTGTGCTTAACAGTTATATACACGACAGGATAAGTGCAGACCATTACGAGGTGGATCCCACCGGTAACGGAAGAAGGGAATCATTCCGCAATATACCACTGCCAAGGATGAGCTCGACCTATATGGAGGCCGGACCGCATTCAAGGGAGGATATACTGTCAGCAGTCGATTATGGTGTTTATGTTGATAATTTCAGTAACGGGCAGGTGAAGATAGGGGCAGGTGATTTCACATTTTTTGTTAAGTCAGGACGCCTCATCGAAAAAGGAAGGCTGACAGATGTTATAAAAGATATCAATATCATTGGTAACGGTCCGCAGGCCTTGTCTGATATAATAATGGCAGCAGGGGACTATAAGACCGATAACGGCACATGGATGTGCGGTAAGGGCGGACAGTCTGTACCCGTTACCATGGGACTGCCTACCGTGCTGGTCAAAAAGCTGACGGTGGGTGGAGTAAATGCATAAAATCACAATATTAAGGAATTGGAAATCAAAGAATAAAAATATTAATCATGACCCTTAAAGAAAAATATGAACTGGCCGGGTGGGCTGTTAACCATGCCCTTAAAAACGGTGCGCAGCAGTCCAAGGTGATAATAAGCAACAGCCGGAGCAACAGTATATCGGTAAGGGAGAAAAAGATCGAAAACCTGGAGCAATCAACAGAGAACGGGCTGACAATTTTTTTGTATGTGAACAACAGGTATTCCGTTCATTCGACAAACAGGCTGGATAATAAAGCAGAGCTGCAGAAATTTATTGAAGAAGGCATAGCAGGCACCGCTTATCTGTCAGAGGATGAATACAGGAAGCTTCCTGATCCTGATCATTATTACAAGGGCGGCGGTCCCGATCTGAAGGTATATGATAAGGGTTTTATGGATATTGATCCTGCCGGCAAGATAAGCATGGCTTTTGACGCGGAACGTGAAGCCCTGGGAAAGGACGAACGTATAGTATCGGTAACGGCTAATTACAATGATGGCCGCAATGCTATGGTGATGGTGACAAGCAACGGCTTTGAGGGTGACATGGAAAACACCTATTACAGTCTCGGTGCCTCCGTCTCGGTTAAACAGGGAGATGCCAGGCCGTCGGAAGGCTGGTATGAGAGTGCCTTGTTCCATGACAGACTGAAAAAGGAAGGTATAGGGGAAAAGGCGCTTGAGAGGGCCCTTAAAAAGCTTGGACAGGAAAAGATAGAGTCAGCCAATATGCCCATGATAATAGAAAACCGTATGGCAGGGCAGAGCCTGCGTCCGCTGGTGCAGGCACTGAGCGGAGCGGCCATACAGCAGAAAAACTCCTTCCTTGTTGATATGCTGGGTGAGAAGGTGGGCTCGGACAGGCTTACACTTACTGATGATCCTTTTATTGTTTCCGGAAGGGGGTCGAGGCTGTTTGATAATGAAGGGCTGGCATTGAAGGAAAGGACCATATTTGATAAGGGGGTGCTGAAGGAGTATTATATTGACACATATTATGGAAGGAAGCTGGAGATGGAACCCAACAGCGGAAGCACAACAAACATTGTCCTTAAGCCGGGGGCCAGGACGTTGGAGCAGATGATAGCCTCCCTGGACAGAGCTATACTTGTTACCGGCTTTAACGGTGGCAATGCCAATGGGTCGACAGGCGACTTCTCCTACGGAGTGGAAGGGTTCCTGGTGGAGAAGGGGAAGATTGTGAAGCCTGTTGCCGAAATGAATATTACCGGCAATTTCCTGGATTTATACAAAAACCTGCTTGAAACAGGCAATGATGTGTATGAAGATTCGGCATGGCGCACCCCTTCATTATTGTTTGATAATGTAAGCTTTAGTGGTAAGTGACAGGTCCCCTGCTTATCGTGAAGCTGAAATATGTTTTTTGAACTTAATAGCATATCACTGTGTTTTAAAAGTAAAAAGATGATAAACAAGACGGCTATAGTATTCGGGGCAACTGGACTCACAGGTTCAGCTCTGGTTAACGAGCTGATACAGAATATGAGGTATACGGCAGTTAAGGTCTTTGCCCGACGCGCCCTCGACCTTGAGCATATCAAGGTTATTGAGCATGTTGTCGATATTGAGAATCCCGATGAATACAAAGACCTTATAAAAGGCGATGACCTGTTTATATGCCTTGGTACCACCAGGCGCAAGGCCGGATCGGTAAAGAAGATGGAAGAGATAGACCGCGACCTGCCCCTGGCAATAGCAAAGGCAGCCCTGTTAAACGGGGTAAGGAATATAGCTGTTGTGTCTAGCATAGGAGCCAACCCGGCATCGCGTAATTATTACAGCAGGATAAAGGGTGAGCTGGAACAGGCAGTACTGTCCATGCAATTCAAGAGGAAGGTTATTGTAAGGCCTTCCATCTTACTGGGCAAAAGGGGTGAATTGCGCATTCTGGAAGCAATAGCTAAAGTTCTGATGCGGTCTCTTGGGTTTTTGCTTACAGGTAAAAGCAAAAAGTACAGGGGTATAAGGGCCTCTGTTGTTGCCAGGGCAATGGTAAGGGCTGTGAATGAGAGCAAGGGCAAAGAGATCTACGAGTCGGATGAACTGGTGGAACTATCGGCGAAAACAAAAGAGCCCGAATCTGTTTCTTAAGCATGTATTATAGATAAAACATTTTATATCTTTGTCATTCACAAAAAAATACTGATATGACAGGTTTGATAATTATAGGGGCAATAGTAGTCTTACTGATGCTGATCATTATTTCAGCATATAACCGGCTTGTAAGGCTCAGGAATAACAGGGAGAATGCTTTTGCCGATATAGATGTTCAGCTCAGGCAGAGACATGATCTGATACCACAGCTGGTGGAGGCCGTTAAGGGTTATATGAAGCATGAGAGGGAGCTTCTTATTGAGGTTACCAAC
>CAZGUR010000299.1:0-3650 GCA_964529295.1 uncultured Rikenellaceae bacterium | reverse complement strand
TGGGGGGAGGTCCGGTCACTCTGACCTTTACCTTCTTCGAAGTGGAGGCAGGCTATGACTTCGTGCGCATCTACGACGGAACCTCCACCTCCGATCCCCTGCTGGGTGAATTCAGCGGCTCTTCGATCCCCGGTCCGGTTTCCTCCACCGGAGGAGCCATGCTGGTGGAATTTGAATCAGACTATAGTGTAACCAGACAAGGATGGAGTGCATTATATGAATCCGGAGCTTCCGCTCTCCAGTCGGAATCGGTCCATGAAATTCTGCTTAATTCAGATGATCTTGATATAGTGGATCCGGAAACCGGATTTACCGTCTTCCCCAATCCTACCGATGGACAATTCCAGCTCAGGTGGACCGGGATATTTGATGAAGGACTCCTGCTGGAGATCACCGATGCCAGCGGAAAAATCCTGCTGCAGGAAAACGTGGAATCGGATGGTAGGGAGATGCTCTACCAAGTAGACTTCAGCGAGAAACCCGCCGGAATCTACTTTATCCAGCTCTCCAACAGCAGGTACCGGAAGGTAGGTAAGGTAATAGTCAAATAAATCTGATTGGATAATAGAGCAAGAGGCTGGAATATACCTTATGATCAGCCTCTTACTCTAAAGTGACTTGGGATTTTCGCATTTTGCATAAACTTATGATTGATAACATGATAGGTCTGATATAAATTCAAGAAAGATTCTGGAATCAAATTAGAAGGCATTAGATCAGGGTAATTCTCTTATGTTCTTAAAAGCTAAGTAGAGGCAATAATAACTCACTGTTTCTTCAAGGGCAACAACCTATAATGCAAACCTAAAAACAAATGATATGAAAAGACTGATTATCATCTTAGTGATTGGTCTCTTAAGTATTAATCCCATCTTTTGTGAAATAGTTGATTCCACAACGGCCAGAACGGTTGCTAAAAATTACTATATATCAAGATTACCTAGAGGAGGGTATTTAAAATCGGCACAGGATTTAAGCCTAAGATTAGTACATCTAGAATTAGAAAATATTAGTCCTTCAAAAAAGGGGGTTCAAAGATTTCCACTGTTTTATGTATTCAATGTAAATACATCAGATGGTTATGTAATTATTTCTGCAGATAGCAGGACAAAGCCAATTCTAGGATCAAGTTTGTCAAATAGCTTTAATCCAATTGCATTACCACCAGGACTATCGGTTTGGCTTAGATATCTTGGAAAACAAATTTCATATGCAAGAGAGAAAGGTATTAAGGAGAGTAATGGTATTAAAGATGCCTGGGAAGATTACACTTCAAGAAGTGAGTTAAAATCCATAAAATCATCAATCCCAATAGTCCACCCATTACTCTATTCAACCGGTGATAGCATAATGTGGGGGCAAAGTGTGGGGTACAATAATTATCTTTTCAGTAATGGCATAATTTCGCTTTTTGATTACCCTGACGGGAATTTTCCTATGGGTTGTGTTGCAGTTGCAATGGGACAAGTGATGAAATATTATAATTATCCTCTTATTGGAATTTCAAGCCATAGTTATGAGGAACCTAGGGATATCTTGAATTGCCCTAACGAGAGTCTTGGATTTCTTTCTGCAGATTTTGAAGATGATTATTATGACTGGAATCAGATATTATATAATCGAAAACAAGCATCCTCATTTTCAGATTATGATGAAGTATCGGAGCTTTTATATGAGTGTGCTGTTAGCGTCGAAACGGATTTCAATGAATGTGGAAGTAGTGCTTACTTGTGGAATTTATTCAGACGTGATGCTGAAACCGCGCTAAAGGAGAATTTCGACTTCCCATCTGCTTACTATGCAAATCTTTCATTTCCTAGTGAAGCTATGCCCTATATAAAGCAAAGACTTGATAATGGCGTTCCGATTATATATAGAGCAGCTCCTCCGGATGGCTCAGATTATGATGCACATGCGTTTGTTTGTGATGGTTATGATAGCGAGGATAATCTCCATTTCAATTGGGGCTGGGGTGGCAGATATGATGGATTTTACGCATATAATCTACTAAATCCTGGTGAAGAATACATATTTAACCAGGACTTTGGAGTTATTCTTGATATTATACCGAACCGTTATAATCCGGCTCAAGATAAATACGAAAACGACAATTCCCCATATTATGCAAAATGGATCGATCTTAACAAAACACAAATAAGGAGTGTATCACCTGCTAATGATATTGACTGGGTAAAATTCGATTTAAAAACAAAATCCTCTGTTGTAATCGAAACTAATGGTATTATTGGAGATACGGAGTTATGGTTGTATGAGGAGGACGGATCAACTGTAATCGAATATAGTGATAATTCTGAGGAGGGGCAGAGTAGTTTCTCAAAAATTTCTGTGGATTTCCTTCAAATAGGCACTTATTACTTAAGGGTCATTGAGAAAGGAAGTGATGATTGCATTCCAAGTTATAAATTGAGTGTAACCGCAACATCACTTGGTGAAGATAGTTTTCCAACATTATCAAATCCACGAGTTGCACCATTGTCAGGAACAGAATCTGATACATATACATTCTTGGTCGATTATTTTGATCCTGATGGAGACGAATCGATTATAAATGGTAGATCTGTAACCATCAGATCATCAGAATATGAAGGTTTTCATCAAATGAACTTAGAAAGTGGAACACATTCAAATGGAACATATTATTTTACAAGCACTTTGCCACTAGGCACTTATGAGTACTACTTTAATTTCTTTAATGAAATAGGCCAACCTGCAATAACCAACTGGAAAAATGGTCCGGACGTTTACACCAATGAGGAGATTGTTATAAATCCAGTCATCCATTGTGCTGAGTTTGCCCAGGATCTGTTATTCGGCTACAGGACCGGAGACTCAGATCCTTATAATTATTTTGAGATCACGGGTGAATCGCAGCTTGAACCAATAACCATTAATGCCGGATCCACCGTCGAGTTTATTGCCAGTACTGATAATGTGAATTATGCATATGATCAAATGGTATTGAGCAAGGATGGGAACGTCGTAGTACTTTCCCATAATAACTTCTCATATGAATTTCAACCAGAGGATTATGGATCTTTTATTCTGGATGCTTATTATGATTATACTCCGCAGGTATATACCATTTCCGGAACAATTCTGGATAATTCAGGTCAGATAATCCCTGGTGGAGTTGATCTGAAACTCAAGAGTACTCAGAATGCAATTGATATATCTTCAACAGATGGTACATATTCTTTCACTGGGGTTCGTGGCGGCGTGGATGTTTCAATAACAGTTTCAGCCACAGGCTATACCTTTTCACCTGCATCGCTCACATTCAACAATCTTCAGGGAAATTTTGCAAACCAGGATTTTGTGGGCTATTCAAATGATGTATCTGCTCCGAAGACGATGTTCACAAGTACTCCTGAGCGTATAGTTGGCAGCGCTTCGGTCAGTTTTGAATGGGCAGGTGAAGATGATGTTACTCCTCCGGAGATCCTGGAGTTTCAGTATATGCTGGAGGGATATGACAGTAACTGGAGTGTTCAGAGTACTTCAAAAACTGCTTCTTATAGCCTGCCAAATGGGGCCTACACCTTCAAAGTCAGGGGGACTGATGAAGCGGGCAATATGGACCTTGCCCCATCGTATTTCTCTTTCATTATAAATGCAAATCCACAGGTAGT
>CAZGUR010000298.1:0-3662 GCA_964529295.1 uncultured Rikenellaceae bacterium | reverse complement strand
CTAGTTCGATTACCTTTGATCTTTAATCGTTGCGCTTACTAATTGAATTTTCGAAGGTTGTTCGGTCAAATTGATAATTAAATTGATGAATTATCGATTTACATGTGATTTACAGTAAGTTTTGATAAAACATGACCGAACAACCTCAGTACCCAATTGAACCCTGATTTTGAATTCTGAATTGAAAACAAAATCGGCTGTAAAATAAATAATAATAATCGGTATATGCTAACTGAATATCATAAAATATTAATAAAATATTAATAATATCAATATAAAATTGTATAATAGTTGAATATTAGTGAATTAATGATGTGTTTAATCATAAAAACAAGTCTGATATATCATATAACATATCCCTGTTAGCTTACTTTTACTATTTTTGGTAACAGAGAAATCAATAAATTGTAAAATGAAAAGTGCATAAAGATACCTGTCACTATCCATGCAAAAACCCTTAAAACCATGAAAAGATTATATACCGTATCTGTTTTTGTTCTGTATGCCTTTATTCTTTCTGCACAACCATTGCCGGAAGGGTTTAACTGTTCCACCATTATCGTGGGTAAAGATGCCTCCGCCACAGGTAATGTCCTTATAGGTCATAATGAGGATGACGGGGGAATGCAGGTTGTAAACTTCTATAAAATTTCCCCTGATGATGTGGAAGCCGGGGCGACTGTAATGAAAAACGGCGCCGTAATTGACCTGCCCGTAAAGACTTACGGACATATCTGGCTCGAGATGCCCGGACAGGATTTTGCAGACAGCTTTCTGAATGAGAACGGTGTGCTTGTAACATCCAACTCATGTCCCTCAAAAGAAAGATACGGCGAGATAACAGATGGTGGTATAGGATATATGCTGCGCAAGATAATTGCAGAAAGAGCTGAATCAGCAAGGCATGGTGTCGAACTGGCGGGAGACCTGGTATCACGACTTGGTTATAATGCATCGGGACGAACATATACAATTGCTGATACAAAGGAAGCATGGATGCTGTCAGTCGTTAGAGGCAAACACTGGGTGGCTATGCGTATACCCGACAATCATGTCGTGTATCTGCCTAACTATTATATAATTAAACAGATAGATTTTGCTGACAGCGACAATTATTTATATTCCGGCGGACTAAAGGAATACGCTGTAACAAGAAACTGGTATAAGGAGGAGGACGGCGAATTCAATTTCAGGGAAGCATATGGTAATGAGAGATCTGCAGAGAGCATGTCCAATATAGGCAGGATGTGGACAGGCCTTAATAAAATGTCACCCATGGAATATGATATTCAGGACAGTTTCCCAGACAGCTTCATACCGGATGAACCAGTGACGGTCAGTCATATTATGAACATATTGCAAAATCATTACGAAGGAACGCATCTCGATGATTCTGAAAAATATACCCTGCATAACCCTCATCAGAATAAAACAATGAATATTTGCGCCGGCCACCAGCAGATGTCTTTTGTGGCTGAACTGAGGGACGATATGCCTGTTGAAATAGGATGCCGGATGTGGATAGCCCCCAGAAGGGGATGTGTACATGCATATATGCCTGTTTATTATGGAGTAAGTGATTTTCCTGCCGGCTATAAATATTATGAGAATAATGATAAGGTGTATGAAAACCATTTTCGGGTGCCTGAAGATATGTATAATGAAAGTAACGGTAAGGCATGGTGGTCTTTTATATCCGTGACCTCCTTTGTGGATGATGACTACGGTTTAAGAATAGAGGGGAGAAAAGAATCTAAAAATAAGCTGCAGCAGGAATATTTTGAGGAAGCGGAAAAATTCGATACCGGCCTTTTGGAGCTGTGGAATCGTAACCATGACGAAGCCCTGGAGGCTGTTACAGAGTTTAATAATATGATTTTTGAAAAAGCACTGCAGAGCAATAAGGAATATATGCAGGAAAATAGGTAGATACAGTATACTTCTGTATTCCTGCATAAAGTCCTGCAGAACCAATCTGACAGCCTGGAACAGGACCTTTTTCCATGCCACCTGGTTTTGGCTGCCATGTAAAGATCAGTCAGCATGTCCGGGAAAGAAGATTTTGAATGATTTTTTGCTTTCCATTACCGGGATTGCTTACTTAATGTTAAATTTGTTAAGATCGTAACAATAAAATATTCTTTGATATGGGAATGACATTAATAGAAAAAATACTTAGCAATCATTCTGATGCTGATGTAGTGAAACCCGGTGATATTGTGGATGTTATAATAGATGCCAGGGTGGCCCGCGATTTCGGGGGAGCAAATGTTGTGAAAAACCTCCGGACATATAAGCTTGATATTGACGATGCTGAAAAGACACTGTTTACCTTCGACTGTAATCCTACAGGATCAGACCAGAAATATGCCGTGAACCAGCATATTTGCAGGCTGTTTGCCAGGGAGGAGGGTATACGTGTTTATGATATTAATTCCGGAATAGGAACACACCTGCTTGTTGATGAAGGTTATGTTTATCCAGGTGCCACAGCTGTGTCCACAGACTCGCATGCCAATATTCTTGGGGCTGTGGGAGCTTTCGGCCAGGGAATGGGTGATCAGGATATTGCTGCGGCATGGAATAAGGGTAAGGTGTGGTTTAAAGTGCCGCACTCGGTAAAAATAAACCTTAAGGGAGACCTGCCTCCTAATGTATATGCCAAGGATATCGTACTGAACCTGCTGAATGAATTCGGGGCAAACTCTTTGCTTGGGTACTCTATTGAGATGTATGGCGACTGCGTTGATAAGCTGGGGCTTGGCGACAGGATGACAATATCCTCCATGGCAACAGAAATGGGCGCCATAATATTGCTTTTCCCTCCCAATGATGAGGTGATATCCTACTGCGCTGAACGTACTGATAAGGAATTTGAAGCAGTGTATGCTGATGAGGATGCCCGCTACGACAAAATATTCGATATTGATGCAGGCAGCTTTAAAGCAATGATTTCCAAACCCGGACAACCACATGATACGGCGGGTGTAGATGAAATTACCAGTATAAAAATAGACTCAGCCTTTATAGGAAGCTGCACAAACGGAAGGATGGAGGATATGAGAGCCGCCGCCAGGGTGCTTAAAAACAGGAAGGTTGCGCCTGGTGTGATGCTTAAAATTGTACCGGCAACAAATGAGGTATGGGATAAATGCCTGGCTGAAGGACTGATGGATATTTTTAAAAATGCCGGTGCCCTCGTGTCAAATGCAGGATGTGCAGGATGCGCGGCCGGACAGGTAGGACAGAACGGTCCGGGTGAAATAACCATAAGCACAGGCAACCGGAACTTCCCCGGTAAACAGGGAAAGGGAAGCGTGTACCTGGCATCGCCTGCAGCCGTGGCTGCATCGGCAGTGGCCGGTTATATAACCCATGAAAACAATATTCCGGATACACCTGCAACATTTAAGAGCGGTGGAGAAAGGAAAGCTGTGGATCAAAAGAAAGAGGCAAAACCGGGCAGTCGCCCCACAGTTATCAGGGGACGATGCTGGATTATTGACAGGGATAATATTGATACCGATATGATATTTCATAACAGGTACCTTTCAATAACTGATATAGAAGAAATGGGTAAATATACCTTCGATAACCTCGAAGGATATGAAGATTTTGCACAAAAGGCTGAGAAGGGAGATATAATAATAACAGGCAAAAAT
>CAZGUR010000297.1:0-3689 GCA_964529295.1 uncultured Rikenellaceae bacterium | reverse complement strand
AAAGATGAATCTGACTAATAATTATTTCACCTTTAAGGATTTTTATGATGCCGGACTGTTGCCTGCTACAAGAGATTCACTCCTCTATTATCCGCAGTTTGCGATGATAGGCTACAGGGCTGACACCATAGGCGACACTATAATAATTGCTATGTCCGAATCAAATCCGGATGACCAGTATCTATGGTACTTCAACGGTGAACAGTTATCAGGAAGAAATAATGATACCTTAAAAATAATAAACGAGACATCCAATCATGGTATATATTCCTGCATTATTAATAATACCGTCTATGACCGCCTGTCCCAGGAGAGTGATGCTTACCCGCTCGGTATTGATTTTGCACTGGGGGTCAGCACAGATGATTATAATACCCTTATTGAACTGTATGACAGCACCGGAGGAGATAAGTGGATAAACAGGCGTAACTGGAAAACCGATACCAGGGTCTCGGGATGGTACGGGGTTAAACTATCCTTTGGTCGCGTAACAGGACTCGATCTCAGTTTTAACAGGATGGAAGGCCGCCTGCCTGAAGCCATTACAAATTTAACTGCCCTGCAGGAGCTTAGTATGTATTATAATAAGCTACGCGGAAGCCTGCCTGATGCCATAACAGGGTTGACTGATCTTAAATACCTCAGACTGAATAATAATGAGCTGGAAGGCAGCCTGCCTGAGCAGACCGGCAATCTTGAAAAGCTGGAGGTTCTTTCATTATATGGTAACCGGATATGGGGTTCCATTCCATCAGGAATAGGAGGAATGGTTTCTCTCAGGCAGCTGCTGCTGCAGGATAATATGCTTAGCGGAGTGATACCGCCTGGGATAGGTGCCTTAGGCTCACTGGAAACCTTAAATATGGGTGATAATAAGCTGACAGGCAGCATCCCTGACACTGTGGGCAGTCTGAACAACCTGGTCTCAATGTCTTTCCGTAATAATGATTTGAGTGGCCCCCTTCCGCTGTCCACAGGTAATCTTACTTCTCTTGAATATCTTAACCTGGCTAATAATGCTTTAGAAGGGGAGTTGGATGACACTCTGTCTTCACTTGCTTTATTAAAGGTATTTGATCTAAGTGGCAATAAGCTCGGGGGATACCTGCCGGATTTTGTGAGCGGTCTGATGCCACCGGCATCTGTATCTTTGCAGTTCAACTCCCTGGACAGTCTTCCTGACCTTTCTTCACTGGAGGACGGAACGAAGCTGAATATATCATCGAACCGCCTCAGAGTGCAGGATCTGAAAGATGCAGGTATAGTGCCCCTGGCACAGGATAATATCAGTTACAGTCCTCAGAAGTTCACAACTGAGCTGGCTATAGACACAATCGATGCTTCGCTGAGTATCTCTTTTGAAGCTAATTCCGGTGCTACGGTATACGACTGGTATAAGGACAATAACCGGATAGCACAGACAACAGGGGACACCCTGTGGCTTGAGCTGGATGAAACACCCGGTGTCTTTCACTGTGTGGCTGCAGACCCGGCTTACTGCGAGCTGGAGATGGTATCTGAGGCTACAGGTTATGGAGTTAACATAACAGCTGGTGTATATGAGTCAGATTACCAGGCACTGGTTGATATATATGACGCCCTGGGCGGGGACAACTGGAATAATAACTCAAACTGGCTGCAGGGGCGTGTCTCGGATTGGTACGGAGTGCGCACTGTCGGGGGGAGGGTGAAGGAGATAGCCCTGCCTGACAATAAGTTATACGGTGAGCTGCCACCTTCACTGTGGGATATGGAGGAACTGGTTTCCTTTGATGTCTCATCAAATAATGTATATGGGACTGTACCGGTGCCGGGAGAAAAAAAGACAGTACTCGAAAACTTCCATATCTATGATAATGATATAAACGATCTCCCTGACCTGAGTGCGCTTATCGGGCCTGATGTTCTGCGGGTGCAGCGTAACAGGCTTGTTTTCGATGATATAAGATCCAATACAGGCATTATTCGTTCGGTATATTATTCCCCGCAGGAGACATTGGCCTTTACACAGGATTCTTTCAGTGTTCGTATAGGTGAGTCCTTGCACCTTGATATTAATGATTACCTGGAGAAAGAGACAGGGGTAATGTATGCATCATACTGGCTTTACAAAAATGATATATACCAGGGAGTTAACCGGACAGGAGAGCTTGTAAACGGACAGATCCTCAGTACCGGTTGGGCAGGGGACTATAAATTTGAAATATATGATGCTGCCGTTCCGAGGCTGGCACTGAAAACAGAAAGTCTCAGTCTGGCCGTTCTGCCACCTATGGCAGATCAAAAGGACTCACTGGCCCTGGCAGATCTGTATAACAGCACCGGTGGTGAGATGTGGATAAATAATACAGGATGGCTGGAAGACCCTGTCTACGCATGGTATGGGATAGGTCTAGACTCAGGCAGGGTGTCAAAAATTGAGCTCTGCAACAATATGCTTATTGATACTCTTCCTTCCTCAATAGGTGGAATGACCGGACTTGTGGAGTTATTGATAAGTGATAACCAGATTGATGGAATGAAGTATCTGGGTGATATTGACACTCTCTGTGTAATTGACTTATCATCCAATAACCTGGATTTTCTTGATTTTGTAGGGGCGGGTCTGGAACCTGATAATTACCCTGCGCTGATATACTCCCCACAGAACGAATTGTCAGCGCCGGAATTAAACGAAGAAGGTAAAGGACAGGTTATCCTGAGCCATACAGGCTATGCAGGTGAGGATAGTTACCAGTGGTTCAGATACGGCTCGGCCATAACGGGTTCTGTATATGATACACTGATACTGAATGCCGGCGAGGATGATTATGGTATTTATACATTGCATGTCTTTAATTCCATGTACCCCTTGCTGGCACTGGAGTCAGGGGCTGTGGGTTATGGCGTGAAAATGGAAGCAGGGATAACTGAGGAAGATTATAACATATTAATAAGCCTGTATGACTCAACAGGAGGCGATAACTGGACCAGGAACGATAACTGGAAAGACGGTCCTGCAGCTAAATGGTATGGTCTGCTCGTAAGGGAGGGACGAGTAAGGGAGATAAATCTTGCTTCAAATAGGCTGAGCGGTATAATCCCCGGGTCAACAGCCGGTCTTGATGCACTTGAGAAGTTCGAAATAACAGATAATGAAATAGTGGGACTGCCAGACCTTCAGCCCTGGGATGTAAAGGGAAAACCGATAGCAAGGGTTGCCGGCAATAAGCTCACATTCAGGGATATAGAGCCAAATTACAGCAGACTGGTACCTGGATTTGTATTCCCGCAGGATACCATCGCCCTGGTATTGTATGATTTTACCTTCCCTTTAGGGGGTATGGGAAGTGTCGATCTGAGCCAGGTGACAGCGTATGAGGCGGGCGGAGAAAATAACCGTTACCTGTGGGTGCATGATGATGAGAGATTTAAAAGCATCAGCGCCTATGATATATTGAGTATTCCTTTTATGAGCCAGGGTGATGAGGGTGAATATTATTGTATTATTTCCAATATTGCTGTTCCGGGGTATAAGATAATAACGCAGTCATTTAATGTGTACGGACAGACCGGTATTGAGGGTCTGGCTCTCTCGGAAGCAGTACTATATCCCAATCCTGTTGTCGATATACTTAATATACGGCTGGGTGCCATGACTGCAGGGACAGTTGAGGTTGCTGTGCTTGATGCCCTGGGCAGACCCCTGT
>CAZGUR010000296.1:0-3699 GCA_964529295.1 uncultured Rikenellaceae bacterium | reverse complement strand
CAGTATTGTGCCCCTCTGTTTGACGGGTATAAAACAAACAGCCTGAAGTGAACTTACATTTGTCGCACCACCTGTCACAGTAAATATCGATATCGTCAATAAACTTATCTCCTGAAACAGGTCCGGGGCTTCCATTTTTGAGATAACCTGGACTTTTCATTTTACAGCAGATTCTGAAATATTATCAGCAAAACTAAATTACAGCTTTTTTTTAATTATACAAAGTACAGGTTGATAATTTTTTACATCATTAAGATGAAACAAAATTGAGAATTGCGAAACAATATCAGGAATAAAGTCAATTGACGAGTGAAATATATATAGCAAGAAACCATTGTCCTTTTGTCAGCTTTCGGGAATAATACGACTATATCATATATTATCCGGCACATTAAGGAAGACGGGTAATAAACACATTCAGGGATACAGCTTAAGAACATTCATTATCCTGATGTGTTTATATAATTACAGAATTACCTAAGTCCACTTTTTACAGGGTTTTATTACAGATATATATCACATAACAGGAGCATTATTAACATTTTAACTATATTAGATTATGAAAGCAGTATGGAATAACAAGGTGATAGCAGAAAGTGACAATACAGTAGTAGTGGAGAATAACCATTATTTCCCGCCCGGATCTGTAAACAGCAAGTACCTGGTAAGCAGTGAAACACATTCCACATGCCCGTGGAAAGGGGAGGCATCATATTACGATGTCAATGTTAATGGCAGGGTTAACAAAGATGCTGCCTGGACCTATCCTCATCCAAAAGAAGCAGCAAAAGAAATAAAAGAGCATATAGCATTCTGGAAAGGAGTTGAAATAAGTGAATCTTAACACCCTTAACTGATAGGATATAATGAAAAACCAGCCTCAGCAAGGAATTAATATTATTACAAAAGAAGAATTACTGGAATATTCAGGCGATACGGCAACGAGGATTATTGATGTAAGGAGTCCGGATGCATACAACGGCTGGCGCCTTCATAATGAGAGCCGGGGAGGTCATATCCCCGGGGCCAGGAACATGCACTCCAAATGGACAGGGTATATGGACTGGATAGAGATTGTAAGGAATAAGGGTATAAAGCAGGACGACAGGCTTATTATTTACGGTCACTGCAGTGACGATGCCATACATGTAGCTGAACGGTTTATTAAGGCGGATTATGATAAGGTCTTTGTATATACCGGCTTTATAGGTGAATGGCTGCCGGATAAGACGCTGCCGCTGGAAAGGTTGCAGCGCTATAACAAGCTGGTTCCGGCCTCATGGGTTCATTCGCTTATATCAGGGGAAAATCCCACTGAGTATGATAACGACAGCTTTATCATTGTTCATGCTCACTACCGCAACAGGGAGGCCTACCTGGGCGGACATATACCTGGTGCAATTGACATGGACACGCTTGCCCTTGAGTCACCTGAAACATGGAACAGGCGGTCGCCGGAAGAATTGCAGAAAGCACTTGAGGAACACGGTATTACTGCCGGCACAACCGTTATTCTTTACGGTAAATTCATGTCACCCGACAATAATGATCCTTTCCCGGGCAGTGCAGCGGGAGATATAGGTGCAATAAGGCTGGCGCTTATAATGATGTATGCAGGAGTTAAGGATGTGCGCGTACTGAACGGCGGATTCCAGTCGTGGCAGGACGCCGGTTATGATATCTCTGAAGACGATCTGCCAAAAATACCTGCTAAACCATTTGGTGCTGAGATACCGGCAAAGCCAGAGCTTTTTGTCGACACCGAAGAAGCCAGGCAGATGCTGGCATCTCCCGGCAGCGAACTGGTATGCGTAAGAAGCCTGCCGGAATACAGGGGTGAGGTAAGCGGATATAACTATATTGAGTCTAAAGGCAGGATTCCGGGTGCGGTATTTGCCGACTGCGGTACCGATGCCTATCATATGGAGAACTACAGAAACCTTGACCACACAACAAGGGAATACGGGGAGACAGAGGAGATATGGAAGGCTGCTGGTATCAGTCCGGACAAGCACCTTGCCTTCTATTGCGGCACAGGCTGGCGCGGCAGCGAGGCATGGTTCAATGCCTGGCTTATGGGATGGCCCCGGGTGTCGGTTTATGACGGTGGCTGGTTTGAATGGAGCAGTGATCCGGGTAATCCTTATGAGACTGATGTATAATCTGCGATGCAGCATTAAAAAGAAAACAGAAAATATAACTACTTATGAGTCCCAGAACCATACTCTCATCCATAGCCTCAGATGCTGTATCAGGTCTGTATTCCGATCCGAAATACCTTATGTCAAAGTACTTCTATGATGATAACGGGAGCGCTATCTTCCGTGATATAATGA
This sequence comes from uncultured Rikenellaceae bacterium, assembly GCA_964529295.1. Taxonomy (GTDB): domain Bacteria; phylum Bacteroidota; class Bacteroidia; order Bacteroidales; family VadinHA17; genus UBA9300. The sequence goes on along the minus strand of CAZGUR010000296.1, from coordinate 1,363 downwards.
AGATGCCGGAATATTACCTTACCGACTGTGAGATGGAGATATTTGAGGAGCAGAAAGAGCATATAACCGGGGCCTTTTTGCAGGGAGGACAGGCATTTGATCTTATTGAGCTGGGTTCAGGCGACGGGCTGAAGACCAGGGTACTGCTGCGGTCACTGCTCGGGTCAAAAGCCGGCCTGCGCTATATACCGGTTGACATAAGCGGGGAAACCAATGATATGCTGGTTAAAAGTCTCGCAAGGGAATTACCCTCGCTGGAAGTAAAAGCTCTTACAGGCGACTTCTTTCAGCTGAGCAGCCAGATAAGCGGCAGTTCAGAAAGGAGGAAGGTGATATTATTCCTGGGCTCAAATATCGGAAATTTCACTGACGGTGAAATAAAGGATTTTCTGGACATGCTTGCCACAGCCTGCAGCCGAGGCGACAGGGTAATGATTGGCTACGACCTCAAGAAGTCTCCCCGGATAATAATGGATGCATATAACGACAGGCAGGGGCATACACGCCGGTTCAACCTGAGCCACCTGGTGCGGCTTAACCGCGAGCTGGGGGCTGACTTCAACACCGGTAATTTTGAACACCATACCACATATAATCCAGTTAGAGGCGAGGTAAAAAGCTACCTGGTGTCATTAAGCGAACAGATGGTAAAATTCGCAGGCACAGGAGATATATTCCGCTTCCGCAAATGGGAAACAATCTTTATGGAACGCTCACGCAAATTCGGTATTGAAGATATTGAATCGCTGGCTTCAGAACATGGTTTCAGGGTGCTTGAACATTTCACGGACAGCCGGGAATGGTTTGCAGACTCCTTATGGGAAAAAACGGGTTGAGCAGACGTTTTTCAGATATAGCTGCCAACCAGTTTCAGCAGGTCAGCCTGTTTCACAGGCTTGGCTATATAATCATTGCATCCTGCCTCAAGGGCTTTTTCCGCATCGCCGGAGAAGGCATAAGCCGTCTGAGCAATAACAGGCAGCTCCTTATTAAACTTTCTTATCTCGCGTGTTGCATCATAACCATCGAGCACCGGCATCTTTATATCCATAAGCACCAGGTCTATGCCCGGTGTTTCACGGCATATACTGACAGCCTCCCCTCCATCTACGGCAAACAGCAGCTTGTATCCGTGTGAAGACAGTACCTTTTTAAGGTAAGCGGTGCTTGCCATGTCATCCTCCACGATAAGGATAGTACCACCCGGATTAGCTTCCTGGGGTATGGCCTCAGTACTTTTTTCCGGCTTTTTCTTTTCAACACTGTCAGCCTTAACCGGTAATAAAAGATAAAAAGCAGATCCTTTTCCCTCCTCGGAGTCAACCCCAATATCCGCATTAAGCAGGCCGGCATATGCCTTTGC
>CAZGUR010000295.1:0-3703 GCA_964529295.1 uncultured Rikenellaceae bacterium | reverse complement strand
GGACAGTCTTTTATTTTTACCCTGGGCAGAACTGAGAATCAAAAAACGATGATAATAAACGCCATGGGCCGCAAGTGGGAGTTTACCTTTACCACCCTTGTCACTTTTGGCGGGACATTTTTTGCCTCTTTCCCCCTGTTTTACGCTACCAGCTTCGGTGGCGCCTACTGGTTATGGATGGCTATACTCTTTAGTTTCATAATACAGGCTGTTTCCTATGAATTCCGCAGCAAGCCTTCCAATGCATTGGGCAAAAGGACATTTGAAATATTCCTCCTGATAAATGGCACCCTGTCGCCCTTCCTGATAGGCATAGCCGTTGCAAGCTTTTTTACGGGAGCAAATTTTCACCTCAATGAAATGAATAATGTCAGCTGGGAAACTCCCTGGCATGGACTAGAAGCATTACTGAATATAAGGAATATTGCACTCGGTGTGACCGTCCTTTTCCTTGTCCGCCTGCTGGGACTGATGTATATAATCAATACAATTGATAATGATATGCTCACCGGGGCGGCAAGAAAGAGAGTCATTGCCAGTGCTATACCATTTTTGGCCGGGTTCCTGTATTTTGTCATAAGCCTGCTTTTGGCAGAAGGTTTTGCCCTTGATCCTGAAACCGGAACGGTCTTTATGGAAAAAGGTAAATACCTGCATAACTTCCTGGATATGCCACTGGTATTGATTGTTTTTCTTGCAGGCACATCGCTTGTGCTGTTCAGCCTCTACCGCACCATTTTTACATTGAAAAGCGATCCGGTGTGGTTTGGGGGCGCGGGGACAATACTGGTTGTGCTGTCCTTGTTTTTGGTAGCAGGTTATAATAATACTTCTTTCTATCCCTCAGTTGTCAGCCTGCAGGATTCACTGACAATAAGAAATGCTTCATCGAGTCATTTTACGCTTAAGACATTGTTTTATATATCATTCATTATCCCTTTTGTTGCAGCATATATATGGTATGCATGGAGGGCGATCAACAGGAAGAAGATAGATGAGAAGGAGGTAAGCGGAGAGGGACATGTATATTAGCATAAAATAGTTAAATGGGTTTTTATTTATTAGCGGACTGGTTTGATGAGCCGGGTAAGCGTCCTTTTATTATAGCAGGGCCCTGCAGTGCCGAATCGGAAGAGCAGGTGCTGGAAACAGCTGATTTAATAAACGGTGAATGCCGTCCCACACTGTTCAGGGCCGGACTGTGGAAACCCCGTACGCGTCCGGGCACCTTCAGCGGGGTAGGGTCAAAAGGACTTAAATGGATGATGAAGGTGAAAGAGAAGACGGGGATGAGGGTGATAGTGGAAGCAGCCAGTACCAGGCATGTTGATTTATGTATGAAGGCAGGTATCGATGCGCTGTGGCTTGGAGCCCGCACAGTGTCAAACCCTTTTTCAGTGCAGGAAATTGCAGAATCATTGAGGGGGGTGGATATACCGGTACTGGTAAAAAACCCACTGAACCCTGATATTGATCTCTGGATAGGAGCCCTGGAAAGAATTAATAATGCCGGTATACAAAAAATGGCAGCCGTACACCGCGGATTCTCCCCCTATGAGAAAACAAGGTACAGGAATATGCCGAAATGGGAGATACCGATAGAACTGAGACGGCGGATTAAGGATATTCCTGTGATATGTGATCCCAGCCATATATCGGGTGATGCAAGGCTGGTGCCTGAGCTGGGGCAGAAGGCAATGGACCTGAATATGGACGGCCTGATGATAGAAGTGCACAAGAACCCTTCTGCAGCCTTAAGTGACAATGCCCAGCAGCTGTCTCCTGCCGCATACTGTGATATGATTAAGAATCTGGTTGTCAGATGTGTAAAACCTGAGGATCCCGGATTCCTTGACTACCTTGAAGAATTGCGTAACCAGGTCGACTCAGTGGACCAGCAGCTTATTGAGCTGCTCGCAAGACGTCTTGAGATAATTGATCTTATAGGTGAATATAAATCACATAATAATGTGGCGGTACTGCAGATGGACCGGTGGTTGCAGATACTTAAAACGCGGCTGAGGCAGGCAGGGATGTCCGGACTTGACCGCAGCTTTACGGAAAAATATCTCAAACTGCTGCACCAGGAATCAATACGAAGGCAAACGGAGATAATGCGTGAGATGAAGGAGAAAAATAAAGGATCAGGTGATGATAGCCCAGATAATTGATACGAAGATATAAAGTATTATTACCAGTGGCAGGGAGGCAAATCCCGCTCCGGCTACCAGCAGTACGGTGGACCCCAGAAATACTATCCTTAACTCATTGCCCTTGAACCTGAAATGTCTGAACTTAAATGAGAACATGGGGATGTCAGCTACCATCAGCACGGCGAAGAGGAGGGTGAGAAATGAGAGGACAAACCTTGAATCGAGCAGACCCTCAATAAGCTGGCTGCTGCCATATTCACCGGCAAAGACAAGGGAGATAATAAAGAAAGCGGTGCCCGGTGTGGGCAGTCCCCTGAAATGATCACTCTGTGCCCTGTCAATATTAAACTTTGCCAGGCGCAGTCCTGAAAAGACAGGGATAAGAACAGGGATGTACTGCAGGTATCCTGCAATATTGTCTGCACCACCGGCTGACAGGATAAGCGTGTACATCAGGAGTCCGGGTGCCACGCCAAAGCTGACCATGTCGGCCAGACTGTCAAGCTGAAGACCTATCTCTGAATATGCATTCAGCAGCCGTGCAGCAAGGCCGTCGCAGAAATCAAAAAGCAGTGATGCTGCAATAAACCAGACTGCAGGAATAAGCTGGCCCTTCATTATCATTATAATGGCAATGAAGCCCGAAGCCAGGTTGAGCAAAGTAAGAAAGTTGGGTATCTGCTTTTTCATTTCCGGAGAGAATGCTGTTATAATTGTAAAATTAAGATAAATTTTATCAATATACCCAATTTATATATTTTTACATCTGTGATCAGAAAGAGTAATGGAACATTTACAGAATCTTAAAATAGCGGTTGATTTTGACGGCACTATCGTTGAACATGAATATCCGGGTATAGGAAAGGATAAACAGTTTGCTTTTGAAACACTGAGGGAGCTGCAGAAACATGGTGCACTGCTTATCCTGTGGACCTTCAGGGCTGGTCCCGAACTGGATAAGGCTGTTGAATATTGCAGGAAGAAAGGGATAGAGTTTTATGCCGTAAACAGGAATTACCCGGAAGAGGTATACGATGAGTCGATAAGCCGTAAGATAAATGCTGATATATATATCGATGACAAGAACATTGGTGGATTCCCTGGATGGAGCAGTATATGGCAGCAACTGAGCCTGTATGATGAATGGGAAAAGGAGGCCGAGAAAAAGCTGAACCGCAGGAAGCCGCTTTTTAAAAGACTGTTCGTGAAGGAAAACAAAGAGAAGGAACAATGATCAGGTGCAGGAACAATGATCAGGTGTAAATAAAGAAAATATGAAGTATTTTTATATCATCCAGACTGTAATATTTTTATCTGCAATAGCATGCAATGGTCCGGCTGAGTCGTCAGGCCCCGGGGGTCAAAGCCGGGACAGTACTGAGAAAAGTCAAAAAGTGCCGGCTGCCAGCCTTGTGGATTTCATTGAGCCTGCTGACGGAGCAAGGTTCAGCTCGGGCGAAGATATAAAGCTGGTGCTGGGCCTGCGCGGGGACGATATTCCCGATTCCGTTAAAGTGTATTTTGATGGCAGTGCCCTGGCAACACTTAAG
>CAZGUR010000294.1:0-3715 GCA_964529295.1 uncultured Rikenellaceae bacterium | reverse complement strand
TTATTTGGGAGGAACAGATGTTGCGGGTGGTAAACTTAAAGAAGACGGTACAAGCCATTGGAACAGTCCAAATACAGGAGCAACCAACGAAACCGGATTCACAGCCCTTCCGGGCGGCTACCGTGAACGCGGTGGGCCATTCTTCCTCATTGGAGTACGTGGTTACTGGTGGAGTACTGCAGAGTTCAGTACCGCTGAAGCCTGGAGACGGAGTTTATATTACAATAGCAGCAGCAGCCATGCCGACTGGGAATGGAAGGAGATGGGTTTTTCTGTTCGTTGCGTGAAGGACTAGGGCTAACCATTTATGTTCACTTATCAGGATATAACCCTCTTTTTGCCACTCTCATGATGACAGGGGATTACTCGCTCCCTTTGGTCGCTCGTGATCCCTTAAGGGGGTAGCTTCAAAGCATTTGCAGACAAACGTCATACGACGTTTTTTAAAGGCCCCCGGTCCCTTACAAATGCAAGCATTTGACGGGGCCGCGGGCCTTTAAAATAAAAACCCGCGCGATGCACGGGTTTTTGTCTGCAAATGCTCTGGCGGAGAGAGGGGGATTCGAACCCCCGGTACCCTTTTTCGGGTACGCTGGTTTAGCAAACCAGTGGTTTCAGCCACTCACCCACCTCTCCAGGTATGCATGAATGTCATTTTTCAGCCTGACAAAAATAGAAAAACAAAACTAAAACAGCAAAGTAATTATTACAGATATTTATTTTGTTTCATTCATTTCAAAAACCTGTAAGCTATGCCTGGCAGGTACCCTGTAATAAGTCCGGTATTCAACCTTACCCGGCTCATTTCCTCATCAGCTTCTCTATCTCATCGATCTCTTTGGGAACAGCTTCTGACAGCACCTCGCAACCATCCTCCGTTATCAGAACCGTATCCTCTATACGTATCCCTATTTCTGTCTCAGGATTATATAAGCCTGGCTCAATGGCAAACACCATCCCCGGTCTGAGTCCCGCATCGCCATAAACACCGACATCATGAACAGCCATACCCACGAAATGTCCAAAGCCGCTGATAATATTCTCCACCTTCAGCTCACCGTTTTCGACCGGTGGCTTCATAGAATGAGAGATGTAACCTTCCAGTCCTGAAAGGTCAAGATCCATCTTACTCAGCTTCTTTTCCACATATTCTATTACGTCCTCCTGTCTTACCCCGGGCTTATATGATTCTATGCAGGCCTTCTCAATCTCCAGCAACAAGGTGTATACTTTCTTCTGCTCCGGGCTGAACTTGCCGTTTACCGGCCAGGTCCTTGATATATCCATTGTCAGGTAATCCATACAGGCCCCGAAATCAATAAGCAGCAGGTCACCGTCTTCCGCCTTCCTGGAGCTTTTTTCGTAATGAAGCGTACATGTGTTAGGTCCGCTCGCAACAATAGGCGGATAGGCCGGTCCAAGGGCACCATGCGAAGACACCACATTCATGGCTGCAGCTTCAACCTGGTACTCATACACACCCGGCTCTGTTGCCATAATAGCAGCCTTCACCCCTTCCGCAGACACCCTGCCGTTCTTCCTCAGTATATCTATTTCCCAATCTGTTTTTATTACCCTTAACTCATCTATATATGCAGACACATCATGGAAATTGATATAGGGATATCTCTGCATTAACTTATTAACGCGATGTGTATTCAATGACACCTGGTCATTATAATGTGATCGCGCAGCCCTGGCATGAAGAAGGTCCATCTCCATCCTTCCCCCGTTAACAACATCAGGAGGCATAATCCTTATAAATACATCTGAACCGCTCCTTCTGCCACAGTTCCTCACTATGTATTCATCGAGGTCAGATATTGGAATAATTGAATTAAATCCCACCGCGGAAGGATCAGTGCCGCTGCTCAGAAGATTTGATCCGGAAACATAGATCTCCCGATCTGAGAGTACAGGCTGCAGCAATATTGACTGTCCGCTTGCCGGCAACATAACCAGTGCTGAACCCGGATCCTCAATACCCGTGAAATAATAAAAATCATTATCCTGCCTGAAAGGGGTCCCGGACTCAGGCTTAGGCTTCCCGAAAAGAAGAATCATATCAGCATCTGTCTTCTCCATCAGGGCCTGCCTCCTCTCAGCAAATTCATCTTTGTCAAAACCGGCCCTTTGTGCATGGACAGTGAATGAAATAAACAATACAAACAATATCCCCGTCAAACGGAAGTGTAAATTTTTCATATGCTCAATAGTTATTATTTAATTATTAAACCCGGCTATAATCGTAATAACAATGAATTTATGTATTTAATTACTCAGAATCAAGACATCTTAAATGATTTTTTTGCATTTATACTCAATAACATATTGAATTATACAGTACATATCTTATATTTATAAATCAAATCCCCTAAAACTGACAATATGACTATGAACCGCAGGAACTTTATCGGCAAAGCTGCCCTGGGAGCCGGGGCATTAACAGTAATCCCCCGGCATGTAATGGGTGGCAAGGGATACCTGTCTCCAAACGACAGGATTAACCTCGGATATATAGGCGTGGGTAAGCAGAGTTACGGACTTCTTAATTCTATTAACGGATGTACGGAGACAATGGTGCTGGCAGCATGTGATGTTGACAGCATAAAGCTCAATAGCTTTAAAACAGAAGCGGAAAAAGCAAATACAGAAAAACTTAATGGGGGGAGTCAGCCGGTCGACAGATATGAAGAATACCGAGAACTGCTTGAAAGGAATGATATTGATGCTGTGGTCATAGCCACACCCGACCACTGGCATGCCATGATAGCTGTAGATGCAGCCAGGGCAGGAAAGGATATCTACTGTGAAAAACCCCTGGCCCTGACAGTAGCCGAAGGAAGGGCTATGGTTTCAGCAACGCGCAAGTATAACAGGGTCTTCCAGACAGGCAATATGCAGCGCTCATGGCGTAATTTCAGGCATGCCTGTGAGATGGTCAGAAACGGTTATATAGGCAAGGTAAACACCATAAATGTTAGTGTGGGCGATCCTCACAGGGCGTGTGAACTGCCACCGGTGGATACACCTTCATATCTCAACTGGGACCTCTGGGTCGGACCCTCGCTGTACATAACAGGAGCGAAAATCCGGGAGACTAAAAATGAAAAAATCAATCTTGATGTGCGGTTTAATATTATTCTGCAATCTGATAATTATAGATAAAATCCCGGCTGATCTTAGCGATGGTCTGGTTTCCGTCTGGAAATTCGACGAGGGCAAAGGCGATGTAGCCCACGACTCAATAAGCAACAACGACGGCACAATTGACGGCGCAAGCTGGGTAAAAGGCAAATTTGGCATGGCCCTGGACTTCGACGGCATAGACGACGGAGTGGAAATACCCGATGACCCCAGCTTACAGCTTTCCGAAGCCCTTACCGTAGCATGTTGGATATACCCCCGGACAATCCTGGACGCCGCTGGAACAGACCACGCCGGAATCGTTTGGAAAGGCAGTATGATAGGCTGGGGGAGTGACGTTTATAATTGGCGTATAGCTACCGCCAACAGCGCAGGCCTAACCTGGGGAGCTTGCGGAAGCGGGGTTGAGGGATATTTCGCCACATCGAACTGCCTTGAAGATGGGCTTGACGAATGGTATCATGTGGCCCTGGTGGAAGACGGAAGCGAAGGTAGAGCTTATGTAAACGGCGTGGAAATGACCGATGCCGATGTACCTGTACATTTTTGAAAACAAGGCAGGCCATAA
>CAZGUR010000293.1:0-3744 GCA_964529295.1 uncultured Rikenellaceae bacterium | reverse complement strand
GTTAATCTTTCTGATAACGCCACTAACATCGCATTTGAGCCTGTTCTTCATCTTCATTGCTTCAAGCACCAGCACCACATCACCCTTTGTCACCTTATCACCTTCTTTAACCATTACCTCTATTACCGTACCAGGTATAAAGCTCATCATCCTGCTCTTATCGGGCAGACTGTAAGGTTCTTTATTTCTGAACTTATCATTCAGTCTTGTTGTATATACAGAATGATTTATGTTTAACTTCTCCAGCTTACTGTCACTCTTTGCCATATTATCTAAGTTATTATTATCCGGAAAATCTAGAAAGGTGGTATCCCGTGCTTCTTGTTGGGAAGGAAGACTGATTTGTTATCCGAGACCTCTATTGCATGGATCAGCAACTTCCTGGTCTCGGCAGGTTCAATCACTGCATCCACATAACCTTTGTTGGCAGCCACATAGGGATTGGCAAACTTGGCCTTGTATTCCTCAACCTTCTCTTTGCGCGTGGCATCAGGATCATCAGAGGCCATTATCTCTTTTCTGAAGATAATATTGGCCGCTCCCTCAGGACCCATCACCGCTATCTCGGCACTGGGCCATGCAAAAACAAAATCAGCCCTCAGGTGCCTCGACCCCATGGCAATATATCCACCGCCATAAGCCTTTCGCAGGATAACGGTTATTTTGGGTACCGTTGCTTCACTGTAAGCATATAGCACCTTTGCACCATGCCTTATCACCCCGGCATGCTCCTGGTCAACGCCGGGCAGGTAACCCGGAAGATCAACGAAAGTTATGATAGGTATATTGAATGCATCGCAATAACGTATAAAACGGGCAGCCTTATCAGAAGAATCAACATCGAGCACACCGGCCATCTCCATTGGCTGGTTAGCAACGAAGCCAACAGTGGCACCCTTAATCCTGCCAAAGCCAATAACCATATTCTTTGCCCATTTTCTCTGTATCTCAAAAAACTCAGACCGGTCAGTAACAGAACGTATAACATCCTTGACATCATAAGGCAGGGTTGGGTCGGAAGGCACAATATTCTCTATATCACATTCGCTGCGTGGCTCATCCGCTTCCATAGCTTTCGCTTTCTGCTGGTTATTCCATGGTATATAACTCACCAGCTCCTTTATCTTGGCAAAGCATTCATCCTCACTCTCTGCATAGAAATGTGCATTGCCCGTTACCTCGCTATGCACCCTGGCACCGCCCAGATCCTCCATGGATATCTCCTCACCGAGGACCGTCTTGATAACCTCGGGACCTGTAATAAACATCTTCGATATATTCTGAACCACAAAAACAAAGTCTGTAAGGGCAGGTGAATAAACTGCCCCGCCAGCACATGGTCCGAGTATAACCGATATCTGCGGTATTACGCCACTGGCCAGTGTGTTACGGAAAAATATCTCCCCATATCCGGCCAGGGAGTTAACGCCCTCCTGTATCCTTGCACCCCCTGAATCATTTATACCAATAAGAGGAATCCTCATCTTAAGGGCATGGTCCATTATCTTCGTTATCTTCCTTGAATGCATCAGTCCAAGCGATCCGCCTGCAACAGTAAAATCCTGTGCAAATATAGCTATAGGAGCACCCTCTATCGTACCCGTGCCAATTATGACGCCATCGCCGGGCAGACTCTTTTTATCCATATCAAAATCGCGCGCTTCATGCTCGGCAAACATATCATACTCACTGAATGATCCCTCATCAAGCAGTATCATTACCCTTTCCCTGGCAGTTCCCTTGCCCATTGCTTTCTGCTTTTCTATGGCCTTTTCACCACCGCCGACAAGTATTTTTTTTCGCCTCTCCTGGAGTTCACGAATCTTCTGATTTATAGGCATATCTGTATTTTTTTGTTAGTACCCTGAACAAAATTATTACCCTTAATTTTTCCCGTTTTCAGCCTACAACAATAATAAATTCATGTGAATAAAAGAAGAATATATATCAGTTTTTTTCGACTGGGATAAACTACCAGGGACAGTAACCCGGTCAATATTTTTATTACCAATCATTTATAAGCTAATGTTTTTCGAATACGCACTATTTGGGGGCTTTCCTGTAGAGGATTATTGCAATAGTGAGGTAAACAATATTCGGCAGCCACATGGCCAGCATGGGGTCAAGATTGCCTTTCAGCGAAAACTGAGTTGCAAACTGCATAAAGAAAATATACGAAAAACTGAGAGCCAGCCCGAAACCTATCTGCATGCCTATACCTCCCCTTACCTTTCGTGAAGAGAGAGAAACGCCGATAAGTGTAAGTATAAAGACAGAGAAGGGACTTGCAATCCTTTTATGTTTTTCATTCAGGCACAGCTTGATTTCTTCGGATCCCTGCAAGCGCAGAATATCAATATATTCATTTAGTTCGAAAAGGTTCATAGTAACAACAAAATCCTCCCCCCTTTCAAAATCCTCGGGCGTAATAGTAAGAGCGGTATCTATTTGACGGCCTATCCTTATCTGTTCTTCCCCGTCAACTATATCCCGTATAACATAGAACCTTGCGCTCCACTTATTTAAAGTAGTATCCCATTTGACATGAGTGGCTTTCAGTTTTGATACAAGCTCACCCTCTTCATTGAACTTTTCAAGACTGAATTCTGTGCCCATCTGTGCGGACGAACGGTATGTTTCCATATAGGCATAAACATTCGGATAGACCTGCCTGTGTATATCCCTTGCCGTGAAATGACCACTGCGGGTACGGTAATACTTATCCTCAAACTCTATCCTCACCTTGCTCGAATGGGGTATTACAAAATTTATAAGTATAAAGGTAAGGAGGGCAATGACAAAGGATGAGTAGAAATACGGCAACATCATACGCCTGAAGCTGATGCCATTGCTGAGTATGGCTATTATCTCGGTGTCATAAGCCATCTTCGAAGTAAAGAAGATAACTGATATAAATGTAAACAAGGGGGCAAAAAGAGTTGCAAAGTAGGGTATAAAATTAAGATAATAATCAAAGATAATGGCTCTTAATGGTGCCTGCTTCTCCATGAAATCATCAATCTTCTCGGAGAAATCAAATATTATTGCAACAGTCATAATAAGCACCAGGGCCAGGAAGAATGTTCCCAGGAACTTCTTTATGATATATACATCAAGAGTTTTGTATTCAATCTTCATTACAGCCTCTGTGCAAGTGCAACAACCATTTTATCCTTCCAGCTGCGGAAATCGCCGTTCTCTATATGTTCGCGCGCCTTATTTACCAGCCACAAATAAAAGGCCAGATTATGTATGCTGGCTATCTGTGAGCCCAGTATCTCTCCCGAGATTATCAGATGACGAAGATAAGCCTTTGAATAATAAGAACTCACATCCGATGGTGCATTTCTGTCAATGGGTGAAAAATCATCAGCCCACTTAAGATTTTTAATATTTATAATGCCTTCGGCGGTAAAAAGCATGCCATTGCGACCATTCCTTGTCGGCATAACACAGTCAAACATATCAACACCCATAGCTATGGCTTCAAGTATATTAACAGGTGTGCCCACACCCATAAGGTAACGTGGCTTAGCGGCAGGCAGTATATCATTAACAACAGCTATCATTTCATACATCATCTCCGCCGGCTCACCCACTGACAGTCCGCCAATGGCATTGCCAGGCATATCCCTGCCTGCAATATACTCGGCAGACTGCCTGCGCAGATCCCTGTAAACACTACCCTGCACAATGGGAAAAAGCTGCTGCCTGTGCCCGTACAGAGGCTCTCCACCCTTAAAG
>CAZGUR010000292.1:0-3781 GCA_964529295.1 uncultured Rikenellaceae bacterium | reverse complement strand
CCAGTTTTTCGCCAGGATTCTGGCAAAGGTTGGTGAAAATTGAATCTCTTTCTTCTTATAGCTTTTCTTCATCCTTTTTTATTCGACTCTATCATCTATAATTCGACTTCAGTAAATTGAAATATATAACCACCACCGTTCACCGTATCATTGCACAGAAACTAAAAAATTATTGTGATGATTCGACACTTTATATTTATTGTTTTCCTTTCAGGTCTCTGTTCCTCAGTGGTAATTGCACAGCACACTTTGGATGCCTATGTGCAGCAGGCACTGGAAAGTAATATTGCCCTGCAGGAGCAACAGTATGAATATGAGCAAAGCCTTGCCGCTTTAAAAGAAGCCAGGCGGATGTTCTTTCCAACAGTTTCCCTGGAAGCATCTTACCGAAGAGCAGAAGGCGGACGAATGATGGAGATTCCCTTCGGTGAGATCATGAATCCCGCCTATGATAACCTTGACCTCGTAAACTCAACCCTGAGTCAGGTGGATCCTGCCTACCCGGATATTCCGGTGTATCCTGATATCGAAAACTACATTATAAACTTTGTCAGGGAAACAGAACAGGAGACCAAACTCCAGGTGGAGATGCCGATATTCAATACAGCCATTATTCAGAATTATAAAATCCAGAATCACGTGGTGGATGTGGAGCAGATGAGCATGGATATTTATAAGCGTGAGCTGGTGAAGGAGGTGAAGAAAGCCTACTACAATTACCTCAATGCTGAGAAGGTGGTGGAGCTTTACCAGCAGGCCCTGGAGACCGTTCAGATGAATGTGATCAACACTGAAAGCCTGGTCACCCATGATAAGGTTACTCCAGACGAGCTTTATGTGGCCCGGGCAAAAGTAGTGGAGACAGAAAAGGACCTTTTAACGGCCGAATCAGATTGCAGGATGGCAAAGGCCTATTTCAATTTCCTTTTGAACAGGGACCTTTCAGCCGATATAGAGTATTCAGATGAGATAATCCAGGAAGAGATGTTTTTTGATCAGGAAGCTCTTACCAGTAAAGCGCTTCAGGACCGTGAAGAACTCATGCAGCTTCAGATGTATGGACTTATTACCCAGGAAAAAGTTCGGTTGGAACAGGGGGAGTACCTTCCAAAGATCCACCTGGGAGCATCCTATGGCTATCAGGATGAAGAGTACAGGTTCAATTCAGACACCGACCTTGGAATTGTTGGTTTGTCTCTTTCGTGGAATATTTTCTCTTCCGGACAGCAAAAGGCACGTATTCAGCATGCGCAAATTGAATCCTCCATTAACCAGATAAAAAGGCAGGAAGCTGAGCGGCAGATTGAGCTGGAGCTTTTAGATACCTGGAACAGTATTCAGACAGCCGGGAAAAGCATTGAGCTGGCAGAACTGGAACTGAGTAATTATCAGAAAACCTTTCAAATGATTGACATGAAATACCAGAAGGGGATGGTGAACCAGCTAGAATACCATTCGGCCCACTCCAATATGCTTAACTCAGAGATTAAATTAAACATGGCGCAATACGACTACCAGGTGAAGTGGGTAGAGCTGGAGCGTCAGACAGCCACCTATGAATTTTAAACAGATAAAACCGATACAATGAAAGTTATTCAAATTGTTTTCCTGGCCGCCCTGAGCATTGTAATTTCAAGTTGCGGCAATGGTGCTGAAGAGACACCTGAGACCACTATTGAAAAGAACTGGCAGACTGCCGAAGTCAACCGGGTAACACACATCGACCAGATCCGTTCCACCGGAAGAATCGTTTACGAAAAGGAGCTTCAATTGAGCTTCAAAACCTCCGGGATCATCGATAGGGTATATGTGAAACAGGGAGAGCAGGTGAAGAAAGGAGACCTCCTGGCTGAACTTAAAATGGATGAGATCGAAGCCAGGCAGCAGCAAGCAGATAAAGCCTACCAGAAGGCAAAACGGGATTATCAGCGAACCGAAGCACTTTATAGCGAGAAGGTGGCTACCCTGGAGCAGTTGCAGAATATGGAAACACAGCTGGAACTGGCAAAACTTGACCTGGAAACGGCTGAATTCAATCTAAAGTATGCATCGGCGAATGCACCTTCAGACGGAATAATCCAGAGTGTCCTGATGGAAGAAAATGAGATCATCCAGGCGGGTGCCCCTGTGGTGTTTTTTGGTGCCTACGAATCAGGTAAAGTGCTTATTACCAATATGTCGGATGTGGATGTAGTAAAAATTGCAATGGGAGATTCCGTGGAGATAAAGAGCGATGCTTATCCAGGTGAGATCTTTGCTGGAAGTGTAATGGAAATCGCTGGAATGGCTATACCACAGACAGGTACTTTCGAGGTGCGCATCCTAGTTGATGACCGAAAGAACCAGCTACGTTCCGGTTTCATATGCAGCGCAGTTACTTTTTCTTCCCAGGAGCGCGAGCTTCTGAGTATCCCTGTAGAAGGACTCTCTTCTGCAGATGGGAAAGAAGGGTTGGTTTACCTTCTAAAGGAAGATGGGCCTGAAAAACGTAAAGTTATGATCGAGCGGATTCTTGGAGATCATATCCTGGTTTCTGAAGGGGTGTCGGCTGGTGACCAGGTGATTACAAGAGGTTTATAAAAAACAATAAAAGAATCAGTGATGCAAAAATTACCACTCTTTTCGATAAGGAACGCTGCCTTTACGCTTATCGTTTTTATGGTGGCCCTGTTCATGGGGATCAGTTCATTTATGAACATGCCCAGAACAGAGGATCCTCCTATAACCCAGCCAGGAGCGGTTGTAACTGTGATCTATCCCGGTGCAGGACCCAATGACATGGAGCAACTGGTTGTTGCGCCCCTGGAGGAATCGCTCAATGAACTGGAAAGGATCAGTGAGATCCGTACCACCATCGTGGATGGATTTGCCGTTATTAATGTCTCCTTCGACTATGGGAACTATGATATGGATGCCAAATACAACGAGGTGGTTCAGCAGGTAAACAGCATGAAAATGGAGTTGCCGGATGATATCCGTGAGATCAGTTTCATGGAAAAGACCACTACCGATACCAAGATCCTCCAGATAGCACTTTCATCCGAGGATGCTCCCTTCGACCGGCTGGAGGAGGAGGCAGAGATCCTGAAAACCTCCCTGGAGGGGGTAAACGGAATCAAGAAGGTGGATATCCTGGCCGTACCTGAATTACAGGTAAAGGTGGCCATGAACAGTGACAAGATGGTGAACATGAATATCTCCATCGATGATATTACCAATGCATTAAACTCCAATAATCAGAATATACCGGGTGGAGAGATCAACCTGGGGGAGAAGAGTTTTAATATCCGCACCAGTGGTTCCTATAACAACCTGGAGGAGATGCGCAATACCGTTGTTGGATCCAGCAGTGGTCAGCTGGTTTACCTGAAGGATGTGGCGGAGGTGAACTTTGCCTTCGAGGAGAATAAGTACTATGCCTACTTCAATGAGATCCGGAGTATCTTTCTCACTGCCGAGCAGAAAGAGGGGATGAACATCCTGGAGATCATGGAAGAGGCAGAAGAGGAGATTGCAGAATTTGCAAAGGGGCTTCCCCCGGGAATGGACCTGCACTTTGTGCATAACCAGGGAGATAGTGTGAAAAGCAGCGTGAATGGATTTATAAAGAATCTCCTTCAGGGTATTATCCTGGTGGGCCTGTTTATTATGCTGGCAATTGGATTCCGCTCCAGTATGGTCATCATCATTGCCATTCCGGCATCTATCCTTATTGGACTTGGCTTCGTGGACCTGGCAGGCTATGGTCTTCAGAATGTATCTATCGCGGCCCTGGTGATCG
>CAZGUR010000291.1:0-3799 GCA_964529295.1 uncultured Rikenellaceae bacterium | reverse complement strand
AAAACAAGCAGAAGCCATACACTGAGTACCATGCCGTATTTGCCCGCTATAACCCACTCTTTGCCCAGTACAAAGCCAAAGATTGAATCTCCGAATACAAGGGTAAGGCTCATCGGTACCAGGCCTATATAGAACAGACTCAGAAATGTACGCTTTACCAGCTCCGACAGCTCGGCAGGTTTGTTCTTTACTTCCGAAGCCTTCTGAAAGAAAACCTGGCCCACTGCTGTGCCCAGGGCGGTCATTGGTATATTCAGGATCCTGATCGCAAGCGAATAGAATCCCACTACCGTTTCATTGAAGAAGCGGTTCAGCAGGATGTTCGGTAGTTGAAGGGATGTTGCATTCAGCAGGTTTGAAGGTGCGGCATATATGGGAAACCTGATATAACGAATAGCCATCTCTTTCATCTTCCTCACTGACATCATTGCCACCACTGCTTTTATCTTTGTCCGCCTGAGCAGGGAAAGTAATTCCAGCACCTGTCCGAGCAGGTGTCCGAGTATCAGCCCGTATCTTTTAATGTCAATCAGACCGAAAAGCATCGAAGAGGTGGGTGCGGTAACTCCACGCGACACTTTTGATGTAGCTATTATCCCGAAGCTTTTTTTCCTGTTATTCCAGTAGCTTAAGCTAAAGACAAATCCCTGCAGGAGCACGGCCGCAGGCACCAGTAACAGCCAGTTGGTCAGCGACCTGCTGCCTATAAGTATTAATATCTTATCATGCAGTAACAAGAAGATTACCAGGAGTACAGATGAACCCAGTAATGAGAAGATAAGAGTCAGCCCCAGGATGTTAGCCGCATCAACCCTTTCTTTGGGCAGCATGATGGCTAATTCATATTTACCTGTTACCACAGTTGAAATAATACCGATAAGGCTTAAATAAAGGGCAAAAACCCCGAAATCATCCGGAGAAAAGATCCTTGTCAGAACAGGAGTGGACAGTACAAGAAAGCCCTGTGCAATGACGGTGCCTGTGGATAGCCTGGCAACGTTTTTTCTAAAGTCGCTGTTTAATACCGGCAGTTTCAGCTTTTTTTCTTGTGTTTATAAGGCTGTATCATGGCAATGCTCCGTCAGTCCCATCCGGATGATCGTTCCATATGGCTGTTCAACAGTGTCTTATACTTATATTCAGGCCTGGGGACAAGCTCTGATTTACTTCAGTTCATGTCCTGTATTCTATCCACCCTGCTTGATTCATAATAGCTTGATAACCTCAAACCAGCAATTCTGCTTTAAGCACGGTTATAGCCCGGCCTCTTATCTCCACCCTTTGGCCTTTGAGGCTGACATTCAGGCTGCCTGACCTCTTGCTGGCCTGGAATGACCTGAAGTCCTTTTTCCCTGTTTTCATATTCCAGAAAGGAGCCAGGGCGCAATGGGCTGAGCCTGTAACGGGATCCTCGCCTATGCCCAGTTCCGGGACAAAGCACCTGACCACAAAATCATAATCCTTATCAGAGGATATGGCCGTTACTATAAGTTCCCCCAGCCTGGCTTTCCTTATAGCTGCAGGGTCTGGATCAGCACTGACCACTTCCTCTTCCGACTGTACAAGTACAAGCCTCCAGTCATAATCGCTGCGGTACAGTTCCAGGGCATCAAGCCCGGTGTCTTTCTTGAATGAGGGGGGTATATCTATTTTTTTAAGGCCGTAGACAGGCAGGTCCATGATAATACCGCTGTCGTCCTTACGTATGTTCAGTATGCCGGCTTTTGAATGCAGCTCAATGGTGTCGTCCGGCTTTACCATACCCGTCTGGTACAGTATGTGCGAGGCCGACAGGGTGGCGTGACCGCATAGATCCACCTCACTTACGGGGGTGTAGTAGCGTATTCGGTAGCCGCTTTCCAGGGGTGTCACAAAGGCTGTCTCCGACAGGTTCATCTCCATGGCGATATTCTGCATCCGTTCCGGTGCCAGAAAACCGTCGGTAATATATACCGCTGCAGGGTTGCCTTTGAAAGCTTCTGTTGTAAAGGCATCTACCTGGTATATAGTGTTTTTCATAATCAGATCGCTTTGATAATTACTGATCCAAGATACTAAATCCTTTTATGCCATGAAAAAATGTGGGGCTATTAGTGCTTTTGATGCATATAATCAGTATTTTGTATAAATAAACCTTTTAAAAGTCCAGATATGACTATTCAAAAAGAGGCATGGGCTCATGCTCAGAATAAGAGCGGTAATATAATTCAGACAACGGATATGCACACCTGCGGGGAGCCGCTGAGGATTATAACGGGGGGATTGCCTGAGATAAAGGGCGATACTATTCTCGAAAAGCGCAAGTACTTTGCGGAGCATCATGATGATATACGCACATCCCTTATGTTTGAGCCAAGGGGACATGCAGATATGTACGGGGCTGTGCTTACCGAACCTCTTACGGAGGGAGCAGATTTCGGCACTTTCTTTATGCATAATGAGGGTTACAGCACCATGTGCGGTCATGCCATCATAGCCCTTACCAGGTATGTCATTGAGTCGGGTTTCGTTAGGAAGAAAGCCGACAGTCCTGTCCTCGAGATAGATGTGCCTGCCGGCAGGATACGGTCGAGGGCCTATATGAAGGACGGGAAGGTGGACAGGGTGTCTTTTGTCAATGTCCCCTCTTTTCTGCTGATAGAGGATGAAACGGTTGAGGTGAGGGGCATAGGGCGTGTCAGTTTTGATGTGGCCTATGGCGGTGCTTTCTATGCTTTCTGCGATGCTGCTGAACTGGGACTTAATCTTGACGGGACAGATTATCAAAAGCTTATTGATTATGGCAAAAGGATCAAGTCGGCCGTGATTGAGAATTTCAGGATTGATCATCCCTTTGAGCCTGATCTGGGCTTCCTGTATGGCACTATCTTCACCGGCAGGGCGCATGATTATGATAACTGGAGCCGCAATGTATGTGTCTTTGCCGAGGGTGAGCTTGACCGCTCGCCAACGGGATCAGGTCTCAGTGCCCGGGCGGGACTCCATTACAGCAAGGGGGAGTTGAAGGTGAGTGAAAAGGTTACTGTGGAAAGCATCCTGGGGACAAGTATGGATATGGAGATTAAAGAGGTGGTGGATTATGGTCCTTACCGGGCTGTGATACCTGAGATCAGCGGTATGGCTTACTATACGGGCAGGAGCGAGTTTATGGTTGAGCCGGGGGATCCGCTTGCTGCAGGTTTTATCTTCAGGTGACAAGCTTGAGAAAACAAAACGACATCATAAATTTGCTGCATTAACTAAAATCGAAAAGATTAAGAGGAACAAAGGGAATGAGACCAACCATACTGAAACAGATTATTTCATATATTTGTGATATGTTACAGTGGATAAAAAATCATGCAGAATGTCAGGGTGTTAACAAACAAATATATAGCTAAACACATTGACTTCGAGATGAGTGTAAATATGAGCTTGTATGGAGTTAGAACAAATAAAAATATACCGGATGACCCATATTGAGAATATTCCACATGGCGAGCTGAATCCCACCAACGCCAACTAATCATACCGACCGTTACAACTCATTGAGAAAACAGCATCATACAAAATATGTAAGTTTGAAGAAAGATGAAAATGAAAGATTTAACAAATTCGACTATTGATAGACAAAATATCTTGAATAACAGATTCGCACTTGAAAAGATTCAAGAATATATTGGTATTCCAGGAATATTATTTGAAGGTGAATACAGATTTACTACCCAAATGGTTGCTGAATTTTATGGAATTGATGAAAGAACAGTCAAAAGATATCTTGAGAATTTTGACCAGGAATTAAAACACAATGGATATATTT
>CAZGUR010000290.1:0-3822 GCA_964529295.1 uncultured Rikenellaceae bacterium | reverse complement strand
TAACAGGAAAAGCACCGTTGAGGAAGCCTTTCCCGGTGATGTAATTGGTTTATATGATAACGGAAGTCTGAAAATAGGCGACAGCCTTACAGAAGGAGAACTACTGCATTTTAAAGGAATACCGAGTTTTTCACCCGAGATACTCAAGGAAGTGATCAATAAGGACCCACAGAAAACAAAGCAAATGGAAAAAGGAGTAAGGCAACTGACCGATGAAGGTCTTGCACAGCTTTTCCTGCAACAACCCGGCAATAAAAAAATTATCGGCACAGTGGGTGAACTGCAGTTTGATGTTATCAAATTCAGGCTGGAAAATGAATACGGGGCTAAATGTGATTTTCATGCCCTGCCATATGTAAAAGCCTGTTGGCTCAGCTCAGACAATGAGACTGAATTAAACGAATTAATCAGGAGGAAGGGTGCAGATATAGCCTGGGATAAGGATAATAACCCTGTCTTCCTTGCCGCCAGCGACTGGATGATAAAGATAACAGCTGAAACATATCCTTCCGTACAGTTTCACAGCACCTCTGAGTTTCACCTGGCCGATACTGTTAAGCAGGCCAGGTAAGCCCCGGCAATCTAAAAAGAGCCTTTCCGGTTATTGGCCGGGAAGGCTCTTTTGATATATCTGAATACCTGCTGCTTTATGTATAAACAACAGTCATACGGTTTAAACACACTCAGAGTTTTATTCTTCCACAAGGCTCAGTATAAATGCATATTGCAGTGCTGTTGTTTTAAGCCTTTCAAAACGGCCTGATGCACCGCCATGTCCTGCTTTCATATTGGTTTTCAGCACCAGCAGCTTATCATCAGTCTTCATATCCCTCAGTTTGGCCACCCACTTGGCTGGCTCCCAGTACTGTACCTGTGAATCCCAAAAGCCAGTTGTAACCAGCATATTGGGATAATCCTGCTCTTTCACCTGGTCGTATGGTGAATAGGAAAGCATATAATCGTAGTACAGCTTTTCGCGCGGATCACCCCACTCGTCCCATTCAAATGTCGTAAGCGGTATAGAGGGATCGAGCATAGTTGTAACCACGTCAACAAAGGGCACTCCTGCCAGCACACCCTTATACAGTTCAGGCTGCATATTGACTATAGCTCCCATCAGCAGTCCGCCCGCGCTTCCGCCCTGGGCAAACAGCCTGTCAGGACTTGTATAATTCTCCTCAATAAGATACTCGGCACAATCATTGAAATCGGTAAATGTATTTATCTTGTTCAGCAATTTACCATCTTCATACCACTGCCTGCCCATCTCACTGCCGCCACGGATATGGGCGAGGGCATAAGCAAAGCCCCTGTCAAGAAGACTCAGCACCGCTGAATTGAATGAAGGGTCTCTTGATGCACCATATGAGCCATACGCATACAAGAGCAATGGTGATTGTCCATTCTGTTCAAATCCTTTACGGTATACAAGGGATATAGGCACCCGGGTGCCATCATCAGCAGTGGCCCAGAGTCTCTCAGACTTATAATTATCGGCGGAAAAATCGCCCAGCACTTCTGTTTGTTTCAGCAGCTCTTTCTCCCTGCTCTTCATATTAAAGTCAAAGGTTGAAGAGGGAGTGGTCAGTGAGGTATATGTATATCTCAACACATCAGAATCAGGCACTTCATTAAGCGATATCCTTGCGCTGTACACTTCTTCATCAAAGTCGATATAATAATCCTCATCGGAACTGAAATTTATTATCCTTATATTGTTCAGTGCGTTAATCCTCTCACTCACTGCCAGGTAATCATTAAAAAGTGTAAAGCCCTGCAGCAGTACATCATCACGATGAGGTATCAGGTCTTTCCAGTTATTAAGGCTGAAGTTATTCTCGGGGGCAACCATCAGCTTAAAATTAGTGGCATCACCGGCATTAGTCCTGATAAAGAAACTATCATTAATATGGTCGATTGAATATTCATGGTTCACTTCTCTTGGAACAAAAACCCTGAACTGACCCTCCGGCTTATCAGCTTCCAGTATACGTGCTTCGGTAGTAAGAGTCTGGCTTGACCTTATCACAAGATATTTCTCACTCTGCGTTTTACCAATGCCACAGGTAAACTCCTCGTCATCTTCATAATAAACCAGAACATCATTCCCGCTGTCACTTCCCATTTGATGCCTCATAATACTTTCCGACCTCAGCGTTTCAAAATTCTTGCCGGTATAGAAGCATATCCTGCTATCATTAGCCCATGTTACCCTTCCTGTAGTATTCTCAATCTTATCCGGCAACATCTCCCCCGTCTCCAGGTTTTTAAAATGCACTGTATACCTGCGCCTGCTGACAAAATCCGTTCCGTAAGCCAGTATCTTATTATCCGGGCTTACACTCAGTCCGGTTACACTGCAATAGTCTTTTCCTTCAGCAATCTCATTCACATCCAGCAATAGCTCTTCCTCTGCCTCCAGTGTACCTTTCTTACGGTAATACACCGGATATTCTTTACCTTCCTTATACTTAGTGTAATAATAATATCCATTATCAAAATAGGGCACTGATTCATCATCTTCCTTTATCCTGCCCTTTATTTCACTGAACAGTTCATCAGCCATGTCTTCTGTATGGCTGAGCACGCTTTCAGCGTATTCATTCTCGGCATTCAGATAATCAAGCACCTTTTGTGTTTGTTCATCCGGCTGCTCAGCATTTTTTTGCTCATCACTCAGGCGCATCCAGTAATAATTATCAATCCTGGTATGGTCATGATTAACCAGTTCGCGCGGTATCTTCTCTGCATCCGGTGGTTCCGGGTTAAGTTGTGTATTACAGCTTATCATTAAAGTAATAATTAAAGCAAGGGGTAGTAAGAGTACTTTTTTCATATTTATATATTTTTTTATCAGAGTACTAAAATAACAAAAAGCATTGAAGAAGCATTCTGTTTTGATTATTTAACAAAGGTATTCGCCGGGTTCCTTCGTGACATAATTCACCCTGCCAGCCTCTCCTTTATCATTGCAACAAGCAGGATAAACTTTCCGGCAATCAGCTTACATCCTTCATTGACAGCTGTATACGCTTCCTGCTTATATCCACCCCTGTTATCTTCACTTTCACATGCTGATGCAGCTTAACCAGGTCTGACGGATCTTTCACGAAGCTATTGCTCATATTTGATATATGCACCAGGCCATCCTGTTTAACGCCTATATCCACAAAGGCACCGAACCTGGTTATGTTGGTTACTATACCAGGCACAACCATCCCTTCGGACAGGTCTTCCAGGGATCTTATATCGGCAAACCTGAATTCCTTTATAGCCGAACGCGGATCGCGTCCGGGCTTCCTCAGTTCCGATAGAATATCCTGAAGTGTAGGCAGTCCGGTGTCATCAGACACATATTTTTCTATATTTATTTTTCCTATCAGTTCCTCATCCTTTATCAGTGCTTCCACCTGTACTCCCAGGTCAGCCGCCATTCTCTCAACCACATGATAACTCTCAGGATGCACTGCAGACCTGTCCAGTGGATTATCAGCATTATTTATCCTGAGGAAGCCTGCACATTGCTCATATGCTTTGTCACCCATACGCTTAACTTCCATGAGCTGCTTCCTTGAGGTGAATGCCCCGTTTTTATTCCTGTATTCTATTATATTACCTGCCAGCTGCGGTCCCAATCCGGATACATAATTAAGCAGGTGCTTACTTGCCGTATTAACTTCCACACCATCGGCATTTATACAGCTGACCACCACATCATCAAGGGATGACTGCAATTTTGACTGGTTCACATCATGCTGGTACTGGCCCACACCAATGGATTTAGGGTCTATCTTAACCAGTTCAGACAGGGGGTCCATCAGT
>CAZGUR010000289.1:3055-3829 GCA_964529295.1 uncultured Rikenellaceae bacterium | reverse complement strand
TGGCTTACAAAAGCATAAATCCTTATACAGGTAAGGTTAATAAGACATATGCTAATATAAGTGATGAAGAACTTGATAATATTATTTTTTCATCATCAAGGGCTTTCAGGAAATGGAGCCGTCTGCCTATTGAAGAGCGGCAGGACCTGCTGCTCCGGCTTGCAGATATACTGGAGGCAGAAAAGGACTACCATGCGGCAAGCATTACCTCGGAAATGGGAAAGCCTATCAGTCAGTCGCTTGCCGAAATTGAAAAGAGTGTGCTGGCATGCAGGTATTATGCCGAGAGAGCCGATGAATTTCTCAGGCCCCGCAGACATTCCTCACAGGGTGGTTCCTCTCTTGTAAGATTTGATCCGCAGGGCATTGTATTTGCCATTATGCCGTGGAATTTTCCATACTGGCAGGTTGTAAGGTGTCTGGCACCCGCGCTGGTATCGGGCAATACTGTTTTGCTGAAACATGCATCCAATGTACCACAGTGTGCTGAGAATATTGAAAATGCTCTTATTAAGGCAGGGTTTCCCGGAGCTGTATTCAGGAATCTGTTTATTGACCATAAACAGGTTTCC
The DNA here is from genome assembly GCA_964529295.1 of uncultured Rikenellaceae bacterium. GTDB lineage: Bacteria > Bacteroidota > Bacteroidia > Bacteroidales > VadinHA17 > UBA9300. The sequence continues at coordinate 3,257 of CAZGUR010000289.1, read as the reverse complement.
AGGGTCATAGCCTCCGGATATGTCAGGTCAATAAGTCTTACAGGAAGCAATACAGCAGGCGAAAAGGTAGCTTCTGCCGCAGGTGCTAATATAAAGAAGCTGGTACTGGAGCTGGGAGGCAATGATGCCTTTATTGTTTTTTCTGATGCGGATCTGCAGAAAGCAGCCGCAGAACGTAGCGGACAAGAGGCACTGGATTCCC
>CAZGUR010000289.1:0-3045 GCA_964529295.1 uncultured Rikenellaceae bacterium | reverse complement strand
AGAAAGCAGCCGATGCACTTGTTTACGGCCGTTTTCAGAATGCCGGACAGAGCTGCATCGCATCCAAGCGGCTTTTTGTTCATGAGCAGGTATATGCAGAGTTTCTGAGTCTTCTGACGGGACGTTTAAGATCTCTCAGTATTGGCAATCCCTTATTAACAGACACTTTTATGGGTCCGCTCGTCAACAGCTCAGCAGTTACCGAACTGGAAAGACAGCTGAAAGAAACAGTTGATATGGGAGCTGAAGTAATACTGGGTGGCAGTAAGGGGAAACAGGGTGATTGTTTCTTTGATCCCACCCTGGTTGTCAATGTGCCGTGGGACAGTCCCCTTGCCAGGGAGGAAGTATTCGGACCTGTGCTGCCTGTTTTTAGTTTCAGCGACTATGACGGAATGGTATGCAGGGTTAATGATTCGCGTTTCGGCCTGGCCTGTTCTGTATTTACTGATGACAGCAAGCTGAGGGAAAGGCTGTCTGAGGATATTGATACGGGAACAATAGTTTTTAACAGCTTTACGCGCTCTGATCCTGCTCTTCCTTTTGGAGGTGTCAAGGAATCAGGCTATGGCAGGGAGCTGTCGGAATATGGTATACTGGAATTTGTCAATATTAAGACAGTGACAGTTTTCTGATTGAGATTTATTAATTAATTTTGTAATGCAGCAAACCGTTCTGTCGCCTCCTGCAGTAATGCGGGAGGAGGAAAGTCCGGACAACACAGAGCATCATACTTCCTAACGGGAAGATACCCGCGAGGGTATAGTGGCGTAACAGAAAATAACCGTCTGCCCCTGGCAGATAAGGGTGAAAAGGTGAGGTAAGAGCTCACCGGATCCGGCGGCGACACCGGGTGCCGTACGCGCTTATGAGTTGAAAGACCATGTATACCGGCGTTGAGGATTGCTCGTCCGATGCCGGGGGGTAGGTCGTTAAAGCCATTCAGCAATGGATGGCTTAGATAAATGACGGAAGGTCTGTCCGATTATCTCTCTGAGATTGCAGGGCAGGTTACAGAATCCGGCTTACAGGTTTGCTGCATTATTTTATTATAAACTCGCTGTCGTCTATATCTGTGTTAAACTCGATACTTTCGTATTTTATCTTCCCGCCGGGCTGACCGTTAATATAGGTATTTATGGTTCTGGCCAGTATTACACCCGCCGTCTCTTCAAAATCATCCATCTGCATATCAACGGCCATCTCCATACCCATCTGCTCTACAGTCATCCTTATCTGGGTGATATAAAAGGATTCCTTATCGATAAATATATATTTGTCAGCTTCTGCCAATGGAATCTTTATTTTATATGCAGCTTTCCCGTTTACCTCTTCCTCACCGATGATCTCGGCTTCTCCTGCCCTGTACTGGTTCAGCAGGCTGCTTTGCAGCATGCTGTTGTCTTTCATTGAAGATACCTGTGTGGGCGTCATGGGAGCAGGACTGGTGGATCCACTCATAGGGTTAATGGTATATCCCCTGTCGCCGTTTACTACCTGGACGATATCCATATCACTAAAGGAACTGATAATTTTTATTTTGTCGGGCGACTTTTCATACATCAGCAGGTTTAATTCCATGCCCTGCTGAATAAGTGATCCATTTACCTTCAGTGTCTTGAATTCTGTCAGCTTTTCAGCATTGATCGCATTAATATGCTTTTCGATAATTTTTTCCAGGTCCTGGGCCTGTGATGCAGCGACTGCAAACAGGAGGCCGATGATGACTAAGAGTTTTTTACTTTTCATTTTCAATTTTATTAATTGTTTTACGTATTTCTGTCAGTTTATACAATAAATCATCCAGCAAGTCGAGATGCAGCATATTGGCACCGTCAGAAAGCGCTTCTGATGGATCAGGATGAGTCTCAAGGAATATTCCGTCTGCACCGGCTGCTATGGCGGCACGGCCAATGACAGCTATCATTTCCGGGTTGCCGCCGGTAACACCACCGGGCTGATTGGGTTTTTGCAGAGAATGTGTTATATCCATTATGACCGGGACCCCAGTTTTTTTCATTGCAGGTATGTTGGTCATATCCACTATCATATCTGTGTAGCCGAAGATATTACCTCTTTCGGTGAGCAGAATATTATTATTACCTGCGTACCTTACTTTCTCAACAGCATATCCCATTGATTCACCGGAAAGGAACTGTCCTTTCTTGATGTTTACCCATTTGCCTGTTTTTGCAGCAGCAATAAGCAGGTCAGTCTGCCTGCAAAGAAAAGCAGGGATTTGCAGTATATCCACATATTCAGCTGCCATGGCGGCCTCATCCGGGTTATGTATATCAGTTAAAACCGGAAGATTGTGTTTTGCCGCTGTCTCTGCCAGCATTTCAAGCGCCTGGGTATCACCAAGGCCGCTGAATGAATCTATCCGTGAACGGTTGGCCTTCCTGTATGAGGCTTTAAAGATCAGGGGTATATTGTATTTAGCAGACAGTTCAGCAGTCCTTTCGGCTATTTCATCCAGTACTGTCCTGCTTTCAACGACGCATGGACCTGCAATAAGAAAGAAATTACTGCTGTCCGTGAATTGTATTCTGGGGATGTCCGCTATCATAAATATTTTTTATAAACTTACATAAAATCTTCAAATTATTGACAGGCATATAATAATCCGGATCACTGTCCGGGCAGTAATAAACTTACAGCGAGGAAGTTAATAGTCTATGGATAATCAGACTCATTTGTTATAATCATAATATTTCTTCCACAGTGAGCCCAGCCTGTCCCTTATTTCTTTCTCACGCTTGTTGTCGCCAGGTGAATAAAAAACTTTACCACTCAGCTCTTCAGGAAGGAAGTTGTCTTCAGTGAAGCTTCCTTTATAGGAATGAGCGTATTTATAATCCTTACCGTACTCCAGATTTTTCATAAGCGTGGTTGGTGCATTGCGTAAATGCAGCGGTACCGGTTTATCGCCTGTTTTCCTGACTTCCTCAATGGCTCTGTCAATGGCCATATATGCAGAGTTGCTTTTGGCTGAGCAGGCAAGGTATATGGCAGTTTCTGCCAGTATTATCCTTGCCTCAGGCC
>CAZGUR010000288.1:0-3852 GCA_964529295.1 uncultured Rikenellaceae bacterium | reverse complement strand
TAACTGTTGATAACCCCGGTTTTTCTTTACTTTTGAGAACCAGCTAAATAGTTACATTTTTTCTTTAATTAACCAGGCATCTATGCTAATTGCTGTGAATGGAAATTACAATTGCAGAGAAATGCATTACAAAGTCCTGATATAATTTATTAATAGCTGCAAAGGTGCCAGTCATTGGCCATTTAGCTAAGATAATCAGTATATATACAGACAGCTTAAATCATAATCCAGGATTAGAGAATTTCAATAAAGAATATCAAATTATAAGAATGCGTGAATGATGTAACTTATTAATATTGTTATGTAATGCTTTCCGGCGCCAATGGCGGAGTTACCCTGGAAGGTAACACCATTGTAAAGCATTAAAAATTTACATAAGAATAAAAAAAGAGCTGTCCTGAAGAGGCGGCTTTTTTATACCATTTAATAATAACTCTTAATTGCAATTGAACAGAAAAAACTCCGGGAAGTATTCCGGTTAGCAGCACAGGACTACATCATCAAATTAAAAATATAAAACTAAACTTTTCTCAATCTTAATGCATTAGAGATAACCGAAACTGAGCTGAAGCTCATAGCAGCGGCAGCTATGATCGGGCTGAGCAATATTCCGAAAAACGGGAACAGTATTCCGGCAGCTATCGGAACACCAAGGGCATTGTAAACAAAAGCAAAGAACAGATTCTGTTTGATGTTTCGCATGACTTTATGGCTCAGCTCACGAGCCCGGAGTATACCATCCAGGTCTCCTTTTACCAGTGTTATTTCAGCACTCTGCATGGCAATATCGGTGCCGGTTCCCATAGCAATACCCACATCAGCCTGTTCAAGCGCCGGAGCATCGTTGATTCCGTCACCTGCCATGGCAACTTTTTGACCTTGCGACTGCAATTCCTTCACTTTATCGAACTTATCTTCAGGCAGGCAGTCTGCCTCATAGCCATCCAGTTTTAATTCTTCCGCCACTGCTTTGGCTGTATATTTATTGTCGCCGGTAAGCATAAAGACCTTTACGCCCATTTCCTGTAATTCCCGTATCGCTCCGGCAGAAGATTCTTTAATGGTATCAGCTACGCTTACAATCCCCTCAACCCTGTTTCCGATTATAAGAAACATAACAGTCTGACCGGTCAGCTGCCAATCTTTCACTATTTCCTGCTGTTCCTCTGTGAGTGTTGCGTCAAAATCATCAGTCAGCCTGCTGTTTCCCAGGCCAACATTTTTACCGTCAATAATTCCTTTTACGCCTTTACCGGTTATTGCTTCAAATTGTTCTGTCTTTTGCAGGCGGATCCCCTTTTCTTTTGCACTTCTTACAATTGCTTCCGCAACCGGGTGTTCGCTGCTGGCATCAACTGAAGCAGCTATCCTGAGTATATCTGTATCGGATAATTCTCCAAATGAGCGGAAAGATTTTAATGCCGGTTTGCCTTCGGTAATTGTCCCGGTTTTATCGATAATAAGGGTATTTACCTTATTCATCTCTTCAATGGCCCTGGCATCTTTTACCAGCACGCCGGCCTGAGCCATCCTTCCGGAACCTACCATTATTGACATTGGTGTAGCCAGGCCTAAAGCACAGGGACAGGCTATAATAAGTACAGCTATTGCATTTACAAATGCGTAAACATAAGCCGGCTCGGGACCCCAGACAGCCCAGACGGTAAAGGTGATAATAGCAACACCAACAACAATCTGAACAAAGTATTTAGCCACCACATCTGCCAGTTTCTGTATAGGCGCACGCGAACGGCTGGCCTGGTTGACCATCTCAATTATTTGAGCAAGAAGGGTGTCTTCGCCTACCTTTTCAGCTCTCATCTCGAACGAAGTATTCCCGTTTATCGTTCCAGCAGTAAGCTTGTCATCTTGAGATTTATCCACCGGGATAGGTTCACCGGATATCATACTTTCATCAATTACGGCTGTTCCGGCTGTGAGCATCCCATCTACCGGTATTTTCTCTCCGGGCCGCACCCTTAAAATATCACCTTCCTGTACTTCTTCAAGGGGTATTTCTGTTTCTTCTCCCTTACGGATCACCCTTGCCACTGGTGGCACCAGGTTCAACAGGGCCTTTATGGCAGAATTTGTTTTGCTGTGAGCACGGAGTTCCAGCACCTGGCCGAGTAAAACCAGTGTGAGGATAACTGCTGCAGCCTCGAAATAAAGGTGAACGTTACCCTCTGCATCTTTGAACTGCCCCGGGAAAGCTCCGGGTATGATCAGGGCAAACACACTGAAAAGGTAAGCAGCGCCAACACCTATGGATATTAATGTCCACATGTTAGGACTCCGGCGTACAACAGAACTCCAGCCTCTCTTAAAAAATTCACGACTGGAATAGAAAACAACAGGTGTAGCCAGGATAAATTGAACCCAGCCCCACACTCTTTTTGGAGCTATCTCATCCAGCTTAAGAAAGGTAAAAAAGTCTGACATGGCTATAATAAATACCGGTATGCTCAGCCCCACTGCCACCCAGAATTTTTTGGCCATTTTTTTATATGCTTTCTCCTCTTCGCTGGTTTCTTCTGCTCTCTCAGAGACTAAAGCCATTCCGCATTTCGGGCAACTCCCGGGACTGTCCTTTTTTATTTCAGGATGCATCGGGCAGGTGTATTTGGTTTTCTTACTACCCGGTACCTGTTTAGTTTCTTCTTTCTTAAGATGCATCCCGCAAACGGGACAATCGCCCGGCTTATCATATGTTTTAGCACCTTCACAGCGCATAGGGCAAAAATATTTGCCGCCACTTGCCGGATCAGTGTGCTGGTTATGCTCATGTTTGTGTTCACCATGGTGGTGATGTTCATGCTCATGATTATCTCCTCCAACCGGAACCAGGTGCATATTGCACACAGGGCATTTCCCAGGATGATCATAGATTTTATCGCCCTCGCATTTCATGGGGCAATAATATTTATTTTGCATATTATGCTCCATCTATCGATATTAAATTAATACCCCTATTTTTTTTTATAATGATGATACAACGCGTTCAAGTTTTGCCTTAATCTCGCCGGCAATAACAGCCACTTCCTTATTATCAACGGCCTTCATCGAAGCTACCGGGTCAACGGCGGCCACTTCCACCTGGCCCTTGCCGGTTTCCTGTACTACTACATTACAGGGAAGCATGGTGCCAATCTTATCTTCCTGCTGCAGGGCTTTATAGGCAAGCGGCGGGTTACATGCACCAAGGATCTTGTATTTCCTGAAATCAACATCCACTTTTTCCCTTAGCTTTTGCTGCATATCAATTTCGGATAGTACTCCAAAACCTTCTTTTTTTAATGCTTCTGTTACCAGCTCCAAAGCATCGTCGAACTCTGCTGAAATTGTTTTATTTATGTAATAAGCCATATTAATTAAGTATTAATGATTAAGATTTATGAATGTCTGAAAAAGTACCCGGATATCTTTGTTTTCATGGCTTCAGCACCACAAAATGCTCGCCGGTAGCCAAACTGCCATGACCTTCCGGTATTATAAAAGATAACAATATAGAAAGCTCTCTCTTCATTACTTATTTAAACACAGAAACACACAAAATGTTTGGTTTTTATCACATCCTCACCATTCTTTCAATGCGCTAGATTATCTTTATATTTGACTCTCCTCGAGGCAAGCCTCGAGGATTCATCGATCCGGAAATTATCCCAATGGTGCTCGCTTACCCCGCCGCAAGCTTCGGGGAACCGAGCCTGCGAGCTCGGCAAAGCCAATGCGCTCGCGGGATTCATTTTCCTGGTTGTCCTTATAAAACGGGCCGGAAAGATAACAGACCACGGATTTGGATGTGGGGGCTTAAAATACCACCGGGTACAGGATATGCCAGACTGCATACTC
>CAZGUR010000287.1:2205-3917 GCA_964529295.1 uncultured Rikenellaceae bacterium | reverse complement strand
TTTATCTTTTCATACTCACTGAAAAAGTCGGGGTCGGATATGGCGCCGGGCTCCGAGCCCATTTTATTGTCCATCTCCTCTTTTGCTTTCTCCAGTTCCTCTATTTTTTTTTCTGTTGCGGTCAGCTGTTTCCTTTTCTTTCTCAGCAACTTCTCATCTTCCCTCTTTTTCAGGTACTGCATCTTGTTATCAGAAGCATCAGCAGTTCCGCCGGTGTTTTGATCATTATCCTTTCTTTCTATAGACCTCAGGTTTTCTATCTTTCTTTTCTTCAGGAAATCATATATTCCTCCATTATATTCCCGTATCTTATTAGCCCTGAATTCATATATTTTATCTGCAAGATTATTGAGAAAATCCCTGTCATGCGATACAACAATTAATGTGCCATCATATTTCTGCAGAGCCTGTTTCAGAACGTCCCTTGACTGCATATCCAGGTGGTTGGTCGGTTCATCCAGGATCAGCAGGTTATAAGGCTCGAGCAACAGTTTTATCAGGGCAAGCCTTGACCTTTCACCCCCGGAAAGCACTTTTACCTTCTTATCCGTATCTTCTCCGCTGAAAAGGAAAGCCCCCAGTATATCCCTTATCTTTGTTCTTATTTCACCCCTGGCAATATTATCAATTGTCTGGAATACCGTAAGCGATTCATCCAGCAGCTGGTCCTGGTTCTGGGCAAAATAACCTATATTCAGGTTATGACCTCTTTTCAGCTTGCCGCTGTAGTGGAGCTCCCCTTTTATTATCCTGGCGAATGTTGTTTTTCCTTCACCGTTGCGGCCCACAAAAGCTATCTTCTCTTTCCTCTCCAGCATAAAGTCAATATCCCTCAGCACCTCATTATCCCCATAGCTCTTTGATAATCCTTCAGCCTCAATCACTATTGTGCCTGAGCGTGGTGCCGGGGCAAACCTTACGCTTATGCTTGAACTGTCTTCCTCATCAATCTCCACGCGATCCAGTTTCTCCAGTTTTTTTATTCTTGACTGCACCTGTACAGCCTTTGTATTTTTATACCTGAACCTTTCAATGAATCTTTCATTATCCTGTATCATCTTGCGCTGGTTGGTATAGGCAGCCATCTGTTGCTCCCTTCTTTCTTTCCGCAGAACGACATATTCAGAATACGGGACTTTATAATCATATATCCTGCCCAGCGACAGCTCCACTGTTCGGTTTGTTACATTATCAAGGAAAGCCCTGTCGTGGGATACCACAATTACCGCGCCGGGATATGACTTAAGGTAAGTCTCCAGCCATTGCATGGAAACGATATCAAGGTGGTTGGTGGGCTCATCAAGGAGCAGAAGGGAGGGCTGTGCCAGTAATATCTTGGCCAGTTCTATACGCATTCTCCATCCGCCACTTAAGATGCTGCTGGGTTTGTTGAATTGCTCACGCTCAAATCCGAGTCCCGTCAGAGCCTGCTCCGCCTCTGCAATATAACGGTCGCCTCCCTTCATGCTATACTCCTGCTGAAGGTCGGTAAGTGAATTGCACAGATCCATATACTCATCTGAATGATAGTCTTCCCGTCTTTCGATCTCGCTGGTCACCTTGCTTATCTTCCTTTCCATCTCTTTTATATCACTGAAGGTTGTCAGTGTCTCTTCCAGTATCGATCTTTTATCGCTCACCTTCATCTGCTGAGGCAGGTAACCGGTGCTTGCTCCTGATGATGTCGAGATACTGCCCCCTGCTGGTTTCAT
>CAZGUR010000287.1:0-2195 GCA_964529295.1 uncultured Rikenellaceae bacterium | reverse complement strand
CCATGGATGATCCTGAGCAAGGTGGTCTTGCCCGCACCGTTCTTGCCCGTAAGCCCTATCCTGTCCCTGGGGTTAATAAGGAAATAAATCCCGGAGAACAGCTCATTGCCTCCGAAAGAAACGCTTATATTGTCGACAGATATCATGAATAATCCTGTTCTTTTGGTCTGTTATTATCCCTTTCTTTTGATCTGCAAAGATAGTAAAGTAATTTTTCAGTCACAGCCGCAGGTGATTACCATCATCCCGTTTTTCCGCTTAATTAAATATATTTGCACTATATTTAAAATTCAAAGACAAATGCTTGTTATTAAATGAGTAAGGAAAGGGCTAGTTTCGATTCAGTACTTTTTGCCCAGGCTATGGATGAACATCTGGCAAGCCTGCGCTATGCCAGTATGATACAGAGGGCCCTGATGCCTGACACATCGTTCCTGTCGGGTATATTGAAAGATCATTTTATAATCTATCTTCCCAAGGACTATGTCAGCGGTGATTTTTATTATGCCTATCAGAGTGCAGGCTATACCATTATTGCTGCGGGCGACTGTACAGGTCACGGTGTCCCGGGGGCATTATTATCAATTCTAGGCATCAGCTTTTTAAATGAACTCTTACAGGTGAGGGTTGTGCCTCGTGCCAACAGGATACTGAACAGTATGAGGGAGAAGGTGATGGATGCACTCGACCAGAAAGGGCAGCAATATGAGCAAAAAGACAGTATAGACATAGCCCTTTGTGTTTATGAACCGTTCAGGTCGGTGCTGCAGTATGCCGGGTCCAACAGGCCTCTGATAATGGTAAGCGACGGTAAGCTTAAAGAGATAAAACCGGACAAGATGCCGATTGGAGTGGCTCCGCTTGAGGAAGTTTCTTTTACCAACCACAGGATAGAGGTTAAGGAAGGTGACCGCTTTTATATGTTTTCCGACGGTTACCCTGATCAGTTCGGGGAAAAGACAAATAAGAAATTCAAGATAAAGAAATTCAGGGATTTGATTTTTTCCGGCTCCCGGTGGAGCATGGATAAACAAAAAGCACATATACAGAATACTTTTGAGGACTGGAAAGGTAAAGCAGCACAGGTTGATGATGTTCTTGTTATGGGTTTTGAAATCTAAAGTACCATGAGACTAAAAGCTTTCAGAATAGAGAATTTCAGGTCAATAGTCGATACAGGCATGCAGTCTGTCTCTCCTGATAATATAACATGCCTGATAGGGCAGAACGAGTCAGGAAAGACATCGGTGCTGGAGGGACTGAAAGTGTTTTCCTCGGGGGAGATATCGGAGGATGTTCTGAGATCTGACCTCTCATTGCCCAGGGTGAGCTGCAGCTTTGAGATTGCCCGGGGTTACCTGGATGATAAGCTGCGGCCGGTGAACCCCGGGTTTGACAAGCTTGTCAGTTCATTAACACATATAACCCTTATCCGGTCATGGAAAGCCGACCTTAAATCTCAGATGGATATAGGGGGTGAACTACTTGATTATATGTTGGAGCAGGATGATAAAAGAAAAAGAGACTTAAGTGATATAGAGAAAAAGATAAATGAATTCTTATCAGACCTCAGGGAGGCCAGGGAAAAGGAGAGCTTATTAACACAGAGGCTGGAAGAGGTACAGGCAAAGGTAGATCAGCACCCTGCACGGGCTGGTAGCAGGAGACTGTTCAGAAAAAAGAATACTTTATTAAAGGATGAGGGCGAAAATACACTTGATGAGCTGGCAGGTGAACTGGAAAAGAATGGGGATGAGATAGAGAAAGTAAAATCTTTTCTTAATAAAAAAAAGGCTCTTATCACTGTTGTTGAAGACTGGTTGCACTCAGTAGCTGAGCTGGAGGAGGTGAATGCAAGGCTGGATGAGATATCCAGCAGGCTGGAGGAGCGTCACCAGACAATGACATTATTATCAGGACCCTCAATTGCCGAGCTCTCGCGTGGCGAATGGCAGAAAGTGCTGGATGAGTATAAAGAAGCTGTGAAAAAAAAGGATAGGCTGGTGGAGGAGCGGGATATAAAACTGCTGTTATGCGGCTTTATATATGAGGGCAACGATGAGGAGAAAGCAAGGAAGAAGCTGCAGGAGATAGAAAAAGAAAGAAAGCTTGAATACGGGTCAGTGGAACTGGGGCAGCTTCTGGCAGCTGACTGTCCGCATTTTGAGATATTTGAAGACTTCGGCAGCCTGCTG
>CAZGUR010000286.1:0-3947 GCA_964529295.1 uncultured Rikenellaceae bacterium | reverse complement strand
AGCCCTTATGCGTATGGTATTCCATACACCCTCTTTAAGGTATTCCTCTTTCATGTCTGGAATCTGCTTAAGCCATCCCCTGCCGTATGATTCGTATATACCACCGGTGTCATTTCCTTTTGGTGCCACTTCGACCTGCCATCCGGAGACTTTTGTTCCTTCAAAGACAGACCTGAAGAATATACCACTGTTACCATCCGACACCTGTTTGAAATTGGCTGTCAGGTCAAAATCGCGGTAATACCTCTCTGTAGCCAGGTAACCGTATTGCTTATCCGGACCGCTTTCACATACCAGCAGCCCGTCTTCAACGTACCATCTCTCATTACCATATTCTATCCACCCGTCCAGGTCTTCCCCGTTAAACAGTTCCACCGGCTCACCTTCTTTACGCGGCAGCTCTTTTATCTTCATATTCCTGAACCATACCCTGCTGCCATGGTCCTGCAGGCTTATATGGCCTGAATGAGCCAGACCGTACTCAGGCGCATTCTCCCATTTACCGCTGTTCTTCAGCTCAAACCACTTATCTGTCCATGCCTCAAACTCAAGTATCTTCTCGCCGTTAAGCCAGTGCTCAACATGACCATTATTAAACACTATGCGCGATGAGTTCCATTCACCTGCCGGCATAAGGCTCTTTTTTTCCGGGTCAGGTACGTACATGGCATAGTCGGCTCCCGCCTTCTGCCAGTCTTCCAGCTCACCCGGGTAACCCTCATCATCAATAAGCTGGTATTCAGGTCCCGTCAGATAAGGTGTACTGTACTTCTCAGACTCAATGACATGGTATAGTAAACCACTGTTTCCCCCATCTGCTATCTTCCATTCGAATATGAGATCAAAATTATCATACTGATCTTTACTGATAAGATAACCGTTACTGTCGCTGCCAGTACCATCGGCCACCAGGCATCCGTCCTCCATAAACCAGCCCTGTGTTCCTTCGGAATTATACCTTCTCCAGTTGTCAAGGTCACTGCCGTTAAATAAAAGCATCCAGCCATCAGACTGTTCATCCTTTGTAAGCTCGTTATGTGTACCATCGCAGCCTGCTGTGATAAGTCCAAGCAGCAGGAAATATGCAATAATCTTATTCATGGTTTTAAATTTTAATGCAGGCTAAGCTGTAAAAACTTACTCACTGATTAATGAGCTCGTTTTCCCAGGTTCATACCTGTTTAATTATAATTCAGATTTTCTATTCAAAAATATAACATTTTAATTTAGCACCTGTTATTAAAGGCAGTAAATTTTTGATTACAAATCAAGATCGGAAATTTTTTCAGGTGCTTTTAATTAGTATTTTTACCGGTCTGAATGTCAAGATGTCACAAAATTTATATCATGAAGATTAATAGACGGTTTATCAACATATTAGCTCTGATTATATCAATAATAATCACATCCTGTGAGAACAGGGCCGGTCAGGATACAGAAACAGAGCTTAGCATTTTCTTTATCAACGACAGTCATTCACAGATAGATAATTTCAGCAGGATAAAATCCATAATCGAAAGTACTGAGGCTGAATCCAATGTTATAGTGGTCAGCTCCGGGGATATATTTTCCGGCAACCCCCTGGTGGACTTCTATCCTGAAAAGGGATATCCTGTTATCGATCTTATGAACAGGGTGGGCTTTGACCTTGCAACACTGGGCAACCATGAGTTTGATTACGGGCAGGAAGTGTTGCAGGACAGGATGGAACAGGCTGATTTTCAATTTATATGTGCCAATATGACATCCTCATCTCCCCTTCTTGAGCAGACACCGGCTCATGTGACCCTGAATGAAGGAGACCTTAAGATAATCTTTACGGGTGTTATTGAAACAAAAGGGAAGCCAGGGGAAATTATACCTTCAACTCATCCCGGTAAGCTTGAGAATTTAGTATTCCAGGATGCTGCTGATATACTGGAAGATTATTCCGGCTTAAAAGAAGAAAGCGGGTCTGACCTTCATATACTACTCAGCCACCTGGGTCATAATGATGACCGTGGTTCCAGCAGCGATTATTCGGTGGCTCATGATTTTCCTTATTTTGATGCTATCATCGGTGGTCACAGTCACAGTGTACAGGACACAACCATTAACGGAGTGCATATTTATCAGGCAGGGGCATACCTTGATTATCTCGGTAAAATATCCCTTGTTATAAAAGATAAAAAGATTATTTCGGAAGATTTTGAACTAATTGAACTGGGCGCTTATCCTGAAAGCGATGAACAGCTCAACACTATTATAGATTCATATAATAATAATCCTGCCTTTTCAGAAGTTATCGGCACCAACGTTATACATCTTACAAGGAACAGGACGGTAGGTTGTTTTTACACCGATGCCCTGCTTGGTTATCTTGGCACCGACATGGCATTGCAGAATCCGGGTGGCATAAGGGCTGACCTTGACACCGGCGATATAAGCCTTATGGAGATATACAGGATCGATCCTTTCGGTAACAGACTGTGCAGGTATGAAATGACCGTGTCGGAGATTAAATCTTTTCTTAAAGGAACAGGTGCGGGTTTTTATTACGCCGGTGTCATACTGGAAAATGATTCTTCAGGTGGTATTATTATTAAGGAACCGGTAGGTAATGCTTATCGTGATGACCGTCTGCTGTCCATTGCGATCAATGACTATATCCCAATGGTGTACGAAGAGTATTTCCCTGATCCGGCTGAGATATATGATATCACCACGGCGGAGGCCATGATACATTACCTGAAGGAGCTTGAAGTTCCTCTCAGCTACGATTCATGCAACAGGTATTTCAGGTACCGCGACTAAGCCAGGAATGTCAGCCGGCCCGTTGCCGCTGTTTTCCAGCAAACAGCCGGAGAGTGTACAGTTAAATGGAATCACCCCTTCCTTACTTGCTGAAATACACATGATATTCGCTTTCAGACTCTTTATGCAGCCAGTGCCTGTAACCCATACCTGTTGATTTATCTATCAGCGGCGCCGGGATAAACGGGGCTATTATCATAAGCATCTCCTTGTCTCCCAGCTTTTTTATTGATGACAGAACCTCATGAACCGGCTGTTCACCTTCATGCAGCATATCACGTATATCAATTGTACCTGCCAGTTTATTCTTTTTAACCCATTTCTGTTTTTCAGTATTATATGAGATGCCTGTGCCGGAAGATTCCTCAACAGTATCCTGTCCAACCGCCATTCTGAGCCTGTTAATCATATCCTCCACATCCATAGAGGCAATTGTGGCCGCCTGGCTAAGGCTTGTAATTCGGGTGATGGTTTTTCTTAAAACGGGATTCCTCAACTTATCAAACTGCGGGGCCATCTCTATCAGCATATCTTCCAGCTCCGGGTATTGGACGAGCAGGTCGAATATCTTTGTTTTTGGTGTTATTATCAGTTTATTCACTGTTTTTATCTTTATCCGTGTATGACAATATCCGCTGTTCACCGCTCAGCACCCTCAGTTCCGTAAGATCCTGGGACACCTCCAGTGTTCCGGCATACTCACCCTTCTTATCGCGGAGAGCATAGTATTCTATATATATAAACCTTCCTTTCATCTGTATCCAGAACGGGGCATGGGATGCTTTACCCGATTTAAAATCTTCGAGTATCTTCTCAACAATATGAACACTTCCCGGTGGATGGCACAGCCTGACATCCCGGTTTATTATTGAACGGCTGCGGGGAAATATCCTGTGTTGTCCCTGTGTAAAATATTTTACCCTGTCATTACGATCAACAAAGGTCATGTCATAAGGCACTGTATTGAGTATAGACATCAGCTCAGCCGCGGTAAAGCTGCCTGAAGGCAATTGTATATTTCCTTCAGTGTATAAGGTCTGTTCCTTTTCCTTTTCCTTCCCCTCTTCCATACCTTCAGGTTTCCATTCCACAGGCGGATCATAGAGGGTAAACCCGAAGTCAAGGGTCTGTTTACTTATTTCCCACCAGTCCTC
>CAZGUR010000285.1:0-3951 GCA_964529295.1 uncultured Rikenellaceae bacterium | reverse complement strand
GCGTAATGAACAGATACGCGATTACTGCTTAAATAATAACAAATTCCTGTACGACTTTGCCGATATTGAATCATATGATCCAGATGGCAACTATTACCATGATAAGAATGCCAATGACGGATGCTTTTACGACAGCAACGGCGACGGCAGCCTGGATGCCAATTGGGCCATAAACTGGCAGGAATCGCATACCGAGAGTGTCGACTGGTATATATGCAGTGCCGCCCACTCCCAACCGCTGAATGCCAATATGAAAGCCTACGCAGCATGGAAGCTGTGGACAGAGATAGCAGCATATATGGAGTCGCTGTAAAACTTCTTTTTGATCCTGGGACCGCCTGGTCACAGCACACCTGTAATTTCTCACCGCCTCCTTTCCCAATACCATAAAACCGGCAGCCTGAATTGCTATTTCCTGAAGATCCGGCGGATAAGTGAGCGCAGACCGCTACTCTTGTCTTCGGTGCTGAGGCTGTCCTTTTTCTCATTGTTATCACTAAACAGCCTGTCAAAAAATCCTCCCACACCCTTGCGGTGCCATGGATCACAATCCAGGAAGTCATAATTATGCTCCGGCAGGTCAAAGGGCACAAGGTATTCACTGCTTAATTGCCTGTTTCTTTCCAGGTAAGTGATCACTCCTGCCGTAAGCGGCATGGCCAGGGCTGAACCTGAACCCTTAGCACTACGGAAATGCACCTCAGGCATGGCTGCGCCAACCCATGTGCCTGCTACTATGTTTGGTGTGTAAGCCACAAACCATGCATCTGAATAATCACCCGCGGTACCTGTCTTGCCGGCTATTTCTGCCTTCACACCGTAGCGTGATCTCAGTCCGGCAGCTGTTCCCTGCTCCACCACCTGCTGCAGCATGGCCGTGAGCTGGTCTGTGGTCTCCCTGTCAAAAACCTCGCGCGGACGATACTCTGTGCGACTGTAAATAATATTACCGGCCGGATCAGTGATCCGGTTTATCATCACCGGCTCATGCATCCTGCCACTGTTGGCTATGGCGCCGTAAGCCCTTACCATCTCGTATAGCGACAGGTCGAGGCTGCCCAGTGCAGATGATGGCTCGTCCCGTCCGGGCACGGGCATACCGAGCCTGCTGCATGTGCTTACCAGCTTGCGCCCGCCGGTCATAAACCAGAGATTAACGGTAGGCAGGTTGAGTGAATGTGCCAGGGCATACCACATAGCCACTGTGCTGTCCGCTGTCGAATGCCTGTCTGCATTCTGCGGATGCCAGTCGTCATAACCCGGGTAATCCCTGTCCTCATTCTCCAGGTAGGTACATGGTCCTGCTCCCTCCTCCAGGGCAGTGGCATAGAGGAAGGGTTTGAAGGCTGATGCTGACTGCCGGTGCGACAGCACCATATCGAAGGGCAGCAGCCTGTAGTTATTGCCCCCTACCCAGGTGAGCACCGAGCCATCGCGTGGATCGGTCACAAGCACGGCTGCATTGAGCATGCGGTAGTAATGCCAGAGACTGTCAATACGGCTAAGGGTGCGCATTACTATACCACCATGGTCGTATACCTGCATCCTGCTTACCAGTGTATCGCTTCCGTTCATTAATGATCGCTGCCGGGCATACCATTGTTCTTTTTTACCGGACTGTTCCATCTCCCTGTCGAGCAGCTTCTGCATATCTGCCAGGTGACGTTCTGCCGTACTTATTGCCGCCTGCTGCATACCCATATTGAGGGTGGTATGTATCCTCAGGCCGTCCTTTTCGAGCTCATAACTACTGCCATCCCCGGCTTTTGTTTCATCGAGTATATCTTCCACCCTTTGCCTGACCCTGTATATGAAATAACCTGCCTGGCCATTCTTATTAAGATTGTTATAGTCGGTGCCGAGCGGCCTTTCCTGTGCCTCACCGGCCTCTTCCGGACTTATATATCCTGCACCCGCCATCAGTGACAGAACGGTATTACGTCTTCCCTTTGATGCCTCCGGGTTCATCTGCGGGTTATAAAGGGTATTGGCCTTCAGCATGCCCACCAGTACGGCCGACTCATGCAGCTGCAGCTTTGTCACCGGCTTATTGAAATACCTGTGTGCGGCCGATTCAACACCGTATACATCCTCGCCGAAAGGCACCGAGTTAAGGTACAGCAGCAGTATCTCATCCTTGGTGTACACCTCTTCTATTCGCGCTGCTATAATTACCTCCTTCAGCTTGTTGATTGTCAGGCCCAGCATGGCATACTTCTTCCTGCCATACATATTCTTGACCAGCTGCTGGGTAATGGTACTTCCTCCCCCGCTGCTCCTGTCGCCCAGCAGAATAGTCTTAAGAAAAACACGGAGGTAGCTCCTTGTGTCATAGCCACGGTGATCATAAAAACGCCTGTCCTCGGTGGCTATCAATGCTTCCCTGAGGTGAACGGGCACATCATCCCAGCTTATATTGGTGCGGTTCTCGGCAAAGTATTTTCCTATCAGCTTATTGTCGGCTGAGTAGACAAGGGAGGCCTCCTCGTTGCCCAGCTTCTCCAGCTCGCTCTTATTGGGCAGCCTGCCAAATACATTGCCAAAGACCATCAGTACCAGCATAGCTGTCAGCACTACAAAAAGGGCAATGGCAGAGCCGATAATGTTAAATACCAGCTTTCTTCTTTTACTGGCTTTTTTATTTTTCTTTCTCTTTGTGCCCATCAGTCTTTATATGCAGGTAACATTTCACTTCGCCATCCATAATTCAAATTTACTTTTTGCCCATCAGTCTTTTCATGCAGGTAACATACGGATATAAGAATGCAAAGATAGTTACTGGGAATAAAACTAATAATGCTACTTCTTATTGTTTACAGAGTTTGAGAGTTTGATGATTTGAGGGCTTGAGGCTTGAGGGCTTGAGGGCTTGAGGCTTTGAGAGTTTGACTATTGCCGCTGCAGTCCGTGGCCCAGGGAACATCACCCGGTCCTGGCAGCTTTTCACAATGCTCTTGACATGAGACAGCTTAAGGAAGGAGAAAAAATCAGGCTTTAGAAAAGCGATAAAATAGTGCTGACCCTGATAGTCATCCATTTTGTAGTTTATATACTATAAAATACATATGCGTACACTTTTTATAGTTTATATACGATACATTTATATATAAATAAAAGATAATCTTTGCAACGATGGTGAGCTGCTCCGGTGAGCCAATATTTTTTGTCATTTCACCCTCATTCGCTTACTTTTACAGTGAATAATTAAGATTATGAAGAGCTGGACTACAAAAGAAGGAACAGAAATATACAGGATACTGCACCTGCCTGCAAACGTATACCTAGTCAGGAATAAAGACCGGCAGGTGCTGGTTGACACATCAGCAAAATTCTTTTACAACACTCTCAGGAAGCGCCTGGAGAAATTTTCATTCGGGAGCGGCGGATCAGACTGCCTGGTACTGACCCATACACACTATGACCACTGCCAGAATGCAGCTGCCCTTAAGGAAGAGACCGGCTGCAGGATCATTGTCAGCAGGGAGGCAGAGAAATCAATCACTGATGGCTATACCGCCCCGCCGAAAGGCACCATACCATTGACCAGGTTGTTAATTTCTATTGGCGAAAAGAGAGGTAACAAGGATTTTCAGTACCGTCCATTCAAAGCAGATGATATGGTCACAAAAGAATACCGTCCCTTCGGCAATGAAAATATTCAAATTATTCCCACTCCCGGTCACAGCGCAGACTCGATGAGTATTATTGTCGATAACGAGATAGCCCTCGTAGGTGATGCCATGTTTGGCATATTCATAAGATCCGTCTACCCTCCTTTCTGTGATGATACAGATGAGATGCTGAAAAGCTGGGCAAATCTTACCGCCACTGGATGCACACTGTTCCTGCCCGGACACGGCTCAGCCATAAGCCTCCCCCGCCTCCTGTCCCAATACCACAAACACACAAGCTGAGCTGTTTATGATGGTGATGCAGGAATCAGTATGATAT
>CAZGUR010000284.1:3100-3971 GCA_964529295.1 uncultured Rikenellaceae bacterium | reverse complement strand
AGTTGTTCAGCGGCTTAAGGATACCCGCCAACAAACCCCTTACCGGTGAATATGTTTTTACGCAGTGTTGCGGAGTGCATGCTGATGGTGACCATAAAGGAAATCTTTATTTCAATGGTTTACTTCCGGAACGGTTTGGAAGGACGAGACATTATGCACTTGGCAAGACCTCAGGTAAGGCCAGTATTGAAAAGAACCTTGAAGAGCTGGGTATCAGGCTCTCCGGGGAAGAAGTGGACAAGGTAACACAGAGGGTTATAGTACTGGGAGATAAAAAGGAAACAGTTACCACCGAGGATCTTCCCTATATAATTTCTGATGTACTGAAGAACGGATCTCACGAACAAAATATAAAGCTTATCAATTACAACCTTACGGCGGCAAAAGGTCTTAAACCTGTTGCGTCACTGAGTGTATCCATATACGGAGAAAGACATTCAGAAACATCGGTGGGAGAGGGACAATATGATGCTTTTATGAAAGCCATGTGGAAAATATACGGGAAACTGAAAAAATCCAGGCCTGTGCTTACAGATTATCTGGTTATAATTCCTCCCGGGGGAAAGACGGATGCCCTTGTGGAAGCATCAATTACCTGGGAGTATAAGGGTGTGGAGTATAAGACGCGCGGACTGGATGTTGATCAGACAGAAGCTGCCATAAAGGCAACAATAAAAATGCTTAATATCATTGAAAACAAGGAACTGAAAACCAGGCCTGTCGAAAATAGTAATTCAAAATTTTAATTTCAAAAATACAAAATTATATGCTAATAAAAATTGCAGTGCTTGCAGGTGATGGTATTGGGCCGGAAATAATTGATCAGGCCATTAAAGCAGTGGATGCTGTTTGCAGAAAGTGCGGACATGAG
>CAZGUR010000284.1:2369-3090 GCA_964529295.1 uncultured Rikenellaceae bacterium | reverse complement strand
AAAAGCGGACTTGTCGGAGCTGTTGCTATAGACCGTACAGGTAATCCTTATCCGGAAGCGACCCATAATATCTGTATGGAATCTGATGCAGTACTGTTTGGTGCTATTGGTGATCCGCGGTTCGACAATGATCCGAAGGTGAGGGTAAGACCGGAAAAAGGACTTCTTGAGATGAGAAAAAAGCTTGGGCTCTATGCCAATATCCGTCCGGTTATGACTTTCCCTTCCCTGGTGCATAAATCGCCGCTTCGAAAAGATCTGGTTGAAGGAGCTGATTTTGTTGTTATCCGTGAACTTACAGGGGGCATATATTTTGGCCGCCCCCAGGGTCGTTCAGAGGATGGTGACACAGCCTATGATACCTGTATTTACCACCGTTATGAGATAGAGCGCATCTGTCGCCTGGCCTTTGATTTTTCCATGAAAAGACGAAAAAAACTCACCATTGTTGATAAGGCCAATGTGCTTGCAACATCCAGGTTGTGGAGGGAGACCATGCAGCAACTATCAGGAGATTATCCTGAGGTGGAAGTGGAGTATATGTTCGTTGATAATGCTGCCATGCAGATAATACAGTGGCCAAAGCGTTTTGATGTGATAGTGACGGAAAATATGTTCGGGGATATTCTTTCTGATGAGGCCAGTGTAATTACAGGTTCACTTGGTATGCTTCCTTCAGCTTCCGTTGGCTTGCATACCTCTGTGTTTGAGCCTATACACG
>CAZGUR010000284.1:0-2359 GCA_964529295.1 uncultured Rikenellaceae bacterium | reverse complement strand
ACAGGCAGCCGGAAAAAATATTGCCAACCCCCTGGCAACAATACTGTCAGCGGCCCTGATGTTTGAATATGCTTTTAAACTTGAAAAAGAAGCGGGACTTATCAGGCAGGCTGTTGAAGCTTCATTGAAAGCAGGTGTTGTCACTGAGGATATTGATAAGCCGGATGCTTATGGCACTTCTGAAGTAGGCGACTGGATTGCCGGATGGATTGACAGAAGTGATATATTAAAGAGGGGTAATACTTCTGTGTAAAGGTTTTATTCTCAGAGCGGACAATCCGTAATGCCTTTCATAAAGTTATAAAGAAGCCTTGCAGGTATGTGAAACAAAGAATTTCAATTATACCTGATTATAAATATCAGTAGTCTGAAAAAAAATTTTTGCAAGGTCTTCAGAGGAAGGTGGTTCTATTGTTTTTGTTATATGACTTATTCTCTCACTGATCCTGTTGAGGCAGAGATTGCCAATGCTCCCCTGGTGGGTGAATTCAGACAGTGAAGGGGTCTGATATCTTGAGCCTGAAGCCATGCTTGCCACCTGCCTGTACGCTTCCCTGAACGGAATTCCCTGTTTCACGAGTTTATTTACTTCATTTGTTGAAAAGAGAGGGTTGTAGAATTCATTATCAAAAATATTTCTATTCACCTCTATGGATTCTATTGTCAGTGAGCTCATATCTAAACACTCCCGTAGCCGGTCAAAGGCAGGGATAAGGATCTCTTTCAGGATTTGCATATCCCTGTGGTAACCTGATGTCAGGTTAGCTGTCATCAGTGCGATCTCGTTAGGTATACCCTGAAGCCTGTTACATCCGGCACGGATAATTTCAAGCACGTCGGGGTTTTTCTTCTGTGGCATTATGCTTGACCCTGTTGTAAGTTCTGCTGGGAGTCTGAAAAAGCTGAAATTCTGGCTGCAAAAAAGGATCATCTCACCCGAGAGTTTACTGATTGTCTGAGCCACAGCAGCCAGGGCCTGGGCGGAGGCTATGTCTGTCTTTGACCTTGAAAGCTGTGCATATGATGATATAATATTCAAGTCGTCAAATTCCAGAAGGTTTGCAGTATAGTCCCTGTCAACAGGAAGATCTGTGCCATAACCTGCCGCTGAACCAAGCGGATTCCTGTTATTGAGCCTGAAAGCTGTTTGTATATGCAATAAATCGTCACCCAGACTCTCAGCCCAGCAGGCAAACCACATCCCGAATGATGATAGCATTGCTATCTGCATATGTGTATATCCGGGCATAAGAACCTCCCTGTGTTCTTCAGCTTTGGCAAGGAGTTGATCGCTCAGCTCTTTCACTTTCTTGCCAATAATAGCCAGTTCATTACGCATAAACAATCTCAGGCTCACCAGTACCTGGTCATTTCTTGAGCGTCCTGTATGTATTTTTTTGCCTGCAGCACCTGTCATCCCTGTAAGCTCTATTTCCAGCTGTGAATGTATATCTTCCACCCCGGGTTCCAGATGAAGGCCTTCTTTTTCAACTTTCTCAAAGATGCTTTTCAATGCGTTCAGAACAGGGATCAATTCGCTTTTTTTTAGGAGTCCGGTCTTTTCCAGCATTACAGCGTGTGCTGCTGAACCCAGGATATCCCATTTTGCAAGCCGGGGGTCGAATACCCTGTCCATACCGACAGTGAACTGCTCAACCTCCTTATTCATATTATCACCTTTGTCCCACAGTTTTTTCATTATAAAATGTATTATTTTTTTACTGAATCAATTATTGCCCTGTGGGCCATTAGCCTTATGGCATTTATTTTGATAAAGCCCCGGCTGTCTGTCTGGTCAAACCCGCCTTCAATATCCATGCTTGAAAGTTTTTCATCATATAGTGAAGATGGGGATGTACGTCCTTCGATAATAACATTGCCCTTGTATAGATACAGGTTTACCGTACCATCTATCAGTTCCTGGCTTTTGTTTATTGCGGCCATAAGGAATTCCATTTCAGGACTGAACCAGAATCCATTATATACTATTTCAGAGAATTTAGGAGTGAGCATATTACGCAGCCTCATTACCTCCCTGTCCATAGCCATGCCCTCAATATCCCGGTGGGCCTGTAATAATATTGTTACGCCCGGCGTCTCATATACCCCTCTTGACTTGATACCTATAAACCGGTTCTCGACCATATCAAGATAGCCAATTCCATTTTCTCCACCTGTCTTATTAAGGTATTTCAGTATCTCAAGAGGCCTGGTAAATGTTGAGCCATCATCCCTGTTCTTAACTTTTACAGGCAGACCATCTTTGAATGTAATTGCCAGTGGTACCTTGCTGTCAGGGGCGTCCACAGGCATTTTTATTTTGGTCAGTATATCTGCACCAGGCGAGTATGCAGGGTCT
>CAZGUR010000283.1:0-3981 GCA_964529295.1 uncultured Rikenellaceae bacterium | reverse complement strand
AAAGACCAATGGAGAGAAAGAAACCGATCAGGAAAAAATCCTTGAAATGCATTAACAGGCCCGACATCTCATTTGATTTGACATGGCCTGATACAAGCATCCCCATTACCAGGGCACCAAGGTCAGGTTTTAAGCCCAGAAGTTTAAAAAGTTCTGCACCCGAAACCAGGGCAAGAAAGAATCCGAAAAGTATGAGAAGCTCTCCGTGACCAATCTGCCGGTAGATATAGAAGATCAGAGGCCTTATTACAAACAGTATTAAAGGCAATGCAAAAACCCATGGACTTGGTAATTGTTCAGCTGTGGAAACCAGAAATATAACAGCAACCAGGTCCTGAATAATCAGAACGCCAATTGCCGTAGTTCCATGGAGCGATGTGCTCTCGCCCCGGTCATCAAGTACCTTGACAGCAAAAACGGTACTTGAAAAGCTTAATGCAAAGGCTATAAGGACAGCCTGCTCAATTGTGAACCCTGCAAACAGACCGGCATTGCTTAATCCTGTCAGGACAAGTATACCTGTAAATAAAAGTGTGATAAGGGTCATGTGAATTAGAGTTGTTCCGTAAACCTCTGGCCTTATTAGATTCTTGAGTTTAAGCTTGAGGCCAATGGTGAAGAGCAGCAGGGTGATACCCAGATCGGAAACGGTTTCAATGAATTCCCCTGATTCCGCACCCATATAATTGAGTAAAAATCCGGCTGCCAGGTAACCGACAAGAGGAGGTAATCCGATAAGGCGTACCAAGAAACCAAAAATAAATGCTATGCTTAACCATACAGGATCCATCTGATCGGTTTAATATATTCTTCCCTGCTCGGCTATCTCAAATCCCCTGTTCCTTATTGCACTGCGGGTACCGGGATCGAAAAGCGCCGGGTTTGAATGGTTGAGGTGAATAAAATGAATTTTTTTTATTGTTTTTTTATCTTCGTTTCTGAAAAGGTTCATGGTTTCTGTGATTAAGGGATGTGGAATTTCATCCATATTCCTGCCGGGTAGTTCATCAGTAGAGTGGAAGGTGCCATCAATAAAGGCCAGGTCAGATAATTTAACCATTTCAATAATATCCCTGTCCAGTTTACTCCATTTATCCACATCCGGAATAAAGAGGTATGAAAAACCTTCTGCTTTAATAGTATAACCGGCGGTTTCTGAATATTCATCCCGGTGAGGTACAGCGAAGGTTTTTACCGATACTCTTTCCGAGAGAGCCAGTTCTGAACCATCTGTAAGTTTAATGGGTTTGATATTGTTCAGTCTTACGAGCTGATCCCACGGACCGTTATTCTCCAGGAAGTGTTTCATCGCCGGTAATGAGTAAACGGTAATACCATCCGTATTCATCACCTCCCGGCCAAACTGCATAAGACCGGTATAATGACCTGTATGGGCATGACTGACAAACACTGCTTCGGGGAGGTAATCATAGTCACCGCCTGTAATTTCCCTGAAAAGTTGCATCTGTTCTCTTATGTCCGGTGTTGCTTCAAAGAGGTACCATTGCTGAGATAAAGGGTCAACCAGTGCCAGGGATACGGCATTCCTTCTTAATGATGGATCTTCCCACGCTTTGCTGCAGCATTCCTTTGTGCATCCCATATGAGGGTAAGCTCCGTCCTGGGTTATACCCAGTACAATTATGTATGCTTGCTCCTGCGCATTAAGATTCAGAGTGAGTAATGCGAAAAACATGAACAGAAATTTTGAAATATTATTCAATATCATGACTGAGCTTACTTAAGCAGCAAAAATAGTGATTTATTAAATAAAAGACATTAGTACCAGAATTCAATTGTTGCTTAATGTCTGGAATTGCTTATATAATTGTGTGCTGGTTACCTGGACTGTGAAAGCGGCTGTTAAAATATGGTGCAGGTCTGGCCTGCACCATATTCTGGTTTTACCTGCTCTGTCTATTCGTTCATATATGGATACTTATAATCAGTGGCCGGAATAAATGTTTCTTTTATCGTTCTCGGGTTAACCCATCTGACAAGGTTGAATTCGCCACCGGCCTTATCATTTGTCCCGGAAGCCCTTGAGCCGCCAAAAGGCTGCAGTCCCACAATAGCACCTGTAGGCTTGTCATTTATATAGAAATTACCGGCAGCATACCTGAGTTTATTGCATATCCTTGCTGCAGCTACCCTGTCCTGTGAAAAAACAGCTCCCGTAAGTCCAAAGGGTGAGGTAGTATCGCATAATTCAATAGCACTGTCAAGATCCTTATCGTCATAAACATACACGGTAAGTACAGGCCCGAATATTTCTTCCTCCATAGTTTTGAAACGGGGATTGTCTGTTTCGATTATAGTGGGTCTGATAAAGTACCCCTCGCTCATATCGTAATCACCTCCGGCTATTATCCTGGCTTCGTCGCTTTCCCTGGCATAATCAATATATGATGTTATGGATTTAAAGGCTTTTTTATCAATTACTGCATTCATAAAATTGGACGGATCCTTAACATCACCCATTTTGATTTCTTCAGCCATGCTTATCATCATCTCAATGGTCTCATCCCTGAGTGAAGCCGGTATATACATTCTTGAGGCAGCACTGCATTTTTGTCCCTGGTACTCAAATGCTCCCCGTATAGCTGCCACTGCCAGTTCTTTTGTTTTTGCCGTGGGATGGGCAAAGATAAAGTCCTTGCCACCTGTTTCACCTACCAGGCGGGGATATGATTTATAATCTGTAAGATTAGCGGCTGCCTGGGCCCAAAGCGTGTTGAAAGTTGCGTTAGAGCCTGTAAAATGCACTCCTGACATATCATATGAATTCATTATATGTTTCCCGATAAGGGAACCCTGGCCGGGAATGAAATTTATAACACCGTCAGGGAGACCTGCTTCCTGGTAGATCTTCATAAGGTAATAATTGGAAAGAAGTGAAGTGGTGGCCGGTTTCCAGACCGTGGTATTACCCATCATTACCGGTGCCATATTGAGGTTAGAAGCAATTGATGTGAAATTGAAGGGGCTAACGGCAAAAACAAATCCTTCCAATGCTCTGAACTCCATTCTGTTCAGCTGGTTAAACGAAGACTTTGGCTGAGATTCATATATTTTGCCGGCAAAGTATACATTGTACTTCAGAAAATCTATTGTCTCACAAACAGCATCAATTTCCGACTGGTGGATATTCTTACTCTGTCCCAGCATGGTGGCAGCATTTAATTGTGCCCTGTATTTAGTTGATATCAGCTCTGCGGCTTTCAGCAGTATTGAGGCCCGTGTTGTCCATGGGAAATTTGCCCATTGGCGGCCAGCCGCTTTGGATGCATTAATGGCCATCTGAATCTCTTTCTCACCTGCTTTGTGATAAGTGGCCAGCATATGTTTGTGATTATGGGGCATGGTTACTGTGTCCGTATTGCCGGTTCTGATCTCTTTACCACCAATAATCAGGGGGATTTCTATTTCAGTTGATTCCTGTCTTTGTAATTCTTTTTCCAGCAGTAATCTTTCATTGCTGCCTTTCAGATATTCAAGTACCGGTTCATTTTCCGGAGACGGGAAGTTGTATAATGCATTATTCATATTATTAAGATTTTAAATTATTCCGCAATATTAATAATATTTTACGATATGCAAAATGATACATAACGTATAATAATATTATTTAATCTGTTTAACTATTTTATCTAACTCTTTTCTTTGCCTGGGTTTTACTTCTGACTTCCTGAGATCCTCCGGGAGGGAAAATGGATCTCCCGGTTTTCCAATTGCTATAAAAGATGCAAGCTCGAATTGATCCCTGTTTATATTAAATTTGTTATATGTTTTATCATGGTCAAATCCACCCATCTGGTGTGCCTGGTATCCCATTGCATTTGCCTGGAGGCATAGTGAAACATTGGCTGCACCTGTATCATGCATTGCATGCCTGTTTGTTTTTCCTTTATAATCGAATTGTTTTTTTGTTGTACTCAGGATCAGCATGGAGGCATTCCCGGCCCATACCCGGTTGCCGGG
>CAZGUR010000282.1:0-4003 GCA_964529295.1 uncultured Rikenellaceae bacterium | reverse complement strand
AGCACCTCTTACCACTGCCTGGTAGCTCATTTTTTCGGGGGCCTGTGAGAATATCCCTGTGACAAATGAAAATGCCAGAATAACGGTAAATAACTTTTTCATGGTTTATCTCTTTAATTCTTAATGATCTTAAATGTTTTTACTTCTATGTTTCCCTGAATAACACCAGCACGGTCGTTCCTCCCTATGGCGTAAACCTTTACAAAGTAGTTTCCAGGAAAAAGATCACTCATGGTAATAATTGTTTGATTACCCGTGATCTTTTTGTTTTGTAAAAGTTTTCCCCGCATATCATACAGCCGGTAAGATAAACCTGAAATGTCAAATTCATCGATACTCAAGATAAGATAATCGCTAGCAGGATTTGGATAAGCCTTAACTGATAGGCTTATGCCTTCGGTTTCTTCAATGGCTGTTATTACCGAAATTTCATAAGGCTGCTGAACCCCTTCCGCTACCGAACCGTCTGTTCCAATGTGTGTCTGGTATACAAGTTGTCCGACGGAATAAGTCACCGTACCACCGGTGCCCGAAGCTTTGCCGCCTGTGGCGTTAATGCTTTCCTGTGCTGTTACAGTGGAAAAGAAAAAGCTAAAGGATAAAAATAGCGCTATTACAATACTTGTGCCTTTTACCTTTTTCATTTTACTTTCTTTGATTTTGTGTTGCATTTCTATTTTTTTTAAGTATTTAGTTTTTATCTGTGTTTGTCAATGTTTCAGGTATACTAATGGATCTTTGCTCAAAAAAACGCCGGGGGTTTGGCATGATTAGTTGATGGGGAGCTGGGTACACCGGGCTGGCGCACTTTTTGCCAATAATAGCAGAGGTCGTTTCGGGACTTTGGTAATATTCGTTTTGTTGGTTGATCATTAAATATTGCAACTTACAAGCTTTACTTAATTGCAGAACACTACTAATTTACGAAAAAAAATGAATCACTTTGCAAAAAGTGGGACAAGTGTGCCAGCTTCAGTTGTTACATTATTCCTGCTTTCTCTTTCTGAAATAACGCAAAAGGGCTCAATAACCCGATTACCGTGACAGGATGTTCCAGCAATTGCCGGTTGCTATTGCACGGTTTATTGAATATTATCTTTTATCTTTGGCCTTATGTCGAAACCTGTTACTATTCTTGCTAACGGCCGTTTCCCGGAAAGCGGCCTGGCCCTGGGGTACCTTAATAATGCAGGGCGTATAGTCTGTTGCGACGGATCGGTCATAAAGCTCATAGAATACGGTCTGGAACCATGGGCTATTGCAGGCGATCTTGATTCGGTCCCAAAGGATCTGAGCCAAAAATATAATGAAAGACTGCATCATTCTGATGACCAGGAGACAAATGACCTTACAAAAGCAGTCAGGTATTGCATTAAACAGGGGATTACCGATATCGTTATCCTTGGGGCCACGGGACTCAGGGAAGACCATACCCTTGGCAATATCTCCCTGCTGGCCGATTACGCCGAGTCCGTCTCAGTTAAAATGGTAACTGATTATGGGATATTCATTCCTGTCATACCCGGACTTGATATCAGCAGCTGGCCGGGACAGCAGGTATCAGTATTCGCTATAGACAAAGGGATGCGGATAAGTTCAACGGGACTTAAATACCCTCTCAACCAGATTGAACTGCAAAACTGGTGGATGGGAACCCTTAATGAATGCACGGGAGATTCATTCAGTCTCAGCTTTGATCATGGCAGGGCGCTGGTTTTCCTGGAGATACCGACGTAAGGATTCAAAGTTCAGGCTTGCATCGGCATTTTGAGTCATGGGTCCGGCTCCTCCTCACCTGCTCTCTTCCTTATCTCAATATAGACTGTCGCCAGCCGGAATCGCTTAATAAGCTCGTATTCATTCTTCACCTGATCGTATTCCTCATCACTGATATTGTATACATTGGAATAAATAACATACTCACCGGTATTGTTGAAGTCCCGGAATTGCCGGTAGTCATTATTCAGGTCGAAATAGTCAATAAGCGAATTGTTCGGGAAAAATGATTGGGTTTCAGAAAAATCAATGTCTTTATTTTCAAGATATTCAATAGCCCGGTCCCTGAGCTTGTAATAAGGCAGGTGTGCAAGCGTGCTGTCCCAGCCCTGTGCTATCTTATCCGGGTATACCCACAGGTTTCCTGTGGTAATGAAGACAAGCCACACCAAAACAAGTAATTTCCTTAACTTATTACCAATCTGTTCGCTGAACAGTATATATGCACATAGCAGGGAGAAAGAAAGGTAAACCGGCAGAAGGTATCTGTGACCCATCAGGTTTATAGCCCACACCATGTTGGCAGGAAGTAAGATAGCAAGAGAAAGGAAAAGGAGGATAAAGAACCCTGTACCTTCTCTTTTAAATATTTTACCTTTCAGTTTGATCAGGAGAATAATAAACACGAGCCATATACCAAGACGCCCGAAGTCAATTATCCGCCAGGCCAGGATACCAATATTATAAATAATACCTTTTAATCCCACTTTCCTGAAAAGAGGTGCCCATGGTGAATCATCGTGGAAACCGATCCATCCCTTGACATGGTAGTGATAAATATTATATGAAAGAAAAACAAACAGTGCAGGTAAATAAATAACTACTCTCCTTAATAACTGAATAAATACCTTCCTGAAAGATCCTGAAAAATCAATATTCCTTGTTATGTCTATAAATAGCAGGCACACCGAAACCATCATCCCCCTCATACTGGTGAGGAAGAGAAAAGCTATTGCAATCGAAAGTAAATACCGTCTGTCAGTTATTATGCAGTTAAGACCCAGGAGGAAGAAGAAAACAAGGGATACATCAGGACTGACAAGTGTAAGCTGGCTCAGAAGAGTAGGGTCGAGCATAACAAGCAATAGCACCCATCCTCTGTTTTCCGGACGAAAAAACTTTGAGATAAGCAATTGCAGTTGAATACAGATACCTATTACCAGGGGTAACATTGCCAGGTGACTTGCCTCAGTGCTGCGGCCAAATATTTTCCATACCAGGGCATGATACATCCCAAATGCAGGTATATGTCCGCTATCAATTGCGTCGGGCAATAAAATATTACTGAAATCAGTATCATAAAAATGACTCGCATGTTTGGACGCCAGCTGGACCGTATCCCAGAAGAATCCCTTATTGATCGTGGCCATGAACAGAACAGATACCGTTGCATAAGCTATAATATAAGGCAGGTAATAACGGAATTTCATAATGCTATTTAAAAAGTTTTGTTTTTATCCGTAGTGTTCTGGCAAAAAAATAAGAAAAAGATGTTCTAAGGACACCAAAGCCATAAATGATACTTCTTTGAAGATCAATAGAGGATGATTCACTGTCATACCGGGTAGGGCAGCTTATCTCCCCTACCCTGTATCCTGAAAACAGTATCTGAGATATTAATTCGTTATCAAATACGAAATCGTCTGAATTTTCAGAAAAATCTATACTTCTCAGTACCCCGGCCGAGTATGCCCTGAAACCTGTATGGTATTCAGATAGCTTTTGTCCCATTAGTATATTCTGGCCCAGCGTAAGAATCCGGTTAAATATATACTTATAGACCGGCATTCCCCCTTTCAGGGCTCCCTTGCCAAGTATCCTGGAGCCCAGCACGACATCGTAAAGATCATTGAAGATAAGATAACAGGCCGAAGGTATCAGCGCAGGAGTATACTGATAATCAGGATGGAGCATGACAATAATATCAGCATCCATACCAAGGGCTTCATAATAGCAGGTTTTCTGGTTTCCACCATATCCCTTATTCCGGTCAAAGCTAACAACTCTGTCTATATTAATCTTTTTAGCCAGGTCGTATGTTCTGTCAGTGCTGCTGTCATCTACCAGCACAACCCCGTCAACTATATCAAATGGAATTTCCCTGTAGGTTTTTTCAAGTGTTTGTTCAGCATTATAAGCAGGGAGAACAACTACTATTTTTTTATTTCCGATCATCTATAATATTATTCAGAAGACTGTACTATATCGCATTGGCCAGATTGTGAGT
>CAZGUR010000281.1:0-4040 GCA_964529295.1 uncultured Rikenellaceae bacterium | reverse complement strand
TACTATTATGAAATATTACAAAATAATACCAATCGTTACCATACTGTTTTTAGTATTTGGTTGTAGCAAAGAGGATTTGTTAATTACAATTCCTGATGATCGAATCTCCACAGAAATATTTTGGGAAACGGATAAAGATGCCACACTTGCAGCAAATGCTGTTTATACATATTTGGAAAATGTTAATACTTTTTTTATGTGGGATGGAATATCAGATCTGGGACATGTCAATGTACTTCAACAAGCAGCAGGATACATTGAATTAGGTCTGCATAGTTCCAACGATGCTCCAATTTTAGAACAATGGTCAAGAAACTATAAAGGAATTAGAGCAGCCAATGTATTTCTTGATAACGTTGATAATGTAGATGCATCTGATCCCGATTTAATTGAGCGATTAAAAGGTGAAGTGCGATTTTTAAGATCTTTTTTTTACTACAGGCTAGCTTCATTATACGGTGATGTCCCTTTAATAACTAATACTATTTCTTTGGAAGATAGCAGAAAACTGACTCGAACTCCAGTAAACGAGGTATGGGAGTTTATTGTTCAGGAATTAACAATTGCTGCAGAGCAGCTACCTAATTCCCAAACAGAAATAGGGAGGGTAACTAAAGGAGCTGCCATATCATTAAAAGCAAAGGCTCTCCTGGTTTCGGGAAAATTTTCTGATGCAGCTATAGCCGCTAAAGAAGTTATAGATTTAGACATTTATTCTTTATATCCTTCTTATAAGAATCTATTCTCCTATGCAGCGGAAAACAATCACGAAGTGATTTTTGATATTCAGTATTTGCAGAATTCCCATAATAATGATGTATTTAGACGCATGGCACCATATAGTCAAAACAACGCCAATAACGCCTATGTGCCAACAAAGGTTCTTGTTGACGAATATGAGATGAATAATGGCATGAAAATTTCAGATGATTTAAGTGGATTTGATCCTTACGATCCCTACAAAGATAGAGACCCTCGACTTAAATATTCTATTTTTGTTCCGGATGATACTTTACCTAAGGGTAATATTTACGATCCTTTGCCTGGAAGTGGAACAACTGATGAAATTGGATCTACCTGGAACGCTACTGTAACAGGCTTTAATCTAAGAAAATATATTAATAATGAGGATCTCATTGATTTTGCAAACTGTGGTATTAACATAATTATTATTCGTTACGCAGAGATTCTGCTTACTTATGCAGAAGCCAAAATTGAAGCAAATGACATAGATCAAAGTGTTTTGGATGCGATAAACGAAATCAGACAAAGACCTGATGTTGATATGCCTCCCATAACAACCATTGGTACTCAAGTAGAAATGAGAGAGATAGTAAGACATGAACGTACGGTAGAATTAGCTTTTGAGGGCTTGAGATATTTTGATATCATTCGTTGGGAAACCGCTGAAGAGGTAATGTCTGGTCCCGTTTATGGATTAACTTATGAAGCTGGTGATAACTCGTTAATTACTGTTGAAGTACCAGCTTCTACTAGAGTGTTTGATAAGGACAGGCATTATTTATGGCCAATTCCTCAAACCGAAAAAGAACTTAATCCTGCCTTAGAACAAAATCCTGGTTGGTAGATACTATTATTATTATTTTAATACAATGGGAATGAACAAAATCAGAATTACAGGAATAGCTGGAATATTAATAGTTTCAATAAGTTGTTTTTTATTATTCTCGAGATTTACAAATGATCAGGAAACAAAACCTAATATAGTACTGATTCTCGCTGATGACCTTGGTTATGCTGATATAGGCTGTTATGGGGGTGATATTGAAACTCCAAATCTCAATAGTCTTGCTTCTCAAGGGGTGATGTTTACTCAGTTTTATAACACTGCAAGGTGTTGTCCAAGCCGGGCTAGTATACTTACCGGACTTCATCCTCATCAAACCGGATTGGGAGCGATGATCAACAATAGTACAAACGAACCGGCGGGTTATACAGGAGAAATAAACGATAAATGTGTGACTTTGGCAGAGGTATTGCGTGGTGTGGGATATAGTAACTATATGACAGGTAAATGGCATGTTTCTGGTTCGGTAGATGGAAGCGACAAGCATAACTGGCCTATACAGAGGGGATTTGACCGGTATTTTGGAATCATAGATGGTGCCAGCAGTTATTTTGATCCGCTGATGCTTGTATATGATAACGATACTTTACTCAATTATCCTCAGGAGTTTTATCTGACCGATGCCATATCTGACACCACTGTGAATTTCATAGATCAGCATCTGCATAACTATCCAGATCAACCATTTTTTATGTATGTAGCTTATACAGTGCCTCACTGGCCATTACATGCATTGCCTGAGGATATTGAGAAGTACAAAGGCAAGTTTGACGTCGGTTGGGATAAGTTGAGAGAAGAGAAACTTATGAGAATGACAAATATCGGACTTATAGAACCTGAATGGGACTTATCTGATGATGGTCCCGACATACTATCGTGGAATGAAGTTGAGAATAAAAGATGGGAACTTGAAAGGATGGAAGTTTATGCAGCAATGGTTGATTGCATGGACCAAGGTATAGGTCGTATAGTGCGTAAGTTAGAGAAAGAGGGACAACTGGAAAATACCTTGATTATGTTTTTATCAGATAATGGTGCATGTTCAGAGATTTGGTCTGATAATACAAGCTGGGTAAAACGATACGGACCCACAATAACAAAGAAAGGTCTTATTGTTGATTACTCAAACGATGGTTCAAAAAATCCAGGTACTCCCGATACATATTACAGCTATGGCAGAGAATGGGCACATTATAGTAACACTCCTTTCAGAAATTATAAAAGTAATACCTACGAAGGGGGGATATCATCTCCGTTTATTGTTTACTGGCCAGGCAAAACCGAGACCAATAAGGTTCTTAGGAAACAATTGGCAGGGATAATTGATATAATGCCAACACTGGTTGAAGTATCGGGAGCTAAATATCCGGAATTATATAATGGTAATGTAATATTTCCGATGGAAGGCGAGAGTTTGGTTAGAACGATATGTAACAATGAAGAATTGCTCAGGGATGCCTATTATGTTGAGCATATTGGTAATAGAGGAATGATAGTAAACAGCAGGTGGAAAATAGTCAAGTCTGGCCGTAAGTCATGGCAGCTTTATGATCTGGAGAAAGACCGTACGGAAACTAATGATCTTTCAAAACTGAAGAATGAAATGACCAAAGAACTGTCTGATAAATGGGAAAGATGGGCATGGAGAGCAAAGGTACTACCAAAATCTAGATGATAGATTATTAAAGATGATTGACTTGATTAAACAAAATTTTTACTGAAATGTGATCTCCAGGTATATATGTTGGTTAATCCTGAGGTAACCATAACTCTACGTTAAACGAATTTAACTTCGTTCGTGAGATCGCTTCTCTATTTTGCACTGAGAAAAATGATCTTCGAGTTGCATTGCCAGGCTCATTGCCTTATCTGCTCTTTTTGGTTCAGTATGTACCATAGTTGATCAGGATAAAAAATTTCTGTGCCATATGAAATAGCTTTAAGAATGATAATGAATAGCAACAAAGATCAGGATTTAAAATTGAAATAATACAAACTGCCTTTGTTCAAACCTTGCAGGGAGTCGAATACTCATTTCTTGGAAATGATATCCTCCTTCTGAAAATCATTAATTGGTCTGAAGGCGAATTTCGAACCGGGCAGTGCAAATTTATGTTAGCCAGCGAGTGCTGCGAACTTACTGAAGGCCAAAGGTCTGAATTGGTTTCACAGGCATTCCGTGCATTACAAAGGCTATTGACCTTAGTTACATAACCATTGTTTAAAGGAGCGTCTTCAACAGGGTAAATAAAAAGACTGTCATCATTAAGCCTGGCAATGGTTTTTGATGTGACCAGCCGGTATAAACTGCCAGGGGTCTTGGTTCACTGTATGCTCACGCCAACGAAATGACAATAGAGGAGGCAGGAATGATTCACCAGGATTATACACCACGGAGCTGGATGAAGACTTCAAAAGATCTGCTGCTTTTTGAGCAGCATCTGTACCTGCG
>CAZGUR010000280.1:0-4081 GCA_964529295.1 uncultured Rikenellaceae bacterium | reverse complement strand
CCTCAAAAGCTTCATCATGATAATATGGTATTTCACCACCATTAATATCTCTCATTTTTACTGATTCCTTTTCTCTTATCTATCCAAAGAAAATATATCACCACAAAAATAACTAATGCATAAAAAGTTGTTGAAATCTCACGTAAGAGAATTAAAGCATCTGAAAATGTTATAGTTGCCCAACCAAATTTGAACAAATATTCGAGAATAAAAACAACTAAAAATGTCAAAATTAGACTCTTCAATACCTTTGCAACCCTAACATTCATTATTTATGATTAATATTTTACATAAATGTAATAAAAAATTACTCAGTACAAACAAGAGATTCAATGTCTATGTCGGGAAAATAAGTTACAAGAAACTGTGATAATGAGGATGATCAACGTCATTTTCTCTCAACTCTTTCAACGTTTCTAGCGTTCTTTATTTGCGGCCAACAAAAAGTGTCCTATTCCCAAAAAATCAGTTTTGCCGGTCCGAGTAAGCCTGCGGTTTGTATTCTGAAAGTTTCATCGCTGTTCTCCTCCATATCGGATGTAATATAGGGTTGATTGGTACGGCAATAACGATCCCGGGGATCCAGTTGCATATCACCGGTAAGCCTGTTGATCCATTGATTTACAACTTCTATCTGAAATTCATTTTTGCCTTGTTTTAATAATCCGGTAATATCAAGCTGATAAGGTTCTTTCCACAAAACACCTGCGGATTGACCATTTACAAAAACCTCTGCGACGTCATACACTTTACCCAGGTCAATCCATGCCCTTACATCTTCACCGATATTTTCATCACTTACTTCGACAGTTTTCGTATATGTGGCTGTGCCCGAAAAATATTTTATCCCTTCATCATCAAAATCAGTCCATGATTTCAGTCCCTGCACGCTAATCTCAGCAGGAGCACCCCATCCTTCCGGGAATGTCAGTTTCCAGTTTTTATCAATACTGATAATTTTCTTCTCAGCACCTGCCGTATAATTATTATTTACCGGAACCGCTCTTTTCTCCTTTGTGAAAACCACAAAAACCGAAGCACCCGGTTCCAGGTCGAGATTAAGGTCAACTCGTCCATTCGAACCTGAAAATTTCTCCGGGCGTACCTGGGTTCCGGTTGAGGGATCCCATAATTCAGGATACCTGTTACCTGTTCTGAATGAACAATCGCCCGAATATGTACTTGATGTTTTGTTTCTTATGAAATAAATATCATAATCATCCGTCTGCCTGTGAATATAATCAAGAGCCTGTTCGCCATCATGGATAAAATCCCTCTCTATACCATCACCCAGTAAAACTTCACGGGCCGTCATATTATATATTACCCTGCCTTCACCATAATTATTAACCTTTACTTTTTCACCATCTATTCCTGCCCATAAACGATCGCTGATGGCGGATAATTCCTTATTTTCCTGATTATACATGTTTAAGCCAGGAACGGTGAGTGGTTTCTTTCCGATTATGGTAGCGCCCTGCTGAACCATTTCTTCCAGTTTCCTGAGCACATCAAGGGGCATATCAGTCTGGTCGGGCAATACCAGCACAGAATAACTCAATCCATCCGGCAATACTATGCGCCTGTCATTAACAGACATCCTGTTAAGTATCACGTCACTGTTTACGACATCATAATCATAACCCGTTCCCAGGCTCTCAGGCACCGGTTTCACAGGAACATCATGATAGGCAGGGTAAAAGTTAGGTGCCTGGTCACCGTAAAAGTAACATGCATCGGCTACGAACATGCCTTGCTGCAACATATAACTGGATCTTGCGAGGTAGTCCATAAATGGTCCTGATTTTTCCCACCATGTGTTAGCATGGTTGATATCCGATCCGGCATGATAAGTTCTGCCCGGCAATCCGTCTTCAGGTGCCGTACTTGCAAAAGTGTGAAAGGTGACATAGTTCAAACCCTCACAAAAAGCACGGTCAACAATTGTTTTAAGAACATAGGGACTGTCTTTCCACCTCCTCCACGTAGTAAATGATTCAGCATCCACTAATTTCTTTCCATAGATATGTGCTGCACTTGCAACCTCCTTTATCAGGAACATATTCCTGTGTCTGATCCAAAACTCACCCCGGGGTATGCTGACACTTCCCAGTGCTTTGAGGGCATCAACCGGGCAGGTATTCCATATTGGAGGTCCCGGTCCTCCCGCTTCAGCAACAAGATCAATGTCATATTCCTCCAGAAATTTCCTCCCTGTTTCATAATGACTGAATATCAGTTGATCACTGAGTGTTTTCGTCCAGTCATATAAAAACCTTTCTGTTTCATCTGTAATGCTCCAGCCGGCAAGGGCAGGCAGATATTTTATTATATCATATCCCCTTCTTTCTTTAAAAATATCCGGCATTGAGTCTGTCCACGCAACTCCTTCGGCAAGTTCCATGCTATCGAATTCAATATATGAGAGTCCCCCATCATCATTGCCTTCCTTGCTTATCCCCAGCCTGTTAATAAAATGGCTGAGATGCCTGATTGTTGATTGAGGATCCAGAAAATCAATGAATAAGCCTCCTGAATTTGGTGAAGGAACAATAAGTTTCTGCCCGTTATTTGAACAGATAAACCTTAAGATCATCCAATCCCCTTCAGGCAGCTCCGCATTCAGATAATCACCATCAAACTGAGAACTCAGATCAATAATATCCGTAGTATTTTCTATATTCCTGTCCTTGCTTTGCGGCAGTGCCAGAACAGCAACTTCCCTGAAAAATACCGGCATCCCATCATTGTTCTTTGGACAGGCTTCAGGGACCAAAGGAAATGGCAATTTAACAGGTTCGTCAAGTGGTCCTTCAAGAGTCAATTCCGAATAATACAATGCCTTGGATGCCCAGTCAGGTTCGACCCATGTTCCCCCGGCGTTCCACCCGCTTGATCCTACCATCCCGATTTTTATCCCGTACTTTTCAGCTTCACTAAAAGTATATTTGATCATTGCCACTGAACTATCGCTCATAAAAGCGGGGCCTGCAGGAATATAGTTATCCTGGTTCCTGATTGCTGCAACATCCCATATTTCGGCTCTTGACATCCCCTTATCACTCATCTCCCTGAGATCCCTGCTTATTCTCTCCCTGCTGATATTACCATTCAGCCAGCACCAGAATGCTCCCGGTCTTGCATCTGAAGGAGGCTCCTTAAATTGATCTGATAATTCTTTCAGGGTAAGGGTATTTTCTTTAGGATCACCGGCTAAATCACATCCACTTAGTAACAGGATCTGAAAAACCAAGAAACCATATAAGTACATTCTGAGTCGACCGGAAATGTTCATAGCAGTTTTATTACCTGTTAATACTCCTTTTAAGAAAGATTAAATATAATACTATTGTCTTCAGGTTTAATCATTATGCAGGATTCATTATCCTTAGCAATATAGCCCGAGTCAAGGAATAAACCCTTATTTATGAAAAAAGCTGTTTCTCCTTCGTCCCCCGGTTACGCCGAACACACTGACGTGAATTATGGTGACCGAAATGAAACCGATTAAGCGTTCTCAGGGAGTTTTTATATCACATCATCCAATATCTCAGCAAGAACACCTATAGCATAAAGCGGTACATTTACCATCCAGTCCTGACTCCGGTAATCCGACATTGATGTTCTGACTGAAATTTCCGGATTGAATTTTTCTTTGAATGCCTTCAGGCTTTTGGCTTTCAGGTTTTCTTCGGCCTTTACCTCTATCGGGATAACCCTGTTATTTGCCTGTATCAGGAAATCAACTTCAGCTGTAGATCGCTCTGCCGACCAGTAATTAATCACAAAATCTCTATTGCTGATCAGTTGTTGAAGAACATATTGTTCCGTTAATGCACCTTTGAACTCTGTAAATAATCTGTTGCCTTCAATCAATGTGCCCGTATCCAGTGAGGTCATGGCAGTAAGTAAACCAATGTCAACAATATAAATCTTAAATGAGCGCAAATCTTCATAAGCCTTTAAAGGAATGTTTGGTTTCGTCACCCTGGAGATCCTGTAAACATGTCCACAATCAGCCAACCATGCGATTGCCGATTCATATTCTTTTGCCCTGGCCCCTTCCCTGATAAGTCCATAT
>CAZGUR010000279.1:1289-4081 GCA_964529295.1 uncultured Rikenellaceae bacterium | reverse complement strand
GCAAGACGGCAAAAAGATCATCGGTTACCGTGAGGCCATGACCCTGCGCAAGCAGCCAGAGTCTATGCTAGTGATAGGATCGGGAGCCATAGGCAGCGAGTTTGCCCACTTTTATAATTCCATAGGCACCGATGTGACGCTTGTAGAATTTCTGCCTGCTGTTGTTCCGAATGAGGATAAGGAAGTGTCAAGGCAGCTTGAACGTTCATTCAAAAAGGCAGGTATAAAAGTGATGACAGGCTCTGCTGTTGAATCAGTTGACACATCAGGGGAGAAGTGTGTAGCCACTGTCAAAACAAAGAAGGGACAGCAGGAGATAGAAGCCGACATAGTGCTGTCGGCCGTGGGTGTGACCACCAATATTGAAGGGATAGGACTTGAAGAGGCAGGTGTTAAGACCGAAAAAGGAAAAGTCATAGTTGATGATTATTACAGGACTAACGTGGAAGGGCTATATGCTATCGGCGATATAGTTCATGGTCCGGCCCTGGCCCACGTAGCCTCAGCAGAGGCTATTGCCTGCGTGGAGAAGATAGCGGGTATGGAGGTGGAGCCCATAGATTATAATAATATACCGGCCTGTACCTATACATCGCCCGAGGTGGCGTCGTGCGGACTGACAGAGGATGCTGCAAAGGAGAAAGGCTATGAGATTAAAACAGGCAAATTTCCTTTTACCGCCAGTGGGAAAGCGGCCGCCGAAGGTGCCAAAGAGGGTTTTGTCAAACTGGTTTTCGATGCTAAATACGGTGAGCTGCTGGGAGCGCATATGATAGGATCAGGCGTTACAGAGATGATATCTGAAATAGTGGTGGCCAGGAAGCTGGAGACTACGGCTCATGAGATAATCAAGTCCATCCATCCTCACCCCACAATGTCAGAAGCCATTATGGAAGCAGCGGCCGCTGCTTACGACGAAGTGATACATCTTTAGGTAAAAAAATGCCGCACGCAACCTAATAAGCTCAATAATCATCTATTTATTTGGTGGAAGTGTAGCAGGAACATTTTCCTGATCTGATAATTTATTTCTATATTTATCATCTAAAAGGAAATAAATTGCCGGAATTAAGGAAAATACTCAGGGGCTGCCTGGCAGGTAATAAACGTGACCAGGAATTGCTTTACCGGAGATACTCTGCTAAGCTTTACGGAGTAAGCCTTCAGTATTCCGGCTCTTACGATGAGGCAAGGGATGTGCTGCAGGAAAGCTTCATAAAGATATTTACCAGCCTGCATACTTTCAGCGGAAATGGTTCTTTTGAAGGATGGATGAGGCGTATAGTGGTTAATACGGCACTGGAAAGACACCGTAACAGGTATTACCTGAATAAGGTGGATGATCCCGGCTACGCAAATGATACCTTACCTGAACTGGAGACAGCGGAGGTAACAGGGATGGAAACCGAAGAGCTGCTGGGTTTTATTATGGACCTGCCGCCTAAATACAAAATGGTGTTTAACCTGTATGCACTGGAAGGATATTCTCATAAGGAGATAGCTGAGATGCTCAGGATCTCCGAGGGGACATCCAAATCAAACCTTTCCAGGGCAAGGGCAATACTTCAGAAGAAGGTTGAGATACACATGGGAATAAAGAAGAGGATGAATGGTTAAGAGTGATTCAAATATTGATATCTTATTCCGGGAAGGACTGAAAAATACGGAGGTGCTTCCTCCTGAATCAGTATGGGAAAATATTGCGCCGGTTGTTAAGAAAAGGAATAATACGGGCCTCTTCTTCAGGATAGCTGCCGGGATAGCAGTCCTTACATCACTGGGCATGCTTGCATATTTTTATATTACCGGTTCACCCTATGGTCAGGGGCAAGGTAATATAGCCTCATCATTTAACACAGGGTCGCCACTGTTCAACCCTTTATATATGAATATCCCCCTTGATAATGAGAATGGCGGGAAAGAGAATGAACCAGCTGTGACCGTGCTTACGAAAGCCACTGTGCCGGCAGGGGATAATGATAATATAGAAAAAATAGACGGTCTTCTGTTTACCATGCCGTTTTTTGAACAGTCCAAAAGTCAGCCGGTCAGCGAACTGAGAAATCACGATCCTGCCCCGGATGAGATAAGGCTGAAGAGTGAGCCTTTTATTGTGTTCAGTACCGGACTGATTGACGTTGAGCCGGCAGAGGAAACCAAAGCGAATGACAGGTGGAAGGTTGGTGCCATGGTTTCGCCGACATACCTTTCCTCCAATATTAAAACAGCTAACCAGGCACTGAGCCAGATAAATGATAACGAGTCTGCCGTACTGTCCTATAGCGGTGGTTTCAGTGTCAGCTATCGTATGAGCGGCAGGCTGAGCGTGCAGACAGGACTTTATTATTCATCCCTTGGCCGTGATGTTCAGGGTGTGAACTCGTATACAGGCTTTGAACCCTATGCCAGCTCAAAAAGCGGTACGGTCTTCGGTGTCAGGACAAGCTCTGGGACAGTTAACTCAACAAATAATAATATCTACCTGAGTGATATAGCCGGCAACAGGATAGACGGAGTTTTTTCACAGGATAATTTTGACCCGGTAAAATCCGGCCTGGCACCCTTTGGTAACAGTGTGAGACAGAATTTTGAGTTTCTTGAAGTGCCGCTGATACTGAAGTATAAGCTGATTGACGGTACTATGAATTTTAATATCCTCGGCGGCATGTCCTATAATTTCCTTGTGGGCAACAGGGCCTGGGCTATAAGTGATGAAGGCTTCAAAAAGGCACTGGGGGCAACGGAGGGTGTGGAAAACCTGCTTCTTTCAAGCTCCCTGGGCATGAGCATGG
>CAZGUR010000279.1:0-1279 GCA_964529295.1 uncultured Rikenellaceae bacterium | reverse complement strand
AATATAATATTAGTGAAAACGTATCCCTTAACCTTGAGCCACAGCTAAGGTATTTCCTCAATACAGGAGGCGACCTTGGTTCCGGGAACCCTTACACCTTTGGTGTCTTCTCCGGTATGCATTTCAGGTTCTGAAAAACATATCCCTAAAGTACTGGCTTATTGCAGAAGTGTATGTAAAAACATTAACTTTGCATTCTTGTTTATGTTATTACTGACCGTGTGTTTGCAAGCAGACAATGACCAGGGACGGTAAGTATTTGATTTTTTGAATAAAAGAAAACTATTATATGCATAATAACTTGTTTATCAAGGCTCTGGCTGTAGCGGGTGCAGTAGGGCTGATTATTGTTCTTGCAGGATTGATGCAGGATGGGCATGCAGGTTCGGAAGAGGTTGTGACGGAAAGGACACAGACGGTGCAGCGTGTAAAATCATTTGCCTTACCTGATTCATTGTATTTTGCAGGGGAAAGGGTGCCGCTGGAAAATTTCGATACACGCGAGAGCCTGGACCGTGAACTTAACAGTAATGCCTATTTCCATTCTTCAACAATGTTATTGCTTAAAAGGGCA
The DNA here is from genome assembly GCA_964529295.1 of uncultured Rikenellaceae bacterium. GTDB lineage: Bacteria > Bacteroidota > Bacteroidia > Bacteroidales > VadinHA17 > UBA9300. The sequence continues at coordinate 705 of CAZGUR010000279.1, read as the reverse complement.
CACCGTTATTTTCCTGTTATAGAGCCTATACTGGCTGCAAATGGTGTGCCTGATGATTTTAAATACCTGGCGGTGGCAGAGAGTAACCTGTCGAATGCCATATCACCCGTGGGCGCAACGGGATACTGGCAGTTTATGCATTCAACAGCCCGGGAATACGGTCTGGAGGTCAGCAGGGAGGTGGATGAAAGGTACCACCTGGAAAAATCCACCGAAGCGGCTTGCAGGTATTTTCTCAAGGCATATGATAAATTTGGCTCATGGGCCATGGTTGCTGCCTCATATAACAGGGGATCAAACGGTATTGACAGACTTATTGATATACAGGACCAGCATAATTATTACGACCTTCTTCTGCCCGAAGAAACATCAAGGTACCTGTTCCGGGTGCTGGCCTTTAAAACAATATTCAGCGATCCTCCTGCCTACGGGTTCGATATACCGGCTGATCACCTGTACCCGCCCGTTGAGTATATAACCTTACAGGTGGATACGGCAGTCACCGATTTTGCTGAGTTTGCAAAGACTTTCGGGACAAATTACAAGATACTGAAGGCTTTTAATCCCTGGCTGAGACAGGCATACCTTCATAACAGGGCAGGTAAGATATACCAGATAAAGATACCGGCTGAAGGGGCCAGGACACAGACATACCGGAAGCAGTGAAAAAGACGGAAAGGATATATGAGGACATGGTGAGTGTAA
>CAZGUR010000278.1:0-4103 GCA_964529295.1 uncultured Rikenellaceae bacterium | reverse complement strand
AGGATTCGAATTCGTTTTAGGCGCTCGCAGAAACTTCGGAGAATTCGATTTAGGAATCACCTTTAATGCTAACTATAATAAGAATACTGTTCTTGACCTTGCGGGTACAGGACCATTTATTTCAGCTTACGGAAATAGCGACTATAGAACTATTACCAAGGAAGGATATCCTATAAATTCATTCTATGGATATACAACTCTTGGGTTCTTCCAAACCCAGGCTGAGGTTGATTCCTATGCAACATGGGACGGATCTGTAGGACCCGGAGATATAAAATATGAGGATAGAAATGGTGATGGAACCCTTACGCCTGAAGATTTCGTAATATTTGGTAGTGAACATCCTGCTTGGACATTCTCATCAAATATGTACGCGGACTGGAAGGGTCTGAATCTTCAATTGTTCTGGCAGGGAGTATCAGGTTCGGAGAAGCTTGTTACAGGTGCAACTGAAGAACATGGTATCTGGGGAGGATTCACACATGAGGTCTACACAGATTATTGGACTCCTGAAAACACAGATGCAGCCTATCCTAGACCAACAAAGTATACAATGAAGAATGCTCAGATATGTGACTTCTGGATGGTTGATGGTTCCTACTTAAGACTGAAGAATGTAAAACTATCTTATGATCTGCCTCAGGATATCTGTAGCAAACTGAAAATTTCAAATATTAATGTATTTGTTTCTGCTACCAATCTGTTAACTTTTGCAGAGTTGAATAAGTATGATATTGATCCTGAGCTTGTCGGAAGAGGGCCTGAGTCGTCTTACCCTCAAACATCAGTTTCAACAATAGGCCTTAACATTAATTTTTAAGAATTGAAACTATGAAGACTTTGAAAATATTAATTATTACAAGTGTACTTGCCTTGACTATGGTATCTTGTGAGGACCTGCTCGATACTATTCCAAAGGACAGGTTGGCAAGTGACTTATACTGGCAAACCGAACAGGATGCTCTGTTTGCCTCAACTGGTATTTACTCAAGACTGGGTGGTATGTGGAGATATAATAGTATGGATGGATACTCTGATATTGCTCACTTCATACTCCAGTGGAGATCCGAGTCTGCGGTTGAGAAAAATACCTTGACTTCTAACGAGAACGTAATAGCAGATGATTGGGCCTATTATTATGGAATAATACAGGCAGCAAATTCATTCCTTGAGAACGTAGACCAAGTCGAAGAACTTGATGAGGCTATGAATGCCAGATTAACAGGTGAAGCTAAAACACTTAGGGCTTTTGCTTATATCAATCTTGCAATGTTATTTGGAGATGTACCACTGGTAACAACTTCACTTAGCATTGAAGAGGCTGAGAAATTAACCAGAACACCGGTTGCACAGGTATGGGATTTTGTATCTGCTGAATTGACAAATGCAGCCGCTGCTCTGCCTGCAACTCCGGCTGAAAGAGGAAGGGTTACAAGTGGAGTTGCTCATGGCCTGAGAGCCAGGGCAATGCTCTATGCCGGCAGATATTCAGAAGCCAGGACTGCGGCTCTTGCAGTTATGAATCTGGGAGTTCATGGAATTCATCCTTCATATGCGGAACTATTCGATTATGCCGGAGAGGGATCTTCTGAGATTATGTTTGCAAGACAGTATGCCCAGGATCTTGATGCGCATTCTATCTTCTACTATTATACTGCTAACAGTCTTTACACTCAGCAGTGTCAGCTGGTTCCAACAAAACCACTTGTTGATGCTTATCTTATGCAATCAACAGGTCTGCCAATAACGGACGGAGCAAGTGGATTCGATCCGTTTGATCCTTATGCCGACAGGGACCCAAGGCTTGGTCATACAGTCTATGTAAGTGGAGATATTTTAGCCAATGGGGCTACTCTCAATACTCTCCCTGGAAATGGAAGTGGTGATGATATCACTTCTTCAGCTGAAAACGTAACTCCTACGGGTTGGTATTTTAAGAAATATGTTAGCACAAGTGACTATCTGACTCCATGGAATTGTGGTGTAAACCTTATTTATTTGAGATATGCTGAGGTATTATTAACTTATGCTGAGGCCAGTATTGAGTTGGGTGGGTCCAGTATAGACCAGTCTGTACTGGATGCCATAAATGAGCTCAGAGGCAGAAATGACGTTAACATGCCGGATGTAACAACTACAGTACAAAGCGAACTCAGGGATATTGTGCGCAGGGAAAGGATGGTTGAACTTGCACTGGAAGGTCATCGTCTGTACGATATCAGGAGGTGGCAAATTGGTCCTTCAACAGCTGGAACAGTAAAAGGGATGACTTATGAAGATCCTGCTAATCCAGGTACTCTGGTTACAGTTGAGCTAACTGGTTATATTAAGGAATTTGATGCCAATAAGCATTACTTGTGGCCAATTCCGTTTAACGAGATACAGCTCAACGAAAACCTTACACAAAATCCTAACTGGTAGATTCTTTTAAGAATGATTGATAATAGTTGCTTAGGTTAAAATGGGAGACTGCTCTGTTCGTATACGGACAGTGCAGTACCCCTTTTATGCAGTTTATCAGGATGCATAGTCTTATAAACAATCCAAAATAATCTTATATATGAGAATTAAAATAAAATTAAGTAATCAAATGCCATTCAAGCTAATTTGCCTGCTGAGTATGTTTCTTTTTCTTGCAACTCCTATGGTTGCTCAGGAAAAGACAGAAAATAATAAATACAGACAAATCTCTGTAGAGAAATACCAGGATAAACTAGCAGGAGGATGGCTGGGTCAGGCTATAGCAGTTCTTTGGGGACAATGGACAGAATTTAAATGGCAGAAAGAGATTGTACCCTTTGAGTTAGACGACTGGTATATGTTGGAGATCCCAAAAAACAATGATGCTATTTCCTCCATGGATGACTACCAGGCAGTAATGAAGGCGAACAGGAAACTGGCAAACGATAAGAATAATTGGAAGAAATGGACACCAGATAAGATGTCAGACCAGGATGACCTTTACATTGAGTTTATGTTTCTGTATTCAATATTGAAGAATGGACTTGACGTAACAGCAAAGGAAATCGCTGAAGATTGGCTTAGACACCTGGATCCTGAAAGAATATGGTGCGCTAATAAAGCTGCATATGAAAATTTCCAGAGAGGTATATGGCCTCCAATGTCGGGTCACCCAAGAAACACAATATGGGGAGATGCTATTGACTTTCAGATTGAGGCCGACTTATTCGGACTTATATCTCCTGGAATGACAGATGTAAGTAACGCATGGGGAGATAAGGTTGGCCATATTATGAATTATGGAGATGGAGTATATGCAGGGATGGCAATTGCAGCTATGTACAGTGAAGCTTTTTTCGAAAGTGATCCAAAAAAATTAGTAGAACATAGTCTTAGTGCAATTCCTTCAGAAAGCGGGTATGCAAGAATGATAAAGGATGTAATAGCCCTGCATGAGAAATACCCGGATTGGAAAGATTCATGGATGGAGTTGGAAAAGACCTGGGGTGTAAACAGGATTATTGATGGCATTGGTATTGATGTTCAGATTAACGGTGCCTATGTATATATGGGGTTACTTTATGGTGAAGGAGACTTTTTGAAATCTATGAATATCTCAATGCGTTGCGGGAAAGATAGTGATTGCAATCCATCAAGTGTTGCAGGAATACTTGGAACCGTATTGGGCATGAATGCAATACCTGATAAATGGGCAATCCTTAGAGATCTGCCTATAGAGAATAAAGCTATTAATGAGATTTATCCCAAAATGATAGAATGGGATGATATTTTAGAATCTACATATGAAGTTGCAAAATGGAATATCCTGGAAAATGGAGGATACCTGGAAAATGACTATTTTTCAATTCCTGAGAATGAGATAAAGCCACCTGTACTGGAGCAAACTTTGCTGGTACCAGACAGGATGCAATTTAAGCCTGAAGATTTGAATGACTAAGAATTTAAGATATATTAATTAACTAAAAATGTATATGATGAGAAGTAAACTTTTATTTGTAATGCTTACAGTAGCATTTGGATTTCTGTTGGCTTGCAATTCCAGTTCCGGGAATATAGAAGATGGGAAGATACCAGATGAGGTTAAAATGACCAAGGCAGAGCTCCTTAATAAAATTAAGGAA
>CAZGUR010000277.1:0-4153 GCA_964529295.1 uncultured Rikenellaceae bacterium | reverse complement strand
TCAGCGACAGCATGAATTGTATAATGCTCCACTCCTGATATTTCCAGTTCTGTTGCCGGCACGGGAAAATGAAGTAATGTAGCAGGCTGCAGACGGTCTGTTCTTCTCATATCATAATAACCGATACCGCCACCGGTAAGGAAGCACTCAATATCTTTCTCATCGAGAATAAGCCTGAGTACATCATCGGTAGCCTGGTCAACATCGGGCAGTCCTCCACGCACCTTGCGGGGGCCGGCAGGGTCATTCAGAATAGCAACTGCACCACCTGGATTACCTGTCCTGAAAAGAGCTTCCGCTTCGAGCAGTTTAACCTCCCATGCAAGGAAGCTGGGCTTGGGTTTGTTTCCATACCATACATCTGCACTTACATAATCATAGCGGCTGTAACGGTAATGTGAAAAATGGTAATATCCGCGGTCAGGAGGAAAAGCATTGGATGCCAGGTAAGCAAAGTCTGTTGTAAGACGTGCATCGCGTGACGGGTCGGCTTCCTCCGGATCACCATCGGGCCATACGCCTGATGTTGGCCAACGGGAGGGATAGTTGTGATCCATCTGGTTTATTATACGATGATCAACACGTCCCCAGCCCGGGTACCTTGCATATACCCAGTACATATCATAAAAAGAGTAGTTACCACCCAGTTCAGGAGCAAAATCAAAATCATGACCGTTCTGGGCATAGGTAAGTACCCTTCCCCAGTCCAATGCATCATTATGTGCTTTGGTCCTTGAATGATAAGCCAGTATTCTTGCAGCATAACCACTGGCAAGCTGGGCCAGTTCAACATTTGTCATAGCCTGTCCGCCTGTCCACTTCTCAGGAACAAGGAATGAATTATTATTGGCAATCTGAATAGCCTTGTCAAGTAAATCGAGGCCTGCAGCAGACACTTCATCCCATGGCTTTAATTCCAACTGGGAAACATCGGTATCCCACTGTACAATATTTGCCTGGTCAAAAACAAGACCAAGATATCCATGGGACACGCCACTGACAAAATTACACCATGCCTCAACAAGGGCATTCTGGTCAGCGCCGCCAAAATCCATACCATCCTCAAGCCTGTTCAGAACAAGGTTAACAGCAGCTATTGCAGCATAGGAATTCTGCCACTGCTCCCTTATTATTGGAAAATATGCGTAGGTAAGGCTGTTATTGAACCCGTTAATCCGGGGTTCCCAGGACATATCCCTCATGGCAGCATTACCCCATGAGCAGGTTACATAATCTGCCATAGTACCCATTGCCAGAGCAACTCCGTCATATTCCTGGACTACATTGTGCCATGTTCGGAATGCACCTCCGGCAAGCGACTGCACATCCGAAGGATTTGCCAGTGCCCGCTCTGCATCAGGAGCTGTCTCATTTATTACTTCAAGGTCAGCACATCCGGGTGCAAACAAACCAAGAGCAATAACAAGTATGTAAAATTTATATAATAATTTTTTCATAATATGTTATTTTTTAGCATTTAAAATTTAATCTCAATGGATCCGGCCAGTGTCCTGTAGTTAGGATAATTAAACTCATCCCATGCCTGGACTGTACTGTCACCATTACCTTCAGTAGATCCTACTTCAGGGTCAAATCCCTTATACCTTGTTATTGTATAAAGGTTCCTGCCTGTAAATCCAATACGCACGCTCTTGACAAAACCATTCATCACCCTGTCAAGCAATCCTGCATCAACATTGTAATACACGGCCAGCTCACGTATTTTAAGGTAAGAGCCGTCTTCAACAAAGTGATTATTGTAAGTGTTCACATTATACAGAGCCTTATAATAATCAATCGTTTTCTTTTCATTTTCAGCCTTTCCAAACTGATCCATATCATATGCACGGTTATCACGGTACATCCACTGGTTGGTCAGGTTATATATATCACCACCCTGTTTCCAGTCGAGAAGAGCATATATAGAAAAGTCACCTATCCTGATATTATTAGCCAGAGACATATTGAAATCGGCATTGGCATCACCAATAGTTACGGTTTTGGGATTACCGCTTTCATCATAGAGTTTTACAGGGGCCTCATTAAGGGTGCCTTCCGTTCCGGCAACAATAACATAACCATCACTGTTAAGTGTGAAGTTATCCAGGCTAACGCCTTCGTATTTCTGACCCGGTCCACTCAGCAATGCAAGCTGCTCGGCCATTACATCCATAGACCTCAGGAATCTCTCACCTGAGAATTCGCCGAATACAGCACCTTCAGTGATATAGAAAGATCCGGGGTCCCCGGCATTACCACGCGCACCTGTTGTGAAAGGAGCTACATTCAGTTCTGTAATTGTTTGCCTTATACGGTCAAATGTTGCATTGGCACTCCAGCTGAAGAAACGGCTTGACACCAGTTCGGCTCCAAGGGTGGCCTCAAAAACCTTTGAAGTAAGGGTACCCATATTCTGCCACTGTGTCTGATAACCGGCTGAAGCTGCCAGAGGTACCTGCCAGTGCTGGTCTTCTGCATCGGTGTTAGAATAAATAAACTCAAAGGAGAATCTATTCAGGAATTCCACATTAAGTGCAACTTCTGTCTCCTTAATGGTAGTAGGCTTCAGGTTTTTATTACCAAGATTATTCATCACCGGAACACCACCTGAAATAGAGAATGTTTCATATTGTGCATTCCATGGCGGGCGGTGACCAGCTGTACCATAAGCGGCACGGATTTTAAGTTCGTTAATGCCCGGGATTGATATATCCTCTGAAATACGATATGCACCTGATACCCTGAAGTAAGGGTTGTACCTCTCATCTTCACCAAACTGGCTTGCACCGTCTATCCTGTACAGGAAAGAAGCGATATATTTGGACAGGTAATCAACATCAATAATACCAAAGATATTCTCAGCCTTTGTTGCTCCGTTATATGATGAGTTATATGCTTCAGCCTGGTAGGTATTACCAAAGTGAGGCACACCGGCCACACCAAAATTACGGCCACCGGTAGAAAAGCCTTCCCATTCATTAATTTCATAGAGATAACTCAGCTTACCTTTGGTGGTAAAGTCGCCGAACACCTTATTGAAATTAGCCGTTAACTGGAATACCTGGGACATCTGCTGCCCGTTGGATTTGGATAATTGACCGTCCGTGGGACTGACAGAACTTCCTGCAAGAATCAGGTAACCTTTTTCACGGAAGAAATCACTGTAGTTATCCTGCTTCTCAAAACTGTATTTTCCTTCAAGATTCACCCATTCAAAAGGCATGTAGTTAAACCTGTAACTACTTAATATCCTGTTTCTGGAAGACATGTTTTGAGTGTTCTTCAGGAGATACAAAGGGTTAACGGTTGTACCAAACTGGTCAACATTAAGCCTGTAGTCTGAACCATCAACCGGGTTCTTCCTGAGCAGGTCCATATCCGGCTGCAGCTGCAGCAGCGAAAAGAAGTCCATTGAACCCTGGTCAGATGTTGACTTGATAACAAGGTTACTTGTACTGAGAGTAAACTTATCAGAGAACCTGTGGTCAACATTTATCCGGAAATTATTCCGGCTGTACCCATCGGCACCAAACACAACACCTGTCTGTGTGGCATGCTCAAATGAAGCCATAAAGTTGGTTTTACCCGTGTTTGTAGCAACCGAGGCATAATTGGTTGAATAATTACCAGGCTGGTAAAAAAGATCAAGCTGATCCTGCACCAGGCCATAGGGATTATCCATATAATGGTCGTCGTCCATAGTCAGTCCGCCGGAGAGCACAAAGCCCAGGCTGTCAGGATTAGTATGGCTTGGGAGATCTCCGTAGGTAAGAATACCGTCATACCTGGTATACCTGTCTTCACTTGCCCAGTCATCGGCAAGCTTGTTAACATGATGTTTCGAAACTTTCATCTTATTGGCTATCCTGGACTCACCAAATTCACTTCTCACGGTAACACTGGTGGTACCCGATACAATGTTACGGCCTCTTTTAGTAGTAATGGAGATAACTCCGTTACCGGCACGTGAACCATAGAGGGCAGATGCAGCAGCACCCTTGACAACCTCCATATTCTCAATATCGTTAACATTGATGTCGGCGAGAGTACCCTCAAGCATAACACCATCAACGATAATAAGAGGAGCCTGAGAGCCCCCGATAGTGGTTGCACCCCTCAAACGTATTGATGCGGCGCTACCGGGACGTCCGGT
>CAZGUR010000276.1:0-4194 GCA_964529295.1 uncultured Rikenellaceae bacterium | reverse complement strand
GTCTTCCGGAAAATCTTCATCAAACAGACCGTCACGGTCATCATCCATAGGTATGCGGAGGCTACGGTTCGAACTCGGAGTATTGGGATCATTGAAAAAATGATACCTTCCATCCACATTTACAACGGGTATGATATAAAACACATTCCTGTCGACTATCTTTTTAATATCTTCGTTTTCAGAGTATTTAGTAAGGAGTCTGTTTGCAAGGTAAAGACATACTTCGCCTGCCTGTATCTCATTGCCGTGAATATTTCCGTCCACATAAACACCTGGTTTGGAGAGCTCTTTGCCTGTTGCGGAATTGTTTATTGTCAGGGCCCATATTATTCTTCCTTCTTCACTTTTACCCACTTCTTCAATTTTTGTGAGTTCAGGATATGCCCTGCTAAGAGCCTGCAGTGCTTCTGTTACCTGTTCATAGGTATAATAATGATCAAACCTCAGTGGCACGCTTATCTCCTGGGCCCGGCATACAGAGCTAAGGAATAATATTGTGATAAGGGAAAATATTTTTATTGTTTTCATGACTATTTTTCTAATTTAATTTGTTTTGAATCATGACCGGCTGTTTTGGAATCAAGCTTAATACTCACTGTAATATCCTTATCAGTCCTGATTAACCATCTTTGCTTCACCGCCTTTCTGCCGTCCAGTTCGTGAATGGGAGTGCGCTTTTTACCTGAAAGGAATTCCAGTCCTTCCCCCTCCAAAGTTATTATAGCCGGCGCCGGCATTTTATTTCTTTTGCCCATCTGTGTACAGAAAGGAAGGAAGCCCCTGTTCTCCACCCAGATATCGATAGCATAAATGCCAGCTCCCCTTTCTTCTGTCTTAACTTCAGAGATAACAAGCTCAGGCATCTTTTTTACCAGTTCAAATACATACGGTACGTGCAGATTAAGCAGTGAATCAATCATTTCTGCCGGAGGGTTAATGTCGGCATAAGGAGCAAAGCCACCTATCTCAAGCTCACCCAGATCAGGATGATTGAATGGCTTCCAGTCAACAAAGCCCGCACCATCCAGCACCTCGTCAGAAAATGCCAGTAAGGCCTGTTCGCCGGTATCTCCCTTTTTTGTGTCACCTTCAGGTTTTGGCATCTGCTTCATCATCCCTGCCATCTGTGCCGGTGAAACCTGTCCGCCCTTTACCATAGCAATTACCCTGTCGGCACTGAATTCTCCGGGAGCACCGCTCTCCTTAAGAAACTGGCTGATTTTATCTTCTCCCAGGGCAATAAACTCGTCGGTGCTCATCTTTTCTAGCGCATCAATCGTGATGCCGCTTGATTCTTTCTTCTCTTCCTGCTTTTTTGGAACTCCCCACAGGTCCATCGAAAATACGGGAACACCAAGGTGATAATATGACCATAACTCAAAGGAGCCTTCTTTTGCGGGAGCCGGGTCCAGCCTTTCTGATTTGCCGGCCTTATCCTCCAGGTATTTTTTATATTCCTCGCTGATGCTGTTGTAGAATACCAGGTCTTCCTGCATGGGATTAACCACAGCACCCAGCCCCAGGAAACTGGCTACCATGCTTTCATCCACCTCCATACCCGGAGGTAGCATTGGCTGAACCCCTTCCATTATCTCCTGCATAGTGTATGTTTTTGTATGGTCAATACCCATCATCTTCGCCATTGACTCCGGTATTGAGATCTTGTCCATATCCACAGAGCCCTTTCTTCCTCCCCTTGGCGGGGTAAGAAGGAAATTGGTGCTCCCGAAAGAAAATGACATTGCAATTTCGGGATGCTCATAAGCAAATTTCAGTATGGCGTATACCTCGGGCGTTGATCCCGGGTACAGTCCAGTCTCCGGCTTAAAAGGCTCGAACAGGTGCGGAAAATTCGCATTTACATTTGTTCCACCCTTACCGTCTTCATTATATTCGCCATCACCGTCGTCATCCGTGCCTTCATAATATAATTTATAAATTCCTTTTTCACCGTCCTTATATTCAGCCTTTCTCATTAGCCTGGGATCACTGCTTACAGGAACCCATATGCCGTCAGGTGACTTAAGCCTCATCCTTGTGATTAAACCATTTCCATCCAGATCATTATAACCATCCTCATCTGTTAACTCATCCATATCATCATTATGTGGTTCAAAGTTACGGGAATCAACAAAAAGAACATCATCAAAGAACCTGGAATGGGCATCCGGATTACCCATCGGCAGAATATACCATGTAAGTTCAGCATAAGCGGACCTGTCAGATATAATCCTTTCTGCCAGGTACAGGGCTGCCTCAGTGGTTATGGGCCTGGTACCGTCCATATTGCCAACAACGAGTATGGCAGGGTTCTTCTTCGACTCTGAACCGGTCCCGGTACCAATTTCCATCATCAGGAGATCAGTGCCTCCGGGAGATCTTGTAAGATTATGGATCATTACTCCCTGCCCGGCCTGCTGTTTTATCTCCAGGATACGTTTATTAACTTCACCCGGTGAGCTGTAGCTTCCCTTATCAGACTGAGTGGCAGCTGATGATAATCCGGGTAAAAACAATAACATTGTCAATATCACCACCATTGGTGAATGACAAAAGTGCTTGAGATTAAGTTTCATTTTTTGATGGGTTTTATTTCTATGGTATGTTATATTCCAAAAATAAGAAAACAAAAATACTCTCAACACAAATTGTTACTGTTTAACAATATATTTCAGAGCTTAGGGACCGGATTTTAGTTTCCAGTCTTGATTACCCGGCTAATGGGGATATCCTTTTGAATTTGTTTAATAGTTATAGCCTTATTGAATCCGGGTAACAGTGATATTCTCCAGAAGTCAGCGCAATACAATCTTTTTTACAAGCTCTTCTCCTGCTTCTTCATTAAGCCTTTCCCTCAGTGACTCACGTATCATCATCAGCTCGTTGCGTACAAGCGGTGAACTGAGATAAATAACCATGGTCCCGTCCTTCATGGTAACTTTGGTGGTACGTTTTGCTATTGCCCTGCCGGCAATATCCTCCCATGAATTAAGCAGGCTGACTTCCTTGAGCCTGTTATCTATATTCATTTCCGAACGGTACTCCTTTAGCACCTGGCTAAGACTCAATGTCTTCCTTCTTCTCATTCTCCTTTTTATTACCGTTTGAAACCAGTTCCCTTATACCATCATCTATCATAAATAACTTATAATCAATATTTATCTCTGACAATACAGACTGCATACGATCGCGGTGGGTATCCGTTATAAAGATCTGCCCGAACCTGTTTTCCGCCACCAGCTTGATTATCTGCTCAACACGCTTCCCGTCAAACTTATCAAAAACATCATCCATCAAAAGCACAGGCTTAAGCTTACCTTTATCCCTTATATAGTCAAACTTGGCCAGCTTCAGTGCCACCAGGTACGATTTCTGCTGTCCCTGCGATCCTATGTTCCTTATGGGAAAACCATCCATTTCAAGTCCAAGGTCATCACGGTGTATACCGGCAGTGGTATAACGCATGATCCTGTCTTTTTCAATATTACTTTCAAAAAGGCTCTTCATTGAACTCTTTGACAACTGCGATTTATATTTTAACCTCACTTTTTCCCTTTCATCGGAGATATGATCATAATATTCCTGGAAAAGCGGTATTATCTCGCCAACAAAACCGGACCTGCTGTCATAAATAACCTGAGAAGGCTTATGCATCTGTTCCTCCCAGAGCATCAACATATCACGGTCAAAGCTGCCGGCCGAAGCATAATCCTTGAGCAGCCTGTTCCGCTGCTTAAGAGCCTTGTTATAGCTGATAATATTATTCAGGTAATCGCGGTTAAACTGGCTGATGACATTATTCATGAATTTCCGGCGCTCCTCACTGCCACCTGTAATAATGCTGCTGTCAGCCGGAGAAAGCATAACAACAGGATAGCGGCCAATATGATCCGATATGCGCGTATATTCCTTGCCATTACGCCTGAAAACCTTACGCCGTCCTTTCTGCAGTCCGCAATAAACCTCCTCTTCCTCACCGGAATTATTAAAGACCCCTTTAATAATAAAAAAGTCTTCGCCATGCCTTATATTCACACTGTCGACATTGACAAAATAACTTTTTGTGAGCGACAGGTAGTGGATGGCATCAAGAATATTTGTTTTGCCTACCCCGTTATCTCCGACAAAACAATTTATCCTTGGTGAGAATTCCAGATCAATCTCACTGTAGTTCTTGAAATTTGACAAATTAAG
>CAZGUR010000275.1:0-4206 GCA_964529295.1 uncultured Rikenellaceae bacterium | reverse complement strand
CGTCCCTCCTTATAGGTCTCGCTTCTTGCCATCTCAGCTCCGCCCAGCCTGCCGGAGATAAGTATTTTCACTCCTTCCGCACCCATTCTCATTGTTGAGGCAATAGCCATCTTGATAGCACGCCTGTATGATATTTTCCCTTCTACCTGCCGGGCAATATTATTGGCAACGATGGTAGCATTAAGCTCAGGACGTTTAACCTCGAAGATATTTATCTGCACTTCTTTATTTGTGATATTCTTCAATTCTTCTTTCAGTTTATCAACTTCCTGGCCGCCTTTACCTATAATGATACCCGGACGCGCGGTATTTACGGTAACAGTAATAAGCTTCAGAGTTCTCTCAATCATTATCTTGGAGATACTGGCTTTTGCCAGCCTGGCGTTAAGGTATTCCCTTATTTTTGAATCCTCCACCAGCTTGGCTGAGAAGTCATTACCACCATACCAGTTCGAATCCCAGCCTTTTATAATGCCAAGCCTGTTACTTATCGGATTTACTTTTTGTCCCATCTATTTCAGTTTGATGTATTTTCTATTTCTTCCTTATTTAAACTATCAATAATAAGGGTAACATGATTGGATCTTTTCCTTATCCTGTGTGCACGTCCCTGGGGGGCTGTCTGCAGCCTTTTAAGTGTACGCCCCTGGTTAACAAAGGCTTCCTTTACAAAAAGCTTGCTCTCTTCAATACGCACTCCCTCATTTTTTGCCTGCCAGTTGGCAATAGCGGAGAGCAGAAGCTTTTCAACAGCGCGTGATGCCTCCTTTGAACTGTACTTAAGCACATCAAGAGCCCTGTTTACGTCCATACCTTTTATCATATCTGTTACCAGCCTCATTTTACGCGGAGAGGTAGGACAGTTTCTCAAAACCGCCTGGTATGTTTTCTTTTTTTCCTCTTTACGCTTTTCAGCTGAAATTCTTTTTCTTGCACCCATTTGTCAAGATTTTATCTTATCAGTAAATATTTTTATCTCTGTCTTCCACCGTGTCCCCTGAAAGTACGGGTAGGAGCAAATTCTCCCAGCTTATGGCCTACCATATTTTCAGTTATATACACAGGGATGAATTTATTGCCATTATGAACAGCAATTGTATGTCCTACGAAATCCGGTGATATCATTGACCGGCGCGACCATGTCTTAATAACTGTCTTTTTCCCTGCGTCGTTCATCTTCATCACTCTCTGCTCGAGCTTAAAGTCAATAAACGGGCCTTTTTTAATAGATCTGCTCATATTATCTCAATTATTTTTTCCTTCTTTCAATGATATACTTATCGGAGTATTTCTTCGGACTCCTTGTCTTATAACCTTTAGCAGGCAGTCCTGTACGGGAGCGTGGATGACCGCCGGAAGCGCGTCCTTCCCCTCCACCCATCGGATGATCCACAGGATTCATTGCCACACCCCTTGTTCTGGGTCTGCGCCCTTTCCACCTGCTGCGTCCTGCCTTACCGGAGATCTCAAGTGAATGATCCGGATTGGATACCGTGCCAACGGTAGCCTTGCATTTTGCCAGCACCATCCTGGTCTCGCCCGAAGGAAGCTTAACAGTAACATATTTACCTTCGCGCGCAACAAGCTGTGCATATGATCCTGCACTTCTTGCCATTGCACCGCCTTTACCCGGTTTGAGCTCAATATTATGTATAATGGTACCCAGGGGCAGTTCCAATAAGGGCAGGGCATTTCCAAGTTCGGGAGCGATACCCGTACCTGAAACAACGGTATCATCAACCTTCAGTCCCTGGGGCGCAAGGATATACCTTTTTTCGCCATCTTCATAATAAAGAAGGGCTATCCTTGCCGAACGGTTCGGATCATATTCAATTGTCTTTACCTTTGCCGTCATCCCGTCTTTATCACGACGGAAATCAATTACGCGGTATCTTCTTTTATGTCCGCCACCTAGGTATCTGACTGTCATGCGCCCGCTCTTGTTCCTTCCCCCGCTTTTCTTAAGAGGGGTAAGCAATGACTTCTCGGGTTCCTTGCCCGTTATTGTCTCACGGGCACTTATTATCTTATGTCTCTGACCTGGTGTTACAGGTTTTATCTTTCTAACTGCCATAATCTGTTATATATTGCTATAGAAATCAATCGTTTCTCCTTCAGCCACCGTTATGATAGCCTTCTTATATACAGGTGTTCTCCCGGACATTATACCCGACTTGGTATAGCGCACCTTTTTCTTGCTGTGGTAAACCATTGTCTTAACCGAGTCAACGGTTACTCCATACATTTCCTCAACAGCATTCTTTATCTGTATCTTATTTGCATCCTTTGCAACGATGAAGCCATAGCGATTAAATTTCTCGCTCTGGTCAGTCATTTTTTCGGTTACAATCGGCTTCAGTAAAATATCCATTACTAAAAGTTTTCTAATTTTTAAAAGTTGAATGCAAAACGTCAACTGCACTCTCGACAAGTATGAGCACTGAGGCTTTTGTAATGATGTAAGTGTTTAATTCATCGCTAGTTACAACATCAACACCCTTCAAATTTCGAGATGACAAATATACATTTTTATTTTGTTTCGGAAAAACTATCAGTGATTTTTTGTCCCGAACATTCAGGTTTGTCTCCAGCCTTGCAAGCTCCCTTGTCTTCGGAGCCTCAAAATTAAAGTCTTCAAGAACGATAATGCTTTTAGACCGGGCTTTGTGTGTAAGTGCTGATTTCCGGGCCAGCTGCTTCATCTTCTTGTTGAGCTTAAAGCCGTAAAATCTTGGTCTGGGACCAAAGGCACGTCCGCCTCCCCTGAATATGGGATTCTTTATATCACCAAAACGGGCAGTACCTGTTCCTTTCTGTCTTTTAATCTTACGCGTACTGCCGGTTATTTCACTTCTTTCCTTGCTCTTATGTGTTCCCTGTCTCGCATGTGCCATATACTGCCTTGTATCAAGGTAGATGGCATGGTCATTTGGCTCAACACCAAATATTGAGTCATCGAGACTTACTTTCCTTCCGGTATCTTTACCTTCAATATCAAATACTGCTATTTCCATTACTTTGTAATTATTAAGTAACCACCTTTAGGACCTGGAACCGATCCTTTAACTATCAACAAATTACTATCAGGCAGGAGTTTCATTACCCTCAGACTGATAGCCATTACTTTATCATTACCGGTACGTCCGCCCATTCTCATACCCTTAAACACTCTTGAAGGATATGATGAAGCGCCCAGTGAGCCGGGTGCTCTTTCACGGTTATGCTGTCCATGCGTTTTATCACCTACTCCCCTGAATCCATGCCTTTTGACCACGCCCTGGAAGCCTTTGCCTTTTGACCATCCCCTGACATCCAGCCAGGTATCATTATTAAAAAGATCCACATCAAGTACATCGCCGGTCTTAAATTCTCCTTCCGGGAAACCGGTGAATTCAACAATCTTTCTTTTGGGTCCTGTGTTTGCCTTCTTAAAATGGCCTATTTCAGCTTTCGTACTGTTCTTTTCCTTCTTGTCGTCATAGCCCAGTTGCAATGCATTGTAACCGTCCTTATCTTTTGTCTTGACCTGGGTAACAACACAAGGGCCGGCTTCGATCACTGTGCATGGAATATTCTTTCCGTTTTCATCGAATACGGAAGTCATTCCAACTTTTTTGCCTATTAATCCCTGCATTTTAGTTAATCTTTACTGGTTTCACACTTTTATTTCTACTTCTACCCCACTGGGCAACTCGAGCTTCATCAGAGCATCGATTGTCTTTGGCGTTGAGCTGTAAATATCCAGCAACCTCTTATAGTTGGACAGCTGGAACTGCTCTCTCGACTTCTTGTTCACGAATGTCGACCTCAGTATGGTAAACACCCTTTTATGCGTTGGAAGCGGTATAGGGCCACTAACAACAGCACCAGTAGATTTTACCGTCTTAACGATCTTCTCTGCGGATTTATCCACAAGGTTATGATCATAAGATTTCAGTTTAATACGAATTTTCTGACTCATCGTTAATAGAATTTTCCTTTAATTTGTTCTATAATCTTTTTTGAAATATCTGCAGGTACTTCCTCATAATGTGAGTACTCCATTGTTGAAGTAGCTCTTCCGGAAGTCAGGGTTCTGAGTACAGTAACATAACCGAAGTTTTCTGCCAGCGGCACTTTTGCTTTAATAACCCTTGAACCTGCTTTCGATTCCATACCTTCCACTTTACCTCTTCTCCTGTTAAAATCGCTTACCACATCACCTAC
>CAZGUR010000274.1:0-4221 GCA_964529295.1 uncultured Rikenellaceae bacterium | reverse complement strand
CCTGTGAGGCATTCTGTCCTCACGTCTTCTTCTGGGCGGCATGTTTCTTCTTGGTCCTGCTATGGTTAGTCCCTCCTTACTTTAGTTATTATACTTCTTTATTCTCTTCTCTATTCTGTTATCTGCAATTCTGTTTTAATCTGTTTGTTTATAAATTCAGCAAATTCTTCCAGCTTCATTATACCTTTATCACCTTCTCCCTGCTTCCTGACGGAGACAGTGGATGAATTTTCTTCGTTTTCACCAATAATCAAAAGATAGGGGATCCGTCTTAACTCATTATCCCTTATCTTTTTACCTATTTTTTCACTTCGTTCGTCAATCAGAGTGCGAATATCGCAATTATTTAAGAATTTAAAAACTTTTTTCGAATAATCATTATATTTTTCGCTGATTGGCAGTATAATAACCTGGTCTGGACTGAGCCAGAGGGGAAATTTTCCCGCTGTGCTTTCAATAAGTACAGCAACAAATCTTTCTATACTACCGAATATAGCCCTGTGCAGTAGAACCGGCTGATGTTTCTGGTTGTCTGATCCGATATAGCTCAGGTCAAAACGCTCAGGCAGGTTATAATCCACCTGTATCGTACCAAGCTGCCATTCACGACCAATGGCATCCTTAACCATAAAATCCAGTTTGGGTCCGTAAAAGGCTGCCTCTCCCTTCACTATAGTAGTGTCCATACCTTTTTCGCCTGCCGCTTCAATAATGGCTTTCTGTGCCTTGTCCCAGTTCTCATCACTGCCAATATATTTTTCCTTATTTATTGTGTCACGCAGGGATATCTGTGCTTTGTAGTCAATGAAATTAAGTGATTTGAAAACCCACTGGACCAGATCGATAATCTTTTTAAATTCTTCCTTCATCTGGTCGGGTTCACAAAAATGATGTGCATCGTCCTGGGTAAAGCTCCGCACCCTGGTAAGGCCGTGCAGCTCGCCATGTTGCTCATACCTGTATACCGTTCCAAACTCGGCCATGCGTACAGGCAGGTCCTTATATGAATGCGGGGTGGCATTATATATCTCACAGTGGTGGGGACAGTTCATGGGTTTCAGCATAAACTGCTCACCCTTCTGGGGTGTGTTTATTGGTTGAAATGAGTCGGCCCCGTACTTATCGTAATGTCCGGATGTCTTATACAGTTCAACATTTCCTATATGAGGTGTGGAAACAATTGTATAATCCCGCCGCTTCAGCTCGGCCGTCATAAAATCTATAAGCCTCTGTCTCAGATCCGCTCCACGGGGCAGCCATAAAGGAAGACCCATGCCTACTTTCTGTGAAAAAGCAAAGAGTCCCAGTTCCTTACCTATTTTTCTGTGATCACGCTTTTTTGCTTCCTCAAGCATCAGCAAATATTCTTCAAGCAGTTTCTGTTTCGGGAAGCTGATGCCGTAAATACGGGTCATCATCTTTCTCTTCTCATCACCCCGCCAGTAGGCACCTGCAATACTTAGCAGCTTTATAGCTTTGATATTTTCAGTGTCGGGCAGATGGGGACCACGGCACAGATCCTTAAAATCACCCAGTTTATATAATGTAATATTGCTGTCGTCAAGTTCGCTGATCAGCTCTGTCTTATATTCATCGCCTTTTTCTTCAAACATCTTCAGTGCACCGGCCTTGCTTATCTCAATTCTTTCCGTGCTATGCTTTTCCCTTGCAAGATCTTTCATCTTTTTTTCAATCCGCGGCAAATCAGATTCGCTGATAACAACTCCATTGCCCGGATCAACATCGTAATAAAAGCCATATTCGACGGACGGACCTATACCAAACTTAATACCCGGATATAACTCTTCCAGGGCATAAGCCAGAAGGTGGGCACTGGTATGCCAGAAGGTGTGTCTGGCCTCCGGATCTTCCCATTTATGGAATTTTACCGATGCGTCTTCATAAACCGGCCTTAAAAGGTCACGTACCTCTCCGTTTATAGTTGATGCATAGACCTGCCTGGCTAAACCAGGACTGATACTCTTGGCTATATCTAGACTGCTTACTCCCGCTTCAAACTGTTTAAGTGTATTATCCGGGAACCTTATATTGATCATACTCTGTTTCTGTTTATTAATCAGGTTGTAAAGATAGTGATATTTTTTCTTGAGTAAAGTTATGAGCGGATCAATACTGCCTTTCAGTAGATTGACCTTAGCAAAACCAATGAATGGTTAGTTAATACATTCCTGTCACGGGCTTTACTATTAAGCATTTGCCTGATATCTTTATATTTAGACCGGAACGGATGATTTCTGTTAACATTAAATTTATATTTGTTGCCTGATGTGGCATCATATTTGATTTATACTATTTTAAAACAACCAAATATCAGAGTCATGAGAAAATTATTTTACATATTGATTATATTCCCGGTAATCCTTACATCATGCGAGGTATACCCGGATGCTTTTTTTTACACCGATAAGGTGGAAGCCTATATTGGAGAAGATATAGTCTTTACCAACGATTCCTATAATGCCGTTGAATTTGAATGGGATTTTGGTGACGGTTATATGTCCAACGCCTATGATCCTGTTCACAGTTATTCGGCCTCGGGCACATACGAGGTCTCGCTTACTGCCATAAGCAAGACAGGGGCGGTGGATAAGGCTTACCAGACTGTCAGTATTGTGTCGCCTACCATACTTGAGATAGAGGTGCTGGAATGGTATGACGAGTATCCTGTGGCAGGGGCAAACGTAAGGCTTTATCCCTCACTGGCCGATTGGGATGCGGAGTCCAGGCTGGAGGCCGAAGGCAATACAAACTCGAACGGGAAAGTTGTTTTTTACGGTCTTGGACCCTATGTGTATTATGTTGATGTATGGGAAGATAATCATAATAATTTTGACCTGCGCGGATATATGAACGATGATTATATAAGGATAAACCAGCTCATTCCCAATGAGGTGAATACTTATATCGCATGGGTTGATTATGTAGGTAAAAAGGGTGGCGACAAGCGCGACCGTTCCATGGTCATAAAAAAGATAGAGCGGAAGCCGAAAAAATAATACCGGTTAAAAAGCATTAACCGGTATTCACAAGTATATTCTTTACGGCACTGTAGTTTTACCTGCCTGGGAACATGCCTTCTGCCAGAAATCCTTATCCTGACAGTTTATGACCATACCGGCTACCAATAATCCTTTATTATGGCATGAGGGGGTGAGCAGGATTATATTATTTCTGTTTAAACTTATCACCCGTTGCCTTGATTATGGCTCTGTACCAGGATTCTCTGTATCCGGGTTGCGAGACTTCCGGGGTCACATATTTATAGTTTTCCGGCACTTCCCTTTTTTTCTTGATATTACCATCCATATATTTGGTAAAAAGATACTTATAGAAATCGCTCCATTCTGATACTGTTTTATTGCCTGCATCAACGGAGTAATCAGATATATACCGAAGGGCAAGGGCAGGCTCAGTATTATAAAGCTCAGCCGCTATCTTATCAACCATTGCCGTTTCTTCAATATATCCTGTTTCCAGATCTCTCTGTTTGTTCCTGATATCTTCTTCCACGGGCATCCTGAGGTTATAGGCAAAATTGGATACCTGGTTGAAGACCCAGAAGGCGGCATTATCACTGAATTCCATTATATCCCCGTTACCTTCTTTGAATGATTGTGGTATTTCCTGAATTCCGCAGTACATGGGAGAATAAACAGTGTAATATGTATCATCAACACCAAACCACAATATTCCGCCAACAGGGTCAGGCAGCCAGTTGCGGCACTGGGCAACAAATGAAAAACCTGTCTGCTGTGTTGAGATGGCTCTTTCATTGAAATATGTCTCGCCGTCAAGCTCCCATGTCATGGGTCTCCACCTGACTGTGCTGCCATACGGTCCGGCACCCAGATCCTTTGACATATCCATTGGTGTGTCCTGGTAATAGTCCCTCATAAGCTCCATCACATCATGTGCGCTCAATTTACTGTCAGGTTTTATCCATAAGGGCATACGTTCGCTAAGGTCTGTTCCCATAGCATAATCAAGGTACTTATCCATCTCTTTATTTACCCTGTTGAAACCTGCCCATACACGTGCCTCGCAAAAACGGGCCCCTCCGAAATCCAGCGGTGCATAGGTGTCGCTGAAACTGAAATCCCGGTCGCGACCCTCATACCAGCCTTTCTCCCTGGCAAGATCAATAACATCAAAGGCATAAACTGTTTCCACAGAGGGATTGAATATTTTATCAAGCTCCCT
>CAZGUR010000273.1:0-4225 GCA_964529295.1 uncultured Rikenellaceae bacterium | reverse complement strand
AAGTCTATACTTCACAGGTTTAAGTTTAATGAAGAGCTCAGGAAATACGGGCATGAGGATTCACTTTTTGCCTACCAGCTCAAAAAAGCGGGGATAGATATAGCACATATAGATAACAGTCTCATTCATGACGGACTCGAATCGAACAGGGAATATATCCTTAAGACAAAGGATAGTATAAGTAATCTTAATATTCTGTATGATAAGGTTACCGATAAGCGGACTTTTGCCAGCATCGTTAAGTTGCTGAGGTATTATAAGAATCTGAGATTAATCGGAATAACAAGGCTTCTGGCATATGTTTATAAGCGCAGGCAAAGGCGCATAGAGATAATGCTGCGTTCGACGAAGTGCTCCCTTAAGATATTTAAAATATATAAACTGGGACTCTTTTGTTATTACCGTTATAACAGGGATGAAAAAAACGCTTAGAGTAGACTTAACGATACATAATATCAGGTTTATAAGCAGTAGCCCCGGTGTTTAATATCCTAATCCTGCACTCCCTTTCATATGATCAATTACTTCAGATCCTGTTGTCAGGTAAGAACCGTTACAATCGGCTGTCAGGCAGGAGTGGACGGGTATTACAGCTAACAGGTTTCCGGGTTTTACGGTTTTTATCAGGTCATTCCCCGAACAATCAATGATACCATGTTCCTGAGAAAGTGCGGATACATAAACAGGTTTTTCCGGTTTATACCATCCGTTTTCGTTTATTCCTGCCAGCATCCCGTAAACTGTTCTGCCGTCTGTTAAAACACTGTCTTTTGAAAAATGTACGGCACCGCCGTGAATTACTATTGTCTCTGCACGTCTCCTGATATCTATAACAGGGCAATACATAGAAACTGCAATATCATCAAATCCACATGAACCGTTAATATATTGCATAAGATCATAAAAAATAAAATTTCCCGGCCTTAGCTCATCTATGCCTTCAAAACTGTCGGCAAGGGATGCCGATGGTGTGTCTCCCGAAGAGATAATCAAATCCCTGATACCGGACTCATCCCTGCAGTGATTGATCCTGCTGACAGACCTGTTATAATGATCAAGTATTAATCTTTTATCCTTAAGTCCATAGGTGCTACCGTCATGGGTCATCAGTCCGCGGATATGTATATTACTGTTGGAGGCAAGATATTTGATACATGCTTTCATCTCTTCAGTATCATTCCATTGAATACCCGAACGCTTATAACCGGTATCCGTCTTTATCAAAACATCCAGGGGGAAGCGGCATTGTTCGGCCAGTATACGTGCTGTATCTGAACAGGCAACAGTCGCCTGTAGCCTGCATCTTCCGGAGAGCTTCTCATATAATGAGTATTCCCTTGGATTATAGGCTATGCCAACAAGTATGTCATCCCACCCGTCATCAGCAAAATAATAAGCCATCCTAAGCGATGATACAGTAATCTTATCTACTCCGGCTGTTCTGAACCAGCGTCCGATAGTACGCGACTGGTGGGTCTTAAAATGAGGTCTGAAGGAAATATTGTTCTTCCTCAACTTTTGCACCATCCGTTCAAGATTGGAAAGGCATTTGGATTTATCAACTATTAAGCTGGGCCCAGTGATATGATCAGTATACATATATCCGTTTTCTTCGAAAATAATTAAAATAAGACTAAAGTCAATTATTTTAACATTAGTATATTTGTTAATGCCAATTCCTTAAACAATTTATAATTATTTTTCATGGTTTCTGAAGAGGCAGTGTTTAAAACTATCCGGACCGGCTTAAATCCGGGGGGAAATAAATATTTTGACAATGAAAAAGATCAGACAGTGGATCAGGCAAAAAATCAAATATCTTACTGAAGATATCTGGCGCATTCCCCTGGGAGAGCTGCCCAGGAGAAAGTCCTTTCTTGTCAGGGAAATACGGATACTGGTCCTTGCCTTTAAGGGCTTCCGTGAAGATAAAGCTCAGTTAAGGGCATCGGCACTTACTTTCAACACCCTGCTTTCTATAATTCCCATGGTGGCTATTGCTTTTGGTATTGCCCAGAGTTTTGGGTTTAAGGAAAGAATGGAGGTGGAAATACGAAATGCACTTCTTGGCCATGAAGATGTGATGAACTGGATACTGGAGATCACAGAAAATTTTCTGGAGTCAAGCAGCGGTGGCTTTATTGCAGGTGTCGGTCTGCTTATACTTTTCTGGTCGGTTATGCAGGTATTGAATCATATTGAAAAATCATTTAATCATATATGGCAGATAAAGAAGGCAAGACCCTGGGTGCGCAAATTTGCGGATTACCTTTCATTAATGGTTATTGCTCCTTTGTTCCTCGTTGTTTCAGGCAGCGTTACAGTATACCTTAATACAAAGATGAGCGGAATATCAGACCAGGCCATGGTTCTTAATACCATAAAACCTGCACTGATCTTTCTTCTGAAATTCACTCCATATATAATTATGTGGCTGGTCTTAACCATGTTATATATGGTAATGCCGAATACAAGGGTAAAATTCAGGTCAGCCTTTGTTGCAGGCATTATAGCAGGAACATTATTCCAGGTGGTGCAGATGATTTATATTAATTCGCAGGTAGGTGTCTCAAAATACTCGGCGATATACGGGAGCTTTGCTGCATTCCCGCTTTTTATTGTATGGCTGCAGATTAGCTGGCTGATTGTACTTATGGGCGCTGAAATATCATTTGCCAACCAGAATGTGAACAGGTATGAATTCGAGTTTGAGTCTCTGAAGATAAACACATATCAGAAAAGAATACTTACTCTTCTTATATTGAACATTATAATTAAAAGATTCATTGCCGGTGAAAGTCCGGTTACAGCCTCTGAAATATCAAAAGACATCCAGATACCCGTACGACTGGCAAGGGATATACTTGATAATCTGACCGAGGCGGGCCTGCTTACTGAGATAAATATTGAGAAGCCGCGCGATAGAAAGTACCAGCCGGCAATGGATCCTGGTACGATGAGCCTCTCATTCGTACTCTCACGTATAGAAAGAAGCGGGGGTGAGGATATACCTGTTAAGGAAACACCAGGCTACAAAAAGTTTAACAATATAATAAGTGATTTTGGAAAAAAGTTGAAAGGCAGTGATATGGATCTACTTATAAGTGAAGTCTGAAGCACTCTCCTGCAGCAGAAAATCTATCATCTTATCAAAACTGCCCCAGTGATGAAAGGGATAGTGTGGCAGGTCCAGTATTATATGCTTTGTCTCTTCTCTCTTCTTCCAGTAATTAATCTGGTTCTCAGCAGGAAAAATTCTGTCATTGACACTTGATAATGCTATGTCCCAGTTGTATTTTTTATCCGGATTCTCCATCATCCTGTTATAAAGCCACCTCAGTTCTGAGCCATATGAGCTGATACTCCTTCTGGATAGCTTTTCAGTGTTCCTGTCAAGTACAGTCTTACTGCCGAACATCCTTATATTGAATTTATCCATGCCCGTCTCATCAATATTTTCCAGCGTTCCCTCAAATCTATCAAGCGGTATGCCATATTTGTCATCAGCCGGTACCGGGGTGCCGTTTATTGCTATTTTTAGGTCGGGGTTAAGGTTCATAGATCCGGACATATACTCTGCAGCCCATACACCCATAGACCAGCCCAGAAGTATCACCCGGTCGTAAGTTTTACGGTCAGGAAGTATCAGTGGCTCGTCAGCTGAATAATTATAGTAAAGGATGAAATCATGATCATCAGTGCATAAGGGGATAAAAGCATTTCTGTCAATACCCCAGCCCCCAAATAATATGATAAGCCTTTTATTATCTTCCCTTCTCCTGATATGAGTTTTCACAAGATTGATTTTTTTCTGTAGAATTCTTTAATTTCACCATTGTCTGATGGGTACAATTAAATTTAAGTGCTAAGATAAGTAGAATTTTGCGAGGACTCCAAGCACAAAAGGGCTAAAAATAAAGAGGAGCGAAGGATGGTTATGGAAGACGGGAACGGGTTCTCTTAAAAGATAATCCCGGAATCTACTGTCTGATAATAAGGAAGACACTCCTTTCGGAGGTCTTAATTGTGAAAGTCAATGTCTGCAATACAATCCTGTTCTTTCACATAACCATTACCCTATTTCGCTCCTCTTATGCTTATAGCATGAGCTTCATTTACAAAAATAGTAATTAAATATCAAATATTCAAATTTATTGGTAAAAAAAAGAAAGGGAAAATTCAAGAGGCAAGTGCAACTTTAGGGTTAAAACTATTAAAAAAAATA
>CAZGUR010000272.1:0-4242 GCA_964529295.1 uncultured Rikenellaceae bacterium | reverse complement strand
AGGCAACAGCAGCCGGGGCTGCAGCAGCAGTGATGGCAGGCGATATCACTGACGGTCATCCTGAGGATTATGCTCTTTTTAGGCGGCACCTCCCCGCTGTGGGTTCACTTAATTATTTTATGATAGTTGGTAACCATGACCTGTATTTTGACGGGTGGAAACAGTTCTATTCCCTTTTCGGATCATCAACATATATATTTACCGTTAAGACACCGCAGGCAACTGATCTTTTTATCTGTACCGATACCGGGGGAGGCACCCTTGGGAAGGACCAGCTTGAATGGCTTAAATATATTTTAAAGAACGAACGTCCCGGCTGCCGGCACTGCTTTCTGTTTACACATAATAACCTGTTCCGCATACGGCATACTACAAGCACCAACCCGCCCGTTGAGGAATTGCATGTGTTGATGGACCTTTGTGTCAGACATAATATTGATATGGTGGTTGCCGGTCACGACCATAAAAAGAATGTTGTGAAATTTGGAGGAACAAGGCATATAACAATGGATGCACTAAAAGACGGGTATGAGAATGCCGGATACCTGGTGCTTGATATAGGTCCGGACAGTGCAGCTTACGAATTTATGCAGCTACGGTAGTAGAATTGATAACCCCCCGGAATCTTTTCCATCACCGTACAGTACAGCTTACGAATTTGTGCAGCTACGGTAAAGTTTTGCTTAATTCCCTGCAATTATTTAAATTGCATGTAGTAAAATTATAATCTGCAATAGTAAGGCTGTCATTCTTCGTAAATAAATTCCTTATGGAGACTTGCCGGCCCGTTTATTGAACCTAATAACTGTCAATAATGGAAAACCCGGATTTCAAGATCAGTTACATGGCTGTTTGGGCTCTTATTATCGGACAAACACTGATAACGGTGTTTGGCGCATTTGCTAAAATTCAGCACTGGGACAACTCGCAGTTTTTCCTGACAGTTGGACTGGTAATGTCGCTTTTTTCATGGATTATCATACTAAGTGATATGCTGATAAACAAAATCTACAGCAAACCGTTCTGGATTATCACAATGTTCGTTATACCATGGATTACCATGATTGTATATATGATCATGCGAAACAGGCTGATACGTCTTGAAGAGTTTAAGATGAAAAGAGCGTGATTTATATTAAATAATAAAGTCACGATAGGATAAGATACTCATTATTCTCTCCATATTGTACGTAAAGTGCGGATATTGACGTATCTTTGCAACAATTTTAATTTACCTGCCTTTATGCCCTTTTAATAAGAGAACGTCCGGGGGGTATCACCAAAATTTTTATTTACACAAGCACTGAATAATGCAATTTGAAAAACTGAATATCATTGAGCCTGTTTTAAGGGCTCTGAGAGAAGAAAACTATATTGAACCAACACCAATACAATCAAGAGCCATTCCGCTTATCCTTAACAGGAGGGATATACTTGGCAGTGCCCAGACGGGCACCGGTAAAACAGCAGCCTTTGCCATACCCATACTGCATCACCTGTATGCACGCAACGGTCATGACAGGGGAGCGCGCAGGATAAGGTCGCTGGTCATCACCCCCACCCGCGAACTGGCTATACAGATAGGGGAGAGCTTTACGACTTACGGAAGGTATACCGGGATTAAAAACACTGTTATCTTCGGAGGTGTACCCCAGGGATCGCAGGTATCAGCCCTCCGCAAAGGGGTGGATATACTGGTTGCAACACCCGGCAGGCTGCTTGACCTTATGGACCAGGGATATGTCAGACTGCAGGACATAGAATATTTTGTTCTGGATGAGGCTGACCGTATGCTTGATATGGGATTTATACATGATATACGTAAGATCATTGCTGAATTGCCGGTAAAGAGGCAATCACTGTTCTTCTCGGCAACCATGCCGGATAATATTGTAAAACTGTCAGCTAAGATACTGCACAGGCCTGAAAAGGTTGACGTAAGCCCTGTATCCTCCACGGCCGACACCGTGAGGCAATACCTCTACTATACAAACAAGCAGGATAAGAAAGATCTGTTGATCCATATACTGGGTAACAGGAAGATAGACCAGGTGCTGCTCTTTGCCAGGACAAAACATGGGGCTGATAAGATAGTCAGGAACCTGAAAAAGCAAAGGATAAAATCAGCAGCCATCCATGGCGACAAGGCCCAGAACAACAGGCAGAGAACCCTGGCACAGTTTAAGGATGGTGAGATACGCGTGCTTGTGGCTACAGATATCGCTGCCCGGGGTATTGATATTGACAGCCTCAAGTATGTTATAAACTATGATATACCCAATGTCGCAGAAACATATGTACACAGGATAGGACGCACAGGAAGGGCAGGGGAGGCCGGTACTGCCATATCGATATGCGAACCCGAAGAAAATGTCTTTATCAGGGATATTGAAAAACTGATAAACAGGAAAATTGAGACCGTGCGGGATAGCCTTTTTCCCCAGACGGATAAACCCATGAACGACCAGGAAAAAAGGCAGTTTGAGAAAGAAAAGCAGCAGAGGAAGCAGGAATTCTTTTCTTCACGCAAGAAGTCCCAAAGCAGACCTTACTCCAACAGGTACAGCAGATAGCGATTAAAGAAAAACAGATTCAAAAAAAGCTTAAGTTTTACTTAGGTGAGCCATTTTTTTTACCTTTGTACCCACTAAATCAATTGGATGGTGATGTTTAATCCGGATATTGTTCTGTAAACAATCTGTACTTCCTGTATAGATTGTATCTTTGTTTGTTCCCGGATAATCCTTTTTTCGGGAGCGGTTTTCTATTGAGTTAATTTAAGTTTTTAATCTGCGTACAATAATGAAAGCAATGTAATGCTTTACGTGTATGCAACAAGATAAAAGAAAATGAACAAAGAAAAACAAACAATTCATGAATTTGACCTGAATGTAATTCATGAATATTTTTTAAATGTAGAACGACAAGGACCGGGAAGTCCGGAAATAACGATCAAAGCATTGAGTTTTACAGACGGTCTTACCGAAAAGTCCAGAGTTGCTGATATTGGTTGTGGTACAGGCGGTCAAACAAGGGTGCTGGCGCAAAATATTCCGTGCGAAATTACAGGTATTGATATTTGCCCCGATTTTATAAAACAATTCAATCAAAAAGCCCGGATTAATAATCTTCACGACAGGATAAAAGGCATTGTCGGCAATATGGAGAATCTTCCTTTCCAGGAGAAAGAATTGGACTTGATTTGGTCGGAAGGCGCGATTTATAACATTGGATTTAAGCGTGGACTAAACGAGTGGCGGAAATACCTGAAACAGGGTGGATATATTGCAGTTACAGAAAGTACCTGGTTTACCGAAGAGCGACCCGCCGAAATTCAGGAATTCTGGCAAAAAGCCTATCCCGAAATTGATACAATCCCAAACAAGGTTGCGCAGGTGCAAGAAGCAGGTTATCTTCCGGTTGCCACTTTTGTCGTGCCCGATTCTTGCTGGACAGACTATTATTCCTCTATGCAGGAGACTCACAAATCTTTTCTGAAAAAATATAATGGTAACAAAACCGCAGAGGAATTTTTAGACTATCAGCGGTATGAAGAAGAGTTATATTACAAATACAAAGCATATTACGGTTATGTATTTTATGTCGGGAGGAAGATTTAGAGTATGAAGTCAGCCCTGCAATTTGTGGTTTGATTAAAATGGTCTGGGGGGCCGTAGATTATCTCCGGCCTCTTCAAACGGCTGCATCGGGCATAAATTATTATATTGCAGGGTTAATACAGTTTTAATATGAAAAGATTCAGGCTCTTATTAATCCTTATTGTATTTTGCATAGCACCGGTCATGTCACAGGTAAAACCCGTGCTGCAATACCGTGTTTTTCTGGATGATGCAAAAGATCATATTTTTCATGTTGAAATAATCGCCGGCACTTCACTGTCAGAGGAATTTGAATATGTATATACAACCAGGGAGATGGATTATAACAGGTATCTTAATTATGCAGGTCTGGAACTGGAAAAAACTACAGATGAAAATGGCAAAGTGCATTATTCAATAACTGCCCTTGAGCAACCCGGTGCTTTGCAGAATAACATACAGAAGGCATGGTTGAGAGGACTGGATTAAGCCTGAATGAATTTTGAATGGTTTCAGTCAACGAACTGAAAAAAAAACAGTATGATAATAAAGGTTGATGAAGAAATAGAATTGAAGCAATTGGAACAATCTGATTCGATTGATATTTATAGGACAATTGATGGTCAAAGAGAGCATTTGGGAA
>CAZGUR010000271.1:0-4252 GCA_964529295.1 uncultured Rikenellaceae bacterium | reverse complement strand
TCAATGAATTTTCACAACACCAGGCCAGCAGACGAATCATCCTGGTTGAAATTGAAAAGGACTTCATGGAGTCATTATACTATGAACTGAAAGACTCATCAAGAAACGAACTTTACATCAACCCTGACGACAAAGCCATCGATTTTTATATCGCAGAAAGTAACTATCCCGTAGTCATTAAAAAATTGATTACACGCTCACCTATTTCCAGAAGAACAGAGAAAAGGGTGAAGTTTTATACTCCGTTACTAGAGAAAATCCTGGTGGACCTCTTTTCAGAAGAAAAGCTTTTCAACTACCTGCAAGGTTCTGAATTGATGCACATCTATGAGAATGCCATAAGTAATTACGCCATCAATTTCACCAAACTCTTCAGCTATGCAAAGCGCAGGGAAAGAGAACATGACATCAAGCAGTTCATGACGAATCATATGCACCATCTCGTAAAAGACATTATCGAATGATCTTTCGCCGATTCCCTATTATGCTGGTCAGGATATTAAAGACTTAACTATTGAAGATCCGAACTGGAACTTCCTGATGCGCCTGAAAAGACAAGCAGATAAATCGACATTCTATTATTGGTACCAGACGGTACATTTATTAACAACAGCAACGGCATGACTCGGTAGCCCCGCAGCTGTCTATCCTTCCGGTTTGCGTTATTGTTATTAGATCAGGAGCCTGAGGATTAAGGCTGTAAAGGATAATTAAAGAAAAAATGGTATATTAGCCTTAGTCTTTATTCTTAAACTAAAATCTGCAATATGGCTTTTATAGCTGGTCCCTTTGGTATACTGACAGGAGGCATTGTCTTCCTGGTGCTTTTTATAATAGCTCTGATACTTATTCTTAAACATGAGAAGGATGCTGCCAAGCCCCTCTGGATACTGGTTATACTGCTGGTACCCATAGTAGGGGCACTCGTATACCTGCTTAAGTATGCCATGGATAGAAAGTAAAGGATCCATCAACCTGTCTTGTGCCATAAACAAATTGAAAATAATAGCTATGAGAATTAATTACTGGTTATTGCTTCTGACAGGGATTTTAATTGCTGTTTAAGAAATAGTATTATGGCTTTTACCTGGATGAAAAAATACAGATTTTTATTAGCGTTTGTAATATGTTGGGTCACCAGTTCTATCACTCTATTTTGTCTTGACTATATATGGCAAACCGGAGGAGAGATATCAATTATGAGTCTTTTGGCTAAAACCTTTGGAATGTCAATTGTTATAGTGATTATTCTGTTTGCAGCACAAACTAAAACAAATAAAAAAGTCTCAATCAAATGATGCTATGACTCATTCTATTCAATAGAAGACAGATGTATAAAATATACAAAACAGATAGCAACAATCCGGGCAGGTACGGAAAAAGAATGAGGATACTCTATTCGGTGATGGTGATAATACCAATGTTTGGATTGGCGGTACTGTCTTTTGCTGACAGGTTTACCAGGACAGATGAGGGATGGTTTACACTTGCAGGACTGGTAATAATGGTCTCGATTGCTGTCTTTTATTTCTTAAGGACATGGATAAAGCCCATGGAAGAGATTGGCTATATAAAATTCACTAAAAACGGCATAGAAAAATCCATTGGTGGCATAACGGAGGTATTTCTGTATCCGGATATTACATCTCTCAGGATAGAAAAGTATATGCAGTCGATTATTCCCGGTGACACCTGGAAGAAATACTCAAAATATGTGCTGGCAATAAGTGTTAACAGCGTGGATATATCAATGATAGTAGGTGATAAGTCAGCCAGTCATCGCAGGGTAAGCATACTGGATAGCGTTAAATACCTGAAACAAAAGAAACTGGTAAATGTGGAGGTGGTTGTTTAATCAGGGCTAATATCCTCTCAAGCTGTCACCTCCCACTCGGTGCCGTCCTTTGTGTCTTTTATGGTGATGCCCAGCTGTTCGAGGCGGTCGCGTATGCTGTCGGCTGTATCAAAATCCTTGTTCTTCCTGGCCTGCATGCGCAGCTCCAGCATGGCCTCTACCAGCCCGCCGGTAAGCTCGGTGTCCTGCGTGGCAGTTTCCGGTTTCCTCAGACCCAGCACATCAAAAGCCATGGCATTGAACAGCTCGTGCATGGCGCTGCGGTCAGTTTCGGTTATTTTATCGCGACCGTCCCATACCGAGTTGATCATACGTACGCCGTCAAAGAGACGGGATATCATGATGGCCGTGTTAAGGTCATCATCCATGGCTGCATAGCACTTATCCCCCAGATCAGCTATATCTATGCTGCTGCTGTCTGACACAGGCAGATTATCCAGCCTGCCGATGGCTTCCATCAGCCTCCTGAACCCTTTCTCCGCTGCCTGCAGTGCCTCATTGGAGAAGTCGAGGGTGCTGCGGTAGTGGGCCTGCAGTATAAAGAACCTGACGGTCATGGGATCATATGCCTGGTGCAGCAGCTCGTGACTGCCGCTCCACAGCTCATCGAGGGTTATAAAGTTACCCAGCGAGCGTGCCATCTTCTGGCCGTTGATGGTTATCATGTTATTATGCACCCAGTACCTTACCGGCTGTTTCTTAAGGGCTGCCGTTGACTGCGCTATCTCGCACTCATGATGGGGAAAGATAAGGTCCATGCCGCCCCCGTGTATATCAAAGGGCTCACCCAGGTACTTCATGCTCATGGCCGAGCACTCAAGGTGCCAGCCAGGAAAACCTTCGCTCCAGGGCGAGGGCCAGCGCATGATATGGGCGGGACCTGCCTTCTTCCACAGCGCAAAATCGTAGTTGTTGCGCTTCTCTGACTGTCCCTCCAGCTCCCTCGTATTGCTCCTCAGCTCCTCCAGCACCCTGCCGCTGAGTATGCCGTACTCATTATCCTCGTTATATTTGCTTACATCGAAATAGACGGAGCCATTGGATTCGTATGCCACCCCTTCCTCCAGCAGCCTTTCTATCAGCTGCTGCTGCTCAATTATATGTCCCGTTGCCCTCGGCTCTATATCAGGCTCCAGGTTATTGAGCTCCAGCATATTCCTGTGGAAGGTGTTCATATATTTTTGTACTATCTCCATTGGCTCCAGCTTCTCGCGCCGTGCCTCCCTGGCTATCTTATCCTCGCCCTCATCCAGCTCCTCGTTCTCGAGGTGACCCACATCGGTTATATTACGCACGTACCTTGTCTTATAGCCCTTATGCTTAAGGTACCTGTACAGTATGTCAAAGACGGTGTTAACCCGGGCATGACCCAGGTGCGGATCGGAATAGACGGTGGGACCGCAGACGTACATGCCGGCAAAAGGAGGGTTAAGGGCTTCGAATATCTCTTTGCTGCGCGTGAGACTGTTATACAGGTGTAGTTTATTGTCCATAGCCGTCTTTGTGGTGTTTAAATGCAAAAATAGTAAATTAATACGAAAGGCTGAGGGCGCAGGAAGGGATATGGTTCCCGGTCAGGGATATGCTCAGATAAGGATAATGGTATACGGTCCGGGAGATGCATTGATAAGGGGAACATGGTATCGGGACAGGGAGCTGCTCTTGCTTATTATTAAAAAAATAGTTTCCTTTGTCTGGATTTTGGTGGAAAGATTTGAGCTGATTGCAACCACTTATGAAAAAATGCTAAAACAGCCTGCAATATTGGGTTATTTTAGTTTCAGTCAACCGGTCTTACCTCACCTGTTTTTCAGTATTAACTTAAATATTGTAATAATGGCCTATTTATTTACTTCAGAATCGGTGTCGGAAGGTCATCCCGATAAGATCGCCGACCAGATATCCGATGCTATTCTTGATAATATACTTGCTTATGATCCTGATGCCCGCGTGGCATGCGAGACACTGGTGACCACCGGGCAGGTGGTGATAGCCGGCGAGGTGCGTACAGGCACCTATGTTGATGTGCAGCAGATAGCACGCGAGGTGATCAACCGTATAGGATATACAAAGGGCGAATATATGTTTGAAGGGAACTCATGCGGTGTATTCAACGCTATCCATGAGCAGTCGCCCGACATAACCCGTGGCGTTGAACGCGACAATCCGCTCGACCAGGGTGCCGGTGACCAGGGAATGATGTTTGGTTATGCCTGTAAGGAGACCGATGACTATATGCCCCTGGCTTTGGAGCTGTCACACCGCCTGCTGCTGGAGCTGGCAGCCATACGTCGCGAGGGTAAAGTGATGACCTACCTGCGTCCAGATTCCAAGTCGCAGGTTACCGTTGAGTACGACGATGCCGGGAGTCCGGCCCGGATACACACCATAGTGGTA
>CAZGUR010000270.1:998-4256 GCA_964529295.1 uncultured Rikenellaceae bacterium | reverse complement strand
GTGAATAATTATGAGCAGAAAGGGAAAAGCCTGCCCTGTAAGTGTTGCCGGGGGATGAATAGAAAGTAAAGTCAGACTTCAGGGATGCAAGGCTGATGCCTGTATTCCATCTCTGCTTATCTTCCCAGGAGATGAAAAGGTTATAGTCATAACTGCTCACAATCAGGCTGGTATTGGAGAACAGCCTGTCGCCGAAGATGTGGTTCCACCGTAAATTGCCTGCCAGGTTTTTCCAGTTAATACCATTTGACCTGTTATTGTTATTATTGTTTTTAAAAATGTCCGAACCGGAGTACAGTGAAAAGAAAAGCCTGTTGGCAGTGTTAATGCGGTAGTTATATTTGATATTGAAGTCAGAGAAATGCAGTAAGTCAATATTATCATTCTGTCCGGCAAACAGCCATTTGAAATGGGAGCGCCGTGCCGAGATGTAGTAGGTGCTTTTCTTTTTGAAAAGGGGTCCTTCGAGGTTCAGGCTTGTTGCTACCGGACCGGTATTTCCATGAAAGAAAAGCCTGTTGCTGTTGCCTTCCTTCAGCTTAATGTCTATGACTGAGGATACCCTGCCACCGAGGGAGGCGGGCATATCACCCTTATACACCTTTACGCTGTTAAGGGATTCAACAGTGAATACGCTGAACAGTCCCAGCATATGCGCTGGGTTATAGATTGGTGCCTCATCTATCAGTATCATATTCTGGTCGCGTGCACCTCCCCTTACATGAAATATTGTTGACCCGTCGCCATAAAAATTAATCCCCGGCATGGTCTGCAGGGATTTTATCATGTCGGGCTGACCCATGAATCCCTGTATTTTTGATATTTCCGATGGTTTAAGATAGAATTCACCGGTACCGGCTTCGCGGGTCAACATGCTTTCGCCTGAGGAGACTACAAGTACCTCTTCCAGCACCCTTAAACCCTGTTCAAGATTTATCTCCACCTGTTTGTCTTCCTGCAGGACCAGTGAAATATCTGATGGTTTATAGCCCAGGAATGAAACTTTAAGATTATATTTTCCTTCCGGGAGTGTGAGAGAAAAAAAACCATAGCCATTGGCCATTGCCCCCTTGCCTGATTGCCCGTCACTTATGGTTGCCCCTACAAGGGCCTCCCCGTTTTCCTTATCCCGTATATATCCGGATAGGGTATACCGTAATTTCTTTTCTTGTCTATGGTCTGCGGCCTTATTTAAGGCTTTGAGTATAATATGATCACCCATTATGGTATGGCTGATACCGAAATCCTTTAAATTGTCCAGTACCTGTTTGAACGGTATATTGTCATAGCTGATGCTGATAAGGCTGTCGGCTGGTATGGTTGAAGGGTCATATGAGAATTCATGGCCGCTTATGCGGCCCAGTCTTACAATAAGTGTGTCAAGACGCTGTCTGTCAAGTGACAGGGTAATTGGTTTATCTGTCTCCTGGGCCTGCAAATGGCTGCAGCAGAATAAGGAAAACAGAAAGGAAAGAGTTATTAGCTTCTTATATACCATGGGGAACTTGCTAAAAAATCTTTTTACCTGATTATCACCTCATTATCCTTTATCTCAATCTCAAGGTCAAGAGTGGCTTCAATAGTTCTCAGAATGTAATGGAGATCTTTATTATTGAATGTCACTGTAATCCTGTTACCTGCGACTTCCGGGTTCTCAATCCTGATATTTGTATGATATGTTTTTTCCAGGGTGCTGATAACCTGTTCAAGCCCGGAGTTTTCAAATACAATATGCTTTGTTTTGTATGAGTTGAAATTAGGGTCTGTATTGGTGTTTATTGAAAGTGATCCTGTTACAAGGTTGATCAGTGCTTTTTCCCCTTTTACCAGCTCTCCCCTCAGTTCATTTCCTGATTCACCGAGTATACCCACCTTACCTTCGGCCACAATCACTTTAACAATCTTTTCTCCTGCTGCTGCTTCAACATTGAATGATGTTCCCAGCACCTTCACCCTTATACCTCCTGCCTTTACTGAGAAAGGTTTTTCCGGATTCTTTTCAACATCAAAAAAAGCTTCACCTTTAAGCTCCAGTTCACGCGAGGCATTGCCAAAGCTCACAGGATACCTGAGCTCGGATCCTGTGTTAAGCGTGACGGAGGAACCGTCAGGCAGGCTGAGCTCTCTGACTTCAGCCACTGCCTTAACTGTCTTATAGGCGGCAGTCCTGTATATCAATAATCCTGTAAAAGAAAGTATCAGTCCGACAACTACCGCTGCGGCCAGCCTGGTGACATAGCCCATTCTGGTCAGTCGTCCCACCTTTTTACCTTTGCTGACCGCGTCGGAGAAGCGGCGCCACTCTTTATCAATATCTGTTTGCTGCAGTTGTTCTGTTTTTCCCGTCTGCTCCCAGAGCCTGCTGTACTGATTGAATAATTCGCGGTTGGACTGATCGTCCCGGATCCATTTATCCAGTGTTTTTTCTTCCTCAGCCGTGGCTTCCCCTGACAGCTTGCGGGCTATCAGGTCAAGTGGGATTCTATGTTCGGGGCTTGTTTTCATCTTTCTTAAACGCTGTTCATTAATATCACACCTGTTTATCGGTTTACCCTATTAAATTCACCATAATCCTGAGATAAACAATAAAATCAATATAAGAAGCAGGTCTTTCAGTTCATCCCTTAATATACGCAATGCCCTGGACATCTGTGCTTCGACTGTCTTAACAGAAATATCCAATATGCCGGCTATCTCTGCATATTTCTTGTTTTCGAACCGGCTTAACCTGAAGACATCCCTGCAGCGGTCGGGCAGACTGGCAATGGCATGGGCGATTCTTGCCTCGGTCTCCTCCTTTTCCATAATGTCAGAGTCCTCCATCCCTGCAACAGATGATAACTCTGTTTCGCCTGCTTCATATTCAACAAATTTCTCCCTGTCCCTGATAAAGTTAAGACAACGGTTATGAACAGAGGTGTAGAGGTAGGACCTGATTGGCCTGTCCAGAGTAATAGTATCCCTTTTTTCCCATATATTAATAAATACCTGGTGTACTATGTCTTTGGCTGTATCATGATCATTGACCAGCTTAAGGGCATAGTAACTGAGGACGACAAAATATTCCCTGAAAACTTTTTCAAAGAAATGCTTATCTGCCAGTGATTCCTGTATGCCCCTGTCTTTTTTCAAAGCTCGTCAATAAGAAACAAAAATAATGATTTCGTCCTTATTAAACAGCTGTCGGCTGATTTATCTTATGGTAATCATGTATCCTCCGCCACTGCCTCCAAAGCGGGGATTTACAGTGTTATTATA
>CAZGUR010000270.1:0-988 GCA_964529295.1 uncultured Rikenellaceae bacterium | reverse complement strand
CTTTCGTCTCAACAATATCTCTTCTGAGCTGGCCCCGCCTTTCACCAGTGATATCTGGTTGTGAATAAAGGAAAAGCTGCCGCCCATATTAACACTGAGACCTTTGGCCACCCTCCAGCTTAATCCGCCGAAAAGAGAGAGCCTGTTAAGGGAGAAATCGTGGAGGTAATTGGACCATGTAGCCGAAAAATCAATGCTTCCCCATTTCTGTATTACCTCAAATGTTCCGTTCAGGGAATGGTGGAGAAGCCCTTCTTCCGTTTTGTTATATATTGTGGTATCTGTATAATCGTTATACACATATCCCAGCAGGTAAAGAAAACGGAACTGCCTCCTTGTTGATTCCGAATAGGGGAAGATGTTGAATTCCAGTCCGGGCATTAAACTCACCTTAAGATCAAAATTATTGTAAGTGGAAGAAGAGATGCCGGCTGTTCCGCCCCAGGACCAGTGGTCGTTAATACTTTTAACCAGCATAACTTCGGCTGACCTGGAGGTTGTTATGCTTTCTATAGTATCATCTTCCATCCTGAATATATCCTTGCCGTAAGAGTAATCAAGGTCAAGGTCGAATTTTATATCTTCCGTAACCTTACTGGCTGACATGCTCCCGTAGGCATTTAAGTAGTTATATGATGATTGTCCGTTTGTATGCCCGGAGAGGCTTGTGCGGAACACCCAGTTATTCCAGTTGTCAGTGCTTACACTGGAAGATATGGGTTCTGAAAAATCAATATTCATATACTCTGCGAGGGGTGTCTTAATAACATAGCGCATCAGGCCCATCTTAAGGACCTTCACTTCTTTGTCCCTCCGTTGCTCATATGTTTCATCAGGCGATGTGGAGTATCTGAGGGTGTCTGCCATGTCCTCGTACTTCCCCTGACCTTCGAGGAAAAGGTAGTACTGTCTTCCCCCGGACCCGCTTGATTCGGAGGTGCTGAT
Organism: uncultured Rikenellaceae bacterium; assembly: GCA_964529295.1. Taxonomy (GTDB): domain Bacteria; phylum Bacteroidota; class Bacteroidia; order Bacteroidales; family VadinHA17; genus UBA9300. The sequence continues at coordinate 43 of CAZGUR010000270.1, read as the reverse complement.
AATAATCAGGTCTGCCACCTTGCGGTCGCGTACATAATTGATA
>CAZGUR010000269.1:0-4294 GCA_964529295.1 uncultured Rikenellaceae bacterium | reverse complement strand
ATAAGCTTTATCGACTCTTCCTTTCGTAGTGTAGCTGCCTTCCTGGAAGCTAATGAGCCCGCGGATTATGATTTTGAATATGACCAGGTGGTGTCGGCAGGTGAATTATGGTCGAGCCGCATCATTGCTTCATGGCTGAAGCATGAAGGCTATGACTGCCGGTGGGTGGATATAAGAAAAGTGCTGTTTACAGACAAAAGGTACAGGGATGCCAATATTTTATGGCCTGAGTCGGAGGCTCTGGCAAGAGACCTCTTGCTGGGAGATAAAGCGGATATTTTCCTTACCCAGGGGTTTATTGGCGGTACAGGCGACGGCTTATCTACGACACTGGGTCGCGAAGGTTCTGATTATACTGCTGCCGTGCTGGCCAGTATGATTGATGCTTCGGAGGTGCAGGTATGGAAAGATGTTCCGGGTGTTCTTAATGCCGATCCCAGGTGGCTTAATGACGCTGTCAGACTTGAGCAGCTCAGTTATAAGGATGCCGTGGAGATGTCGTTCTCAGGAGCCAAGATAATTCATCCCAAGACCATCAAACCCCTGCATAATAAGAGTATCCCCTTAATTGTAAGGTCATTTGCGGATAGAGATGCAGAGGGAACCCTGATCAGCGGTGATGAAAGTGGCAGTCCCGACCTGCCTGTGTTTATCCTTAAAGAGAACCAGATACTCATCTCCGTACTGTCACGCGATTTTTCCTTTGCCATAGGTGATAACCTGTCCAGGATCTTCAGCTTTTTTTACGAATATGGCATAAAGGCTAATATGGTGCAAGCAAGTGCCGTAAGCGTTGCCGTATGTGCTGATGATGACGGCAGGAGAATACGCAGGCTTATTGCCGAGCTGGAAAAGGAATACAGGATTATTTATAACAGCGGGGTTGAGATGCTTACTATCAGGCATTACACTGATGAGGCCATAGCCAGGGTATGCGGGGGACGCGAGATGCTTATGGAGCAAAAGACACGGCGTACCGTGCGCTTTGTTGTAAAGATGTATTGATTATTTCTTCCTGTCAGAAATTATTTCTTCCTGTCAAAAAAGGGATTCTTTGATTTGGCGCTCAGGGGTATGCCGTATGCTATCTTTACTTCAGGCTCAAATATACCCAGGTCCATTGCTGCCTGTCCAACAGTGTACATAATCCTGTTATCAGCCTTGTACTGCATGGCCGTGCTGACAGCCGATCCTACTGCTATCCCCAGGTCGCCTGTATTAAAGACGCAGGGGACATCCGGATGCTTACGCTTCTCATCACAGTTCTTATACCCGCACATACCGCATTTTACCAGTCCCAGTGGCTCAATGGTGCTTCCCAGCAGCAATACTACCGGTGAGACAAGTATATTATCAGCATCCCTGCTGAAGAAAGCCTGATTATATTCCTCTGCTATCTCTTTCATCCTGGCAGCCATCTTTTCTATACTTGCTCCTTCGGCAATCTGAAGGACAAGATTATCCTGTCCGCGACCTTTGGGTGCGGTGCGGGCTGCTATCATCATCTTTACTGCTATATCTTTCAGTCCTTCTCCTGTAAGTGTGTTTTCCCTTATTATACTCATCTCAATATATTCTTTTACGTTTTTTTCTGTTGAAATGTAAAAATAATACTTATGCCAGAAAGAGAAATATACTGGAGGGTTTTTATTTTTTTCTGTCGAATAATAACAGTTCGCCCCTGACATCTTCTGTTATCCGGCCCCTGTCATAAGCTGTCCGGCCGTTAACGAATGTTTTTTCCACCGCGGTGCTGAAGGTCTGTCCCTCGAAAGGTGACCATCCGCATTTATACAATATATTATCCTTTGACACTGTCCATTTACTGGCGGGATTCAGCAGGCAGAGGTCAGCCTTGTATCCTTCCCGTATAAAGCCCCTGTCTTTTATACCAAAGATGATGGCAGGGTTATGGCACATCTTCTCCACTATCTTTTCGGTCTTAATTCTTCCCTGCTTTGCCAGTTCCATCATTGCAACCAGGGAATGTTGCACGAGCGGACCGCCCGAGGGCGCCCCGGTATATGTCTCCTGCTTCTCTTCCATTGTATGGGGAGCATGGTCGGTGGCAATGATATCTATCCTGTCATCATTAATGCTTTCAATAAGAGCCTGCCTGTCAAAGGCTGTTTTGATAGCAGGGTTCCATTTGATAAGGCTGCCTTTTTCTTCATAATAGCTGTCATCAAACCAGAGGTGATGGATGCAGGCCTCAGCCGTTATCCTCTTTTGGCCTGGCGGCATGGTATTATCAAAAAGCTTTGTTTCATCAGCTGTCGATAAATGCAGGATATGAAGCCTTGTATTATATTCCTCTGCCAGTGTAACGGCCAGCGATGATGATTTAAGACAGGCTTCCCTGCTTCTTATTATGGGATGGTAGCGGAACGGTATATCATCACCGTACCTGCCTGTGTATAATTCCATATTCCTGCGTATGGTGGACTCATCTTCGCAGTGGCATGCCACCGGTACCGGTGCTTGTTCAAAGATGGCACGCAGGCTGTTGATATCATCCACCAGCATATTACCGGTGGAGGCACCCATAAAGACTTTGACCCCGCAGGTGGTGGCAGTGTCGGTATCCCTTATTTCACTGATATTATCATTTGTGGCTCCCAGGTAAAAGGAATAATTGCAAAGGCAGCTTTCGGCTGCTCGTTCCTGCTTGGCTTTCAGGGCCTCTCTGTTTATTGTCTGCGGCATGGTGTTGGGCATCTCCATAATACTGGTAATACCTCCTGCCACTGCTGCCCGCGATTCTGAATTTATATCAGCTTTATGTGTGAGTCCGGGTTCCCTGAAATGTACCTGATCGTCGATAATACCCGGAAGCAGCAGCATGCCCCCGGCTTCAATAAGCTCGGTGTTACGGTCAAAAGGGATATCATCACCGGCAGTGTATATGGCCTTTATCCTGTCATCCTCTATCAGCACACTGCCCCTGTACCTGATACCTTCATTTATTATTTCAGCCCCGTTTATCAGCTTTTTCATGTCCGGGCTTTTTATATTGTTTGAAGAAACTCTTGTATTTCATTCTCAGCACTCCCCAGAGGGCTTCATTAAAGATGCCCCCGCTCATTTTTGATGTACCAAGCTTCCTGTCAGTGAATATAATAGGTATCTCCTTTATCCGGAAGCCGGATTTCCATGTAGCAAATTTCATTTCTATCTGGAAGCCATAACCTTTTGATCTTATGTTGTCCAGATCAATTGTTTCAAGCACCTCACTGCGATATGCCTTGAATCCTGCCGTGGTGTCTTTTATGCGCATGCCTGTCACTATCCTGACATATATAGAGGCTGCATATGACATCAGCACCCTGCCCAGGGGCCAGTCCACAACGTTAACACCCGATATATACCTCGATCCTATAGCCAGGTCGGCGCCATTAATACAGGTATTGTATAACCTTTCCAGGTCTTTCGGGTTATGGGAAAAATCGGCATCCATCTCATATATTATATCATATCCTTTGTCGATGGCCCATTTAAAGCCTGTGATATATGCCGTACCCAGTCCGAGCTTGCCCTCCCTTTTTATAAGGTGGAGGTAAGTCCGGTCATGCATAAGACCTGCCACTATATCGCCCGTGCCGTCCGGTGAGTTGTCGTCAACAATAAGGATGTCAAATTCTGTTGAAAGGGAAGAAATTGCATTTACAATATTCTGGATATTCTCTTTTTCGTTATATGTGGGTATTATTACGAGATTGCCGGGCATCAGATCATGTCTTTAATACGCGAAAATACTCAATTCGTACAGAATAGCATTATTATTGAAGAATAAAAATTCAAGGGAAGATTCCTTATAGCATTATTTTTTCACCGGTCGCTGACGTCAGCCACCCGGGTTTTGTGTCAGGCCTGATGAACCTCTCACATCATTTCCCTGTTACCAAAATCTTCAGTTGGCCGTGAGCTATGCCTGTATTTCATGACCCCTTCAATTTATTTTACATTATTTTGTTATAAAACTTTTGTGAATCAAAAAAGATGTCTATTTTTGCAGCCGCTTTTGTAAGAGAAAACGTTCATTTAATACTGATGATTTGAGGATATTTCCGGGAGCTGCTTCGGGGAAGCGGCAAGAGAAGAAGGGATTTGATAAAGAGGGGGAAGGAGTTAGGATAAAAAAAACCGGGGAGGTTCTCATTTTTTTTTGTTTAAAGGGTCAAAAAGCAGTATCTTTGTCGGCCCTGCGCCATAATAAACTATCAATACCGGGTAAGGGGTATTGAGAGACAGGGGTCAGACAGAAAAGACATAACATCCTTTTAGAGAAAAGGGT
>CAZGUR010000268.1:0-4342 GCA_964529295.1 uncultured Rikenellaceae bacterium | reverse complement strand
GGCAGGAACCGCGTTATAACCCAGTGCCCTTATGAATTCGGATAGCTTAAATGCGGTAACCGCCATCCTTGAGTAGCCGTCGCCTGTGGCAGCCGAAGCCAGCTTGCCGGGGGAGTTCATTATTGCCTCGTAATCTTCTTCAAAAGCTATAACAATAACACGGTTCATTGAATGGGTTATCTGCCATTTATCATCGCCCTGATCCAGCTTATCCCCGTCGGTAATAAAGGGTTTGGTGTTCTCCCTGTCGTCCCGCGTCGGCGAATATACGGGATCATACAGCCACAGCGGATTGAGCTTTGCCACCCCTGCAAGCGATCCGCCATAGAAAAGAGCTGCATGCTTCAAAGCCACGCTTGCATCATCCCAGTTCATCTCCAGAGAAGCAGGGTCCCATTTACCAAGCCTGTCAGCTGTCATTCCCTTAACCTGTCCGGTTACAGGATGCCAGTTATAAAAAGGGGAGCCCGGGAAGTAGGAAGTGGCCCAGCTTGCAGCCATAAAGGCGTAATCCAGCCTGGTGTTATCCGACACTGTGCCCTTACCTTCAACAAGTCTTTTATATGTCAGGTTCTCCGATTTTTCCGGACGGTCCTGCCGGACAGGATCCCATACGTTGCGACTGAAGATGGTGTATTTCTCGTTCATCCTCTTCAGCTTTGAAGGGTCATATTCATACGGAAAACCGGCATCAGACAGTTGCTCCACTATGAATCCCCCGTATTCACTTTCAGATTCCACAAGGTATCCCTTTGAGGTCCTGCCTACTATATTCCTGTTGGCTAAAAATGTAGCGCCGGCAGCAGTGAGTCCCGCCATCTTAAGGAACTGTCTCCTTTTTATTTCGTTATTGTTCATGTTATAAAAATATTACCCGGTAGTGCAAAATAACTAAGCCTCCCTGGATGAACTGTTTTTAAAAATTATCAGTCGCGATACAAGCACTGCCCCTATAACCGCAAGGGAGCCGAATATTGACCCCATGACAAGTGCGGCTTTTGGTGCCCCTTCCTCAATAAAGCCGGCTGTCATTTCTATTATGAAGGCCAGGTATATTATTTCAGCAATAATAATGATCCAGTTAAAAACCGTAAACTTTTTGTTGCGTTTTCCGGCATAGAAAAAGACAAGAAAAAACAGGCTTGCACAAAGGGCTCCGGTGAGAATGTGTATGAGTATCATAATTAGCGGCTTGTTGGAATGAAGACGAAAATAGTATTTGGTCGCAATGTTTGAAAAAATATCATTGTGTTAAGAAACATCAGCTCAGCTAAGTTAAAGAGTTTTGTATATTTACCTGTCGTTTATAATATAAAAACATGGATAAGATAATAAAACCTGACCTCAGGGAACTGGTTGAGAAATATACGGAATCACTGTATTCATGGGCAGCATATAAAGTCTCTGACCCCGAAACTGCCCGCGACCTGGTACAGGATACCTTCCTGGCAGCCGCCGAAAAGCTTGATTCATTCAAGGCTGAAAGTTCACCAAAGACGTGGCTGTTTTCAATATTGAACTATAAGATCATAGACATTTACAGGAAGAAGGTAAGTACACGGGTTGATGCTGATTATGAAGGATATTCACATTTTTTCGATACTCATGGCAAATGGCAAACAGATCATCTGCCCGGTCAGTGGGACGATGATGATCCTGAAAACAATCTGCTGGACGATGAAGAATTTCAGAAGGTGCTCCGGGAATGTCTTGAGGCCCTGCCGGATAACTGGAATTCCTGTATAAAAATGAAATACCTTAGCGGTAAAAAGGGCATGGATATCTGTCAGGAATTAGATATAACACCTACTAATTATTGGCAGATAATGCACAGGGCAAAGCTGGAATTACGCGAATGTATTGATTCCAACTGGTTTAATAATTAGATTTTTTATGAAGAAATTACTTAATATATTGTTTTTATCCTGCTTCAAGGCCACAGAGCTGATTGAAAAGAAACTGAATTTCAAACTGTCAATAAAGGAAAAGATTCAGCTTAAGCTCCATAAGTCAATGTGTGATGCCTGTGCAGTATATGAAAAGCAGAGTATTTTTATGGACAAATGGATTGAAGCAACTGAAAAGAAAGGTCATGATCATCAACATAATCATCCGGCGGAGCTTAAAGAATTAAAAGAGATTATTCTCAGCAGGCTTTCAGAAGACGGGAAACAGGATGGATAAATCATCAGGTTCTCCTGAAAAGTCCGGCAGAATATTATAAAACCAGATATGATGTACCTGAAAAACAGGATTTTAATTTTTTTAAAGCTGGCTGCAAAACCTGATGTATCTGTCAGGGCCTTAAGACTGGCAATAATAGTGGGTGTGATCCTTAACCTGATCAATAATACCGAGCTTTTCACCTCTTTCAGGACTTCTGATCCTGATCCTGTCAGGATCTTACTCACCTTTGCAGTGCCTTACCTTGTTTCGACATACTCATCTGTTATTTCAACGTACAGCCTGAAGCCTGGTAAGGTGTCCCGAATAGATTCACTTTTAAAATGCAGGAGTTGCAATTCAACTGACTTTCATATCAATGTTGGCCAGCAGGTAGAGGAATGTCCCACATGCGGACCAAAAACAAAATGGGGAATAAAGAAATTCCTGTATGCTTCGGATTCTGACAGTGAGCTGCTGAAAAGCCTGGCTTTATTTGCAAGGCATAATCCGCAACCATTATTGCGTACAGATGATAAGGGGCTTATAAAGGGAGCTAATCCTGCTACTGTTGAACTGCTTGGAAAACAGGAAATCACCGGTCTTAATATTTATGACCTCTTACCCCAGATACATCCCTTTTGTCTCAAAAGCATGGCTGAAACGGGAGATACCAAGGAATTGATCATAGAGCATGAAAGCAGACATTATAAGCTGTTGTTTAAAGGTGTGCCCGAGCTGAAAAATATTCACATCTACAGCTCAGATATTACAGGTATTGTGCTTGCTGAAAAAAAGATCAGCAGACAGGCAAAATCCATCAGTGACAGCATTGACTATGCTTCACTTATACAAAAAGGTATGCTTCCCTCGGAAAAGTCCGTAAAATCTTACTTTCCTGAAAGTGCAATTCTTTACTTACCCAAGGATGTTGTCAGCGGCGACTTTTACTGGGTAAACAATACAGGCGGTCGTAGGATATTTATTGTATCTGATTGCACGGGACACGGTGTGCCCGGAGCATTTATGAGCATGATGGGTATATCCCTGCTTGACGAGATAATAATGCGAGAAGGTCTTACAGATCCTGCAGAAATACTCAATAGTCTCAGATACAGGCTTATATCTGCTCTTACAAGGGGCGGGACGGAAAGTGGACTGCTCGACGGAATGGATATCTCAGTGGTTTCTGTTGATGACCGTAAAAACACTCTTTACTTTGCAGGTGCATATAATGATATATATATACAACGTGATACTGAACTGAATATTCTTAAATCCGACAGGATGCCGGTTGGCAAGCATATAAACGATACCGACCCTTTCACACTGAAAACCTTTGAATACATGGATAATGACCGCCTGTATATGTTTACTGACGGCTTCCGCGACCAGATGGGAGGGGAGAAAGGAAAGAAATTCTCATCACGCAGGTTCCGTGATATGCTGACAGAAACAGCCGGCAATACTGTAACGGACCAGGTGGAAAAACTGCGGACAGCCATCTCCGATTGGAGGGGTGATAATGAACAGATTGATGATGTGCTTGTTGCGGCAATAAAATTATGAATCCTTAAGGCCTGAAATCCCTGATTTCTTACTTCTTTTACTGAGGTCAGCATCTTTCATTCAGCAATACATATTTATCCCAGGTATTAATAATGTCTTTTCCTTAAGTCAAGTGATATTAATATCATTTATTGTCAGGTTTCTTTGTTCCGGCGACTAATGAAACAAAAAACCATGCAAACAGTGATAATTATGCTTACCTACATCTTTTCATCATTAATGGCTAAGGGTTCCGGAACAGCTTATTCAGATCTTGGCCCTACAGAATTCCGGGAAATCATCAAAAAGGAAAGTTTCGGAACACTGCTGGATGTACGAACCGTAACGGAATATGCCAATGGCCATATAGCCAGTGCCGGACAGCTTAACTTTTATTCCTTCGACTTCAGGAAGAAGCTACTCTTACTTCCCAGGGATAAACCCGTTTACCTGTATTGCAATACAGGCTACAGGAGCAGGATAGCTGCCGGATTTCTTGCCGGAAAAGGCTACAGTAAAGTCTATAACCTGGAAAAAGGTATAATGGAATGGGAACTGCATGATATGCCCGTTATCGTTGACCCGTCGGCAGTGCCGGATACAAAAGATATGATGGAACCTGATGAATTCC
>CAZGUR010000267.1:0-4365 GCA_964529295.1 uncultured Rikenellaceae bacterium | reverse complement strand
CGCAGGTACAGATGCTGCTCAAAAAGCAGCAGATCTTTTGAAGTCTTCATCCAGCCCCGTGGTGTATAATCCTGGTGAATCATTCCTGCCTCCTCCATTGTCATTTCGTTGGCGTGAGCATACAGTGAACCAAGTCCCCTGGCAGCACGCTGAGCAATCATAATATATATAATCTCCCTGACCCTTGGATTATCATCATATAAACCAGCCATCATAAACATTTCTTCCACACCTGTGGCCAGACCCTCATTACGGGAATCAAAAATATTATATAATAAAGGTCCCCGCCGGATTTCACTTTTATGAGGTTCAATATCCATTCTTGCCAGTTCTATCCAGTGATAAGAATGAGAATACAGTGGTCTCTGGTCATAATGACCCAGTATCCAGAAAAAGTTACGTTTTTCTTCAGGTATAAAACTCCCAAGATGCTCGCGCAACGCCGGCTCAAAATATTCTTTAACAGTAAGGAATTCATCCTGCTCAAGAAATTCCATAAGACTCTGAAGCGATCTTTCAGCTCTATCCCTGAATTCTTCCGGCGAGCTAATGGCTTTAAGCTCAGGCAGATGACGATTACGGTGTTCCTCCAGCTTAAGGGAAGACCAGGCCCGGGCAAGCTCATTTTTCAGTATCATAAGCTCATCCTCCCATGTTAAGGGAACAAGGTGTACCTTTTGAAGATACCATGTATAATTTTCCTTGCCGATACCTGAAGGACCTGTTTTTGTTTCTGCTTCCTTCTCAAGCCAGGCTGCAAGGTCATCAGTGGAAGAAATTGCCGCATCAATCGCTGAAACCAATTCAGAATCGCCTTTACCGTTCAACCTGTCAATAATCTTTTCAAGGCTGGCGCTTTGTGTCCGTATATCACGGATGCCGGCGATCCATAGTTCTCTTGCATTACCTGTCAGATTGAGTTTTGCCTGTTCGTTAAGCGGCGGGATAATGCGCAGATCACTTAATAACCTGTCCCGCTCATCCGGATCAAGGGGAAAGCTATAGGTCCATAGTTCAGTCACCCCGTGGTGAGAAGGACCTTCATGAGCAGGAACATCGCTACGGCTGGTCCATAGTGACTTATAGAAAGCAGGATCCCTGGCCCATGGTTTAAGAACGTGATAATTAAAATCATATCCGTTCATCTCTGCCCACACAATATACCAGTTTGCCTTATGCTTAAGCGGCCACCCTGAAGTATCAATTGCACTGAGTCTCTTCTGCAGCGTTTCAAACTCAATTCTTCCACTTCATTAAGATTTAAGTATTATGATATAAGCTATGTTTTCTCTACCGCTAACCAGCAGGTTACTCTCCTGGCCGATGATGAATATTTTCTGAATCAATTACCTCTATATTACCCATGTAATCATTATTATCAAACTTCTGGCTCCCAATCTCAACATTCTCACAATTTATTATCCTTATTATCTTTTTTCCAAGCCAGAGGGTATCCTTTTCAACAAAAAATTTATCCCGGAAAAACTCATTGTCCTTAATAATAACATTTTCGGCGTTCATAATAGTCAGGGCAGGCAGTTGTCTCCAGTTTAAAAACCTTTTCCCGATAATAAAAAGATTCCGAAGATGTATGGATTTTGTCTCCTTAATATCCCACTGGCCTCCAGGAACTGTAAAAGCAGCACTTACTACTGAGAATATATTTCTGACGTCAGGTCTTGCGAGGCTATGCTGTGCCGTTTCAGCTGTTCTGACAGGCCATCCGCCGGCCCTGGCTGACAGCCAGTTCCCGGGCTTCGGCGACATGTCGATATTCAGATAACTCATCCTCGATGTATTGCCAGAACCCGGCATACAGGCTGGAGACTGTACAAGCCTGAGGTTCATAAGGGTAATATCTTCAGAGTTGGATGTATAGATAAGGCAGCCATCACCACGTGATATCTGAACAAACGGATCACCGGCAAACGTATATCAGAACAACCATCAAAACAGTGCAAAAGAAGTATCTCAGTATTTTCATAGCATAAAAACATTATAAAAAATAATTACTGTTCTTTTTCTGACCCTGCGGAGACTTAGTTATTCCAACAAAGATTCAGGAAATCCGCCGGTTCACAACTTCACCTTCCATTCTATTTCCTGCTGTAGCTTATCAAGGTCTTTCCTGACAAGATCAAGCGGGTGGGGATTACTGTTATCAGAAAATGCATGTTTCACAACTTCATCATAAACATGGGCCTTGATTATATAACTGCCAGGCTCATAGATGTATTCGTCCGGCTTAAAAGTCTGACCACCATTCTCCTTAACAAGTTTGCCATTAACATACCAGTCTACCAGCAATACCTTGGGGTCTATTACCTTAAGCCATATTTCCTCAGGTCTTATATGCACCACACCAGTCTCCATTGCATCATCCACAGGGTCAACAATATCGTAAATATCAAGTATTATCTTCTGCCTGCATATGGCATTGAATGAAACCGGCCTCCTGTCGCTGGTCCACCCCATCTTGCTGTTTTTACTTGGCCTGTAAGCTCCCTCGCTGACATACATTGCACCTTCATAAACATCAATCACACCCAGGGAAGTGTCAATATCAGTGTAAGCCATCCATTCAAACCATTTTGCCCCTGTTGAATCAGCCGTTACATTAACATTACGGGGCTCATCACCTTTAAAAAACCCTTTACCGTAATACTCGTCGGCCAGGCCAAAAAAACCATGGCCGGCCTCGTGAAGACCAATCTCTTTACCAAAGTTATATGAAAATACAACAAACCTGCCACCCGAATTGTGATATTCAGGATTATTCAGGACTACAAAGGGCCAGTTTATCTTATCCACACCGAGACTTTCAGCCACCTGCTCAAAGAAAAGACCGGCAAGCCTGCGATCTACCCATCCCAGCCTGTCCTCATCACGGCTGCCACCCAGGGCATTCCTTACAATTTCTGTTTTGTCCCGGCCATAGCGCGGGGCAACACTAATTCCTGATTCCTCACTTATCAGCTCTGCCTGGTAAACATTAATGAAATTCTTGTAACGAGGCAGGGGCCTTACATACATGCCAGGGGTCTGAAGATAATCAAGTGATTCTTTTACATGGTCCGGGAAAGCGCCAATTTCATCTGCCGTATAACCTTCGGATGAATAGGCAAGCTTAACCCTGTTGCTGTCAGATCCTGTTTTATGGAGAACAACCACCCTGAAATCAAAATCATTACCCGGGACACCTTCCCTGTCCAGATCCTGAGCATTAAGTGTAAAACTTTGTGATAATAATAATGCAATCACCATGGCAATACCATGCCCTGTAAGCCTGTTCTTAACCATTGAATCTTTCATAATTATAATAGTCAGATAATTTTGTCTGTTAAAATTAGTGTAATTTTCACAATTATAATAATCCCGCTGGTTTTTTTGTTTGTCAGCGGCAAACCACTATCCATAATATGAGCAGCCAGGAGCTAAGGGGTGATCAGGTGAGTGGTGATTGAATGATATATATCATATGACATTTTATTCTGGCGCTCCTCTTATTATTTTATTTTTTCATAATTTTATATTATTGTTAACACTTCTGCCCGGAATATGAAAAAGACAATAAACAGAATAAACCTGATACTATTACTATCCATAATCCTTTCTGCCATGAATGTCTCTGCACAGGACCTTGCAAGCTTTCTTCCCGATGAAATAAACGGCTATGATGTATCCGGACAGGATAAGTACTATACCCCCGAAAACCTGTTCGGTTATATTAACGGTGGCGCCGAGCTTTTTATCTCCTATAATTTCGATAAAGTGATCAGCCGCACTTACACTATGGAAGGACAGCCAGGGATTGTTGCCGAAATATTTGATATGAAGGAGCCTAAGAATGCCTTCGGTGTTTTCAGTCACGGCCGCGAAGTGTTGGACGAAACCTACGGCCAGGGATCGGAAACCTATCAGGGAGCCATCCTTTTCTGGAAGGACCGCTATTATGTTTCGGTGGTGACTGAGAGGGAGACCGAAGTATCGAAAAAAACCATTGGGGAAATAGCAATGACGATAGATAAAAAAATAGCTGCAGAAGGCGAACTGCCTGCTATACTTGATCATATCCCCGAAGAAAACCTGGTGCCTGAGAGTGTTTTCTATTTCCACCATTACGTATGGATGAATGCCCTCTTCTATATTGCCAGTGATAATTTTCTCAATATTGATGATAATACCGATGCTGTGCTTGCCAGATACACAGAAAACCTATCGTCTCATTACCTCCTGATTGTTGAATATGATACAGCGGAAAAAGCCGTAGAAGCATACCGGAGTTTTATAGAAAACTATGTCCCGGAGCTGGGTGAGAGATATGCCCTTAAGCTGGAAGCTGGGCATATGATGGTGGACCATTAT
>CAZGUR010000266.1:378-4377 GCA_964529295.1 uncultured Rikenellaceae bacterium | reverse complement strand
GAGGCTGGTGAAGCAAAGCGCATCTTTTTGGCCATCCGGGTATGGAAGTATTGCTTATTACGTTCAAATTTACCTGAACAGACTCTCAGAAAGGCCAGGCGGTTGCGGTGCCTGGGATCAAGGTTGGCATGTATCTTAAACACAAAACCCGTAAAGTCTTCTTCATCCGGCAGAACATCACGGTCCTGTGTCCTGGCAACTGTTGGCGATGGTGCAATATTTATAAATGTCTCAAATAATTCGGGCACACCAAAATTGTTAAGGGCACTGCCGAAAAATACAGGTGCAAGGTAGGCATCGCGGTAAAGGCTTTTATTGAAAGGCTCAAAGAGATCCCTGACAAGGGCCGTTTCCTCCATAAGTCGCCCCAGATTCTCTTCACCCACGTATTCCTTTAGTTTTCTGTTCTCAATATCACTAGTGTTCAGCAACAGCTCAGCCTTTTTTGTTTTCTCGGGCACATAAAGCTGTATTTCGTCTTTCACAAGGTTATACACTCCCTTAAATCGGTTGCCGCTACCTATTGGCCAGGTGATAGGGGAGGTGGCTATCTTCAGCTCATTCTCCAGTTCTTCGAGCAGGTCAAGAGGCTCCCTGCCCTCCCTGTCCATCTTGTTTATAAAGATTATCACAGGTGTTGCCCTCATACGGCATACCTCCATAAGCTTACGCGTTTGCTCCTCCACGCCTTTGGCACTGTCAACAACAAGTATAACACTGTCCACGGCGGTAAGGGTACGATAGGTGTCCTCTGCAAAATCCTTATGACCGGGAGTGTCCAGAATATTAATGATAACATCTTTATACTCCAGTGTCATTACCGAGGTGGCTACAGATATACCCCGCTGTTTCTCTATCTCAAGAAAATCGGAGGTGGCTGTCTTGCGGATCTTATTATTCTTGACAACACCTGCCTCACGTATTGCTCCTCCCGATAGCAGCAGTTTTTCTGTAAGTGTTGTCTTACCTGCATCAGGATGCGATATAATGGCAAATGTTCTTCTTCTTTGTATTTCAGTACTTATGTTCATATATTATATATTACGGGGATATGCCTGGTTAGAGAGTTTGTTGATTGGAAAACCACCGGACCGGCATTATGAATCACTATAATGACCTCTGTACCCGGGTGCGCCAAAAGGTATACAGGTCATGGTGGAGTGGCTCCGCAATATTTTAAGTACTTTCTATCCATCGGGACGGCAAAAGTACTAAAATATATTCCCATCATAAAATGCGGCTTAAATGTATTTTTAAGCTGCCGGCATTAGATGCCTGTTTAAGCCATCATGGACCCGATCAGGCAAGTGACATGATAATTATTAATATTATTTCCCTTCTTCCTTTTTGTTTACATCCAGTTTCAGAGGGCTTATTTCTTCTCCCCAGTAAACCGTTGTATGTGGGAATGGTATTTCAATATTATGTTCATCGAAAGCATATTTAAGGCGCTTGTTATATTCCCTGCCTATTGTCCATTGCTGGATTGGCCTTGTCTTTATCCGGGCTTTGAAAACAATGGCGCTGTCATCAAATTTGTCGAGGCCGAATATTTCAATTGGTTCCAGTATTTTATCTCCGAACTCCGGATCGTTTTTAAGATCGTCTCCAACCTTTTTCATTATCTCCATTACCTGCCCGGGGTCTTCTTTATAGGCAACACCAATATCAAAGACCATTGCCGACCATCCCTTGGTCATATTTGAGAGATCAGTGATCTTGCCATTCTGAAAAGTATGTACCACACCGGAAAAATCGCGAAGTGTGATTGTCCTGAACTCCATCTTTTCCACCAGTCCGCCTTTACCGTTTATTATAGCTACATCTCCTGCCCGAACATGATTTTCAAGTATCATAAAAAACCCGGAAATAAAATCCCTTACCAGTTCCTGGGCTCCGAAACCTACAGCCAGTCCAACTATTCCAGCACCTGCCAGTATGGGAGCAATGTTAGTCCCGAATTTTTGCAGAATTATCATAATCAGTATAAGCCAGAGGATAATTTTTATCACACTGTGCAAAATTGAAACAAGGGTGGAAATTCTTTTCTCTGCTTCACCTGTATCCACCTTTTCATTCTTATCTGCTCTTTTAATAAGGGTTTTATTCAGTTTTTTAAGCAGAAAACCAATAAGCTTGAATGCAATAAAAAACAGAATTAAAATTATTATTAATCCGGGCAGCTCTTCCATCAACCATGTCTGCGCTTTTTCAAGTAGTACTGTCCAGAATCCTGCATCGAGTAATTTTTCCATAGTAATTTGTTTATACAGTTTAATATTTGTTTTTTTTTAGTCAATAATCCGGTACTCTCTGCTGATGGTCTTTATAATCTGACCCGGCCCGGGAAATTGTATTTGTGAAAACTTATCATGATCACACACCTTGTATACGAATATACAGAATTATCGGAAAACCTGGTAATTGAGGGTGAGATTATCTATCATCATTTTGTCACCTTAAACAGCATATTTTATTCTGCCGCATATAAACAGCCGGTGCACTTCAGTCCGAAAATCCTGAAAAATCAAAAGATGAATCTGTATCTGTCAGAATCAGAAGAAAGTCGCTACCCCAACCATTAGCCCATGGTTTAAATTCATGTAGTGTTCCGGTTTCAAAAACTCCGATATAAAGTATTTTGCCACTCCTGGGATTAAACCAGTGTGCATTGATTTTGTCCGAATCTATTCTTGATAAATCAGTTTCTATAGATTTGCCGGTAGGAGTATATGCAATGATAAAATCATTATTTTCACCGATTACTGATGTTATATATGATTCATTATCAGGATTATCATTTAATATCACAGATTGATCAGGCACCATCTGCTGCCAGGGTAAAATCATAAATAAATCTTTCATATATTTCATTTGAGTAGAACCGGGAAGCTTAAGGGCTGTCTTCCAACCGGTCCTTGCATTGATAGCAGGTACTCTGTTAACATCATACATTTGCCAGATATCGTTGCAGCCATAAGTATAACCTGCGGCACCTGACAGCATAGTCCAGTAAGCAGATATCCTTACATCGGCATCGTCAAGCCAGCCATAATGGTTGCTTTCCCAAAATCTGTCCGGAATATTTTCATACCGTGCTTCTCCATTGATTATTGGTCTTGCACTTGCTGATTTCTTTGCATTGCGGACATAATTATATTCTTTTACTGTTCTGCTATGTCCACTCTGAAACATATCAATATCAAGCCAGGCATCATCATTAAAAAAATCTGATGCTTTTTTCCCGCCAACAGGATGATAGCTTATTAAATGACGCTTGTCGGTTTCCCTTATACCGTTGGCCATGGCCCGGATAATCGAATAATGGTTTTCACTTTCAGGCTCCCTGTCGCCTCCAAGAATCCATATAATATTATTACTGGAAAGATATCTTTTTGCCAGTAACTCTCCGTATCTCTCTGCGTTTTCCGGATTGAAGATTTCAGGACCGGCACCCCACTTTTTGTTAAATTTATCACCCCACGCTGGTAGCAGCCCGACATATAATCCAAGTTGTGCTGACTTTTTTACCACATAATCAACAATCTCAAAGTATCTTTCATTCAATAGCTCAGGATTATTATTGATAAGGGGTCTGTCACCATAAGCGTTTGGTGTATTTAGTCCGTCAAGCTCGGCAAGAATAACTGTCTGTATTACGGTAAAGCCTTTTTCAGCCCTGTCTGTAAGGTAGAAATCAATCTCCTCTTTTGTTAATCTGTGAATTAACTCCCATGCTGTGCCCCCTAACCAGAAAAATGGTTCACTGTCCTGTGATATAATATATTCCCGATTCCCTGAAATTCTTAATAATGGCAGATCTTGTCCTTCTGCATAGATTTGTAAAAGTCCTAAAAGTATAAATAGTAATTTTCGTTTCATTCGCCTGTTTTTTGTTTTAGGTTTTCAGCTATCGCCGACAGGGCTGTTTTCACGCTTAGAATGTTTTAATTTATGTCGTAATTTAATTTATCACTTCTATATTTCATTATCCTTTTT
>CAZGUR010000266.1:0-363 GCA_964529295.1 uncultured Rikenellaceae bacterium | reverse complement strand
AATATTTGTTTGACTAAGGATGTTCTTTTCGCATAACTGTCATAAGTGTCTTTTTTCCATTTAAAATCTTCTCTGAATGCCTGGGTAGGAGAAATATAGCAATAAACATATTTATTAATTATACTATCTTCAGACAGTCTGTTATTTAACTTGCCAGGCTTATGAGCTATGAGACTTACATTGCGTTTTTTTGATTCATCAGTCAACAATTTGTGTATTTTATCATATACAGGAACAATTTTATTTAAGCTATAATTTTTGTATTCTGTATCTCCCAATTTTATAATAGGTCTGATTTGTAAAATATCAATTTCAATATTATGAAAGGTTTTGTAAAAAAGACTTAATTCCTCAAAGTTATCC
>CAZGUR010000265.1:0-4381 GCA_964529295.1 uncultured Rikenellaceae bacterium | reverse complement strand
GATACAACCACCATATCCTCCCTTTTGATTTGTTTCTGTTCTGCAAAATATGTTTTTGCTATTGCACCGAACATTTGCTGGGGGGATTTAGCGGTAGAGGGTACATCTTTAAGATCCGGGAAATGTGTTTCAAAGAAGTTAACCCAGCCGGGACAGCAGGATGTAAGCATTGGCAGCCTGACATTTTTGTCACCCCTAAGATGCGCGGAGAGCCTGTTGAGCAGTTCCGTGCCTTCTTCCATTATGGTAAGGTCAGCTGCAAAATCAGTATCGAAAACATAATCAAAACCGAGCCTGCGCAGTGCTGCAACCATTTTACCCGTAACCAGGCTGCCGGCCTGCATTCCGAATTCTTCGCCCAGGGCGGCCCTTACAGCCGGGGCTGTCTGTACAACAACAGTTTTATCAGGATTGGCCAGATGGCGAAGCACTTCATTGCTGTGATCCACCTCGGTCAGTGCTCCTGTTGGGCATACAGCAACACACTGCCCGCAGTAAGTACAGCTTGAATGTTCAAGATTCTGTTCAAAGGCAGGTGCCACAGCCGCTGTGAATCCACGGTTAACAGCTGACAGGGCTCCCACTGTCTGTACCTCATTACACATTGTTTCACACCTGCGGCACATTATACATTTATCAAGGTCCCTGATAATGGAAGGGGAGGTATCCAGCCTGTATGTAGACATCTCTGCTATCTCTTCACCGGGAATCTGACGTATACCCAGTTTTATTGCCAGGTCCTGCAGTTCACATTTTCCGGATTTTGGACATACAAGGCAATCTTTGGGATGATCGGATAAAATGAATTCAAGTACCGTTTTGCGTGCATTGAGTACCCTTATGGTATTTGTTTTGACTATCATATTATCTTCACACAGGGTAGAGCAGGAGGGAGCCAGGTTACGCCTTCCTTCCACTTCTACAACGCAGATCCTGCATCCTGCCGGCTTATTTTCTATTCCCAGGTCCTGCAGGTTCATATAGCACAACACTGGAATATCAATGCCGGCACTCTTTGCCGCCTTGAATATTGTGGTTCCTTTTTTAACCTCAAGCTGCTTATTGTCTATAGTGATTTTTAAAGTATCCATATTTGTTACTCGTATTTATTGAATGATAACAGCATCAAAGCGGCATTTATCCATGCAGGCTCCGCATTTAATGCATATATCCTGGTTTATATTATGTACCTCCTTACGCTCTCCGTGTATTGCATTCACCGGACATGCTCTTGCACATGCAGTGCATCCCACACAGTTTTCTTCGATAATAAAATACTCCACCAGATCACTGCATTGTCCTGCCGGGCATTTTTTATCCAGCACATGCGCGAGGTATTCATTATAAAAATTATCAAGTGTTGACAGAACAGGGTTTGGTGAGGTCTGACCCAGGCCGCAGAGCGCAGTGTCTTTTATAACATCACTCATATTGCGGAGTCGTTGCAGGTCATCTTTTGTTCCCTTGCCCTGGCATATATGATCCAGTAATTCGTGTAACCTTTTATTACCTATCCTGCAGGGGGCGCATTTACCGCATGATTCTTCCACGGTGAAGTCAAGATAGAATTTTGCTACTGCAACCATGCAGTCGTCTTCATCCATAACGATCATTCCACCTGAACCCATCATGGAACCTGCTTCAATAAGGTTGTCGAAATCTATCGGTGTATCCAGATGTTCCTCTGTCAGGCATCCACCCGAGGGACCTCCTGTCTGAACAGCCTTGAATTTTTTATTATTATTTATCCCGCCACCGATTTCAAATATCACTTCTCTCAGACTTGTTCCCATAGGCACCTCAATAAGGCCTACATTATTTACCTTTCCCGCAAGTGCAAACACTTTTGTTCCTTTTGACCGTTCAGTTCCTATGCGGCTGAACCAATCGGGACCCTTGCTGAATATTACAGGTATACAGGCGTATGTTTCAACATTATTAACATTGGTTGGCCGGCCCCTGTAACCTGATTCTGCCGGAAAAGGAGGTTTTACAGTAGGCTCTCCTCTAAGTCCTTCCATAGAGTGGATAAGTGCAGTTTCTTCACCGCAGACAAAAGCCCCGGCACCATAGCGCAGTTCAATGTCAAAATTGAATCCCGTTCCGAGTATATCCTTACCCAGCAACCCGTATTCCCTTGCCTGGGATATGGCTGTTTTCAGACGTTTGATAGCCAGCGGGTATTCAGCCCTGATATATACCAGCCCTTCAGCCGCACCTATACAGTAAGCGCATATTGCCATTGCTTCAATAACCGAGTGAGGGTCACCCTCAAGTATTGACCTGTCCATGAAAGCCCCGGGGTCACCCTCATCGGCATTACAGACTACATATTTATTATCGGATTCATTATTATGGGCAAACTCCCATTTCAGACCTGTCGGGAAGCCTCCTCCTCCGCGTCCTCTCAGACCTGATCTTTTTACTGTATCAATTGCTGCGGCTGGCGTCATTTCTGTTAGCACCCTTCCCAGGGATATATAGGCATCATTTGCTATTGCCTCTTTAATATTTTCCGGGTCTGTCACCCCGCAGTTGCGCAGCACCAGCCTTAATTGCTTCTTTTTGTTATTCATATCCTTCTATATTTCATCAATCGTGAGATAATCAACAGGGATTATGCCCTCCACGGGCTCATCCATTTTAATATATTTTTCAATTATATCATCAGCCCTTTTTGTATCAACATCTCCGAAGACTACCGGGTCGCAACCAGGTTTTGTTACCTGTATTGTTGGTTCGGCATAACTGTAACCCATATCGCCTGCTCCCATCACTATTGCTTCAATATTTCTTTTTATTAAAGCATTTTGCAAAAAGTCCATCACTCCCCGCGCCCCTGAGGCAAGTCCGGATGTACCCATGCCAACCCTGATTATAATTTTATTATCAGGATCAGATGCAGTTCCATAGGAGCGTAATTTCTCTTTTTCCTTATCCCTTAAGCTTTTAAGTTCGCTGAAAGATTTTATTTTCTTCATTTTTATAAGGTTTATATAATTTGAGCCATATAATTCAGTATGCAAATATAAAAATATTACTGTTAATAAAATAACATTGTTAATAAAATAACAGTTATTTAATATAAGAAAATCCGGATCATAATTTATTACTTATGAAGAAGATAAAATATCATATTGTAATCGTCAGAATATGAGTAGTATATATAATATACCTATGTTAACTTCCTCTTAATACTGAAGCCGGACCATGACAGTACCCGATCATTATATGTTTTAAAAAATAATAAACATCCAGTGCTTCTACCTGTAAAAATTCATATCGGTGATATATTGCCACACGCCGGGGGGCAGGAAGTGGCGAATATCCCTGGCTTCACTGATGGCAGATCTGATGAAAGTGCCTGATATCTCTATAAAGGGCGCATCAACTATTTCGATATCGGCTGTTTTTATCAGTTCCTTGAGCTCGGGGGACGGGTCCCTGGCTTTACTTTTTCTGGGGTAAACAAAGATCTTGCATATTTCCATCAGTGTATCCGCGTTTTTCCATTTATGGATGGTGAGCAGGTTATCACTGCCCATAATCAACGCAAACTGGCGGTCCGGGTGTTTTTCTCCCAGGTAAGAAAGTGTATCAATGGTGTATGATGGTTGTGGTAATTTTGATTCGATATCAGAGACCCTGAATCTCCTATCATCAGCTATGGCAATCTCCGCCAGGCGCAGCCTGTGATGACTGGCAAGAAGGCTGCTTTTCTTCTTCAGGGGGTTATGGGGACTCACCACAAACCATATCTCGTCAAGATCTGAATACTCATAAATGTAATTGGCTATGGCCATATGGCCTATATGGACAGGGTTAAATGAACCGAAATAAAGTCCTGTTTTCATCAAGGTTTCAAATTTATTCACTATTGTTTATCCTATGTCTGTATTTATCTTTTTCCAATAAAAAGATTATCCTTTGTCTGTAATAATTGTTACTATTATTCAAATAGTTTATCCTTTGTCTAAAAAGGCTTTACATTCTTTAAGGGCTTCCTCACGGGCTCTTTCAAGATCATCATTTACTATTATTATATCAAAATGTCCGGCTTTTGTCATTTCTTTCTCTGCTTTGGCAATGCGCATGTCAATTTCAGAAAGGGAGTCTGTAGCCCTGCCGGTCAGCCTTTTTTTTAATTCATCAATGCCTGGTGGCTTTATAAAAATCGAGACAGCTCCCGCGCCAAATATGTCTTTAAGCCTGATCCCGCCTATAACATCCACATCAAAAACAACATGTTTGTTCCTTCTCCATATTCTTTCCAGTTCGCTGCGCAATGTCCCGTAATAAACATCTTCATACACTTCTTCCCACTCGACGAACTCATTGTTCTCAATCTTCTGCCTGAATTCATCCGCTCTTAAAAAATAAT
>CAZGUR010000264.1:0-4394 GCA_964529295.1 uncultured Rikenellaceae bacterium | reverse complement strand
CAATAGCTGATGTATATGAGGGAGAGATAATAGTATCTATATATACATGATTCTCTATATTCTCAAAGGATTTAACCAGCCTGGTTAATATCTCCTGTGCTTCTGCATGTGTCTTCTTTGAATAATAACCTTCTATCCTGTGCAGGTAAGTGCCAAATCCGTATTTGAAGGATATCCAGTTAAGCAATCTGAAAGCAGTATCTCTCTCAAAGGAGTTTTTGGATATACATATGGCGCTGGGCCTCCATTCTGTATATGTTTTCTTTCCTGCACTTTTCTGCAGGTAAACCTGTAAATTCCTGTTAAGCTGAAAGATGGAATTTGCGAAAATGGATTCAAGTCCCTGTCTGTCCTTATTATAATAATTTATATAGGCATACAGCAATGACATAACGATTATTGCTATCAGGGCGTAGGTGGCGTTTATCTTAAACATTACCCAGAGGGATATTATAAAACCCGGAAGGGAGAAGTACCATCTTGATTTGAAGGAAGGCCTGTAGGACGGACTGGCCCCGAAATGGTTGAGGAAAGATATGAGGCATA
The DNA here is from genome assembly GCA_964529295.1 of uncultured Rikenellaceae bacterium. GTDB lineage: Bacteria > Bacteroidota > Bacteroidia > Bacteroidales > VadinHA17 > UBA9300. The sequence goes on along the minus strand of CAZGUR010000264.1, from coordinate 3,848 downwards.
ATGTTCCGTAGGTTACCATAAAAAACATTGAAATGATACCGGCAACAGCATTGACATTCCCCAGAGCTACAAATATCATTGCTATGCTCACTGTGATAATTGAGGCATGTACCGGCTCCTGATCCTTTTTTCGTCCTCTTGACAGCCACCAGTTAATCCCTGATGATGGGAAAGACCGGTCAGCAGCCAGTGCCTGTAAGGTGCGTGGAGCAACCATCACGGAGCCCAGTGCTGATGAAATGGTTGAAGCTGCCAGTCCCAATGGGATTATTACAGATCCTCCTATTGCTATCTTCCCCATAACAAACTGGTTATTTAAAAGATCATCCACGCTTGCTGAAGAGGCAAGCTTGTAGACTATGAAAAAATATATTATCAGTCCTGAGAAAGTGGCAATCGTGGTCCCCAGCGGTATTGACTTTGACGGGTCCCTGAGATCCCCCGATAATCCAACTCCAGCCGTCATCCCTGTGAATGCCGGAAAGATAATTGCGAAGACAAGGAAGAAGTTTTCCTTATTTCTGAATGCAGCTGATTCAAGGGAATAAGAGGCCTCCGATGCATGTTCTGTTGACCCCAGGAAGAAAAGGGTGATTGATACAGCAAGTATGGCTACAACAACATAGAGTGCTTTCACCCCCATGTTGGCTCCTTTTGTGAGGATAAGAATGGCAAGTATTGTCATAGCCGGTATTGATATTACCTGTCTGGGCAGCATAATATCATATTTATCTTTCATGAAGCGGAAAAAGAACTCGAATGATTCAGTAAAGGCAATAACGTAAAATGCCACGCTGATGGCCTGGGACAGGAACAGGGCAATGCCAATGGTAGCCCCTATATTAAGGCCGAAAGACCGGCTTATAATAAAATATTCACCTCCCCCTTCAACACGTTTGTTGGTTGCTATCTCAGATATTGCAAGGGCCGTTGGTATTGTAACCAAATGCCCGAGCAGGATGATCAGAATAACCCCCCAGAAGCCCAGGGTGCCCACGGCATAACCAAAGCGAAGGAATAATATTGCCCCCAGTATGGTGGATATCGCTGTAAAAAATACAGGGGCTGTGCCAAATCCTTGTTTTTTTGTGGTGCCCATTTTAACTTTTAGAGTTAGACAACTAATATATGCAGATTGTGATGAATATTATTATCCGGGGGCATTTTTTTTCGTTAATGACCAGTTGCAGGTTAGCAGGATTGATCAATGAACCCAATGACACTTTTGGTGTTAATATTGTAATTATGGTTGGTAAACAATGGTAGGATTGACGTATTGATTGAAATGAACAGAAAGTAAAAATGAAAAAAATTGACAGGAGAATAATAATTGTATCGGCGCTGATATTTATCGTGGCACTGGCCTTCGGGATAATGAAATTTCTTATTGCGCGGAAAGAAGAACCTCCCGCCCGGAATGATAAAAATACTAAAAGATATGTGCAGTCCGCAATGGTCCGGTACGGCACTGTGGAATCAGCCATTGAAGCAAGAGGCCGGTTGAGATCTATGAGTTCTATTGATATTGTTGCTGAAGCCTCAGGTAAGATAATTCCCGGCAGGGTATCGCTGAAAAAAGGTGCATCATTCAATAAAGGTGATCTGCTGTTTACCGTTTACAGGGATGAGGCCGAGCTTGACCTGCAGGGGAAAAAGAGCAGGTTTATGAATACCCTGGCTAACCTTTTGCCGGATATTAAGATTGACTATCCTGAATATCTGGAAACATTCACCGGGTTTTTCAGGGCCCTCAGCATAAATGAAGATCTGCCCGCTATGCCGCTTATTGAAGATGAGAAATTGAAGATATTCCTTTCAAGCCGTAATGTACTGGATGAGTATTACGGTATCAGGAAAGATGAACTTAAACTGGAACGTCACAATATATATGCACCATTTAACGGTACATACACTGATGTTTATTACGAGGCAGGAGCCTATATAAATACCGGAGGAAGGGTGGCACATGCCATACAGACTGACATACTTGAGCTTGAGGTACCTGTTAAACCTGTTGATGCCGTCTGGATAAGTACCGGTGATGAGGTGATGGTAATGCGTGATGCAGATAAAGCAGAATACAGGGGAAAGGTTATACGGAAAGGGGGCTTTATCGATGAAGACACACAGTCGCAGGCAGTATTTATAAGAATTAAGAATGACCTTAAAAAGCCCTTGCTTAACGGTGAATACCTTCTTGCTGTTTTTCCTTCCTATAAAATTGAAAAGGCAATGGAGATACCGAGAAATGCTGTTTTCAACAGTGATCAGGTATTCACCGTAAATAATGACCGTCTTGAAAAGAAGAGAATAGAGATCATTAAGCTTAAAGAAAGGACACTTGTTTTTAACGGGCTTAGCGAGGGACAGCTTATAGTCACACAGCCACTGGTCAGTGTCCAGGAAGGAATACTGGTAAGAACCGAATTGAATGAGCCCGGGAAAGATCCCCTGGCAGAAAGGCAGCCGGCTGAGAAAAATGAAAAGAATAAAGGCGGGTCCACTGCAGGCAGTACAGGGTCTTCTGCAAACAAAGGAGAAAAACAGTAAGATGAGAAAGGTAATACAGAAATTTGTAGAGTATCCTGTTTATGCCAATATAGTGATAGCAATAGTAGTGTTGCTGGGTATTTTCAGCTATTCATCAATGAATAAGTCCTTTTTCCCTGAGACGGAAAGCAGGATAATCAGCATATCTGTTTTTTATCCCGGCGCTTCACCCGTGGAGATGGAAGAAGGTGTTACCTCCAGGATAGAGGAGGCGGTGCGCGGACTGATAGGTATAAAGGAGATTAACAGCACATCTGTTGAGAACCGTTCCACTGTCAGTATAGAGACTACAGGTGAATACCCAATTGATGAGATACTGCTGGAGGTAAAAAATGCTGTTGACGGCATATCCTCCTTGCCTTCTGCAGCGGAGAGACCAATAGTCTCAAAACAGAGATCCAGGGCCTTTGCCATGTTTCTTACGCTCAGTGCTGCGGAAGGACGTGATATCAGCCTGATGGCCCTTAAGGAGCATGGTCAGAGGGTTGAGGAAGACTTTCTCAATTCAGGCGTTATAAGCCAGGTGTCACTTTCAGGGTTCCCCCAGCCGGAAATATCGGTGGAGGTAGCTGAAGAACAACTTCTCAGGCACAGTCTTTCTTTTGATGATATAATAAATGCAATACGGAATAATAACCAGGATGTGTCGGGTGGCGAAATAAAATCAGCTGATGAGGAATTGCTCATACGCTTGAGATCAAGAAGCACCGATACTGATAAGCTGGGTAATATAATTGTAGGTGCCCGTGAAGATGGCGGTTTTCTGAGAATAAACGATATAGGTACAGTGAAAAAAACCTTCGCTGATACGCCCAACGAGTCATATGTAAATGGTAATCCGGCTGCCTCGATAAGGATAGAAAAGCTGCCCGAAGAAGACCTTCAGGAGATAACAGAATTTGTTACGGATTATATTGTGGCGTTTAACGGAAGGGATCAGGGCGTGGAAATCATAGTGTCAAGGTCATTCTATGAGATACTGATGAGCAGGCTTAGACTGCTGACAGGTAATGGAATGATTGGGCTGGTGCTGGTGGTTATAAGTTTATCCCTTTTCCTGAATACACGACTTTCTTTCTGGGTGTCTTTTGGTATACCTTTCAGCTTCCTGGGCATGTTCATCCTTGCCAGTTTTAACGGGATTACAATAAATATGATATCACTGATGGGCATGTTGCTGGTTATAGGCATACTGGTGGATGACGGCATAGTGGTTGCAGAGAATATATTTGTGCATTTTGAGGAAGGCAAAAGCCCTATGCGTGCTGCTGTTGACGGTACCATGGAAGTGTTGCCGG
>CAZGUR010000263.1:0-4437 GCA_964529295.1 uncultured Rikenellaceae bacterium | reverse complement strand
TAGCCTGTTATGACAAATAGTCACACATAATGAAAAAAATGCAGGCGAAAGAAGATTGTTTCTACAGCAAAGTCAGCTTAAGGCTGTCAGGACTGTCCATCAGTGTTTATAAGGTCAACATCTTCAATAAGTATAAGCTCCCCCCCGTTTATCTCGAGCAGATCGTGTGAAAAATCAGGTCCGTAATAACGGTACTGACCTTCATATTCAGGTGATGCAGGTGACAGGTGATCGAAGATAATACCTGTCCGGTCGTCCCTGAAACGCATCATCATTGTAGCCAGCGGTGAATACCTGAAGATCATACGTGACAGCATCTTTTCATTTACCCTGATGATCATTTGCCCGAAAAGTGGCTTTCCCTGCCCGTCAAAACGGAGTATTTCCACCACTTTTGAATTTGCAGACACATTACCCGGATCATAGCCAAGCAATATGTATGTCATCTCCCCCGACTCATAAACAGGTTCAATATCATAATACAAAGAGCCATACCAGTTATCACTTTTAATTACAGACTCATTATCAACACCTTCCAGTCCCTCACCGCTTTGCAGCAATATATTTTCCCTTGTTTTCCCATTATGTATAATACAATTATACAGGTTCCTGTCAGCTGTAAGCGGAATATTCCAGGAGAATATTTTAATCAGGCTGTCGGAGGGGCATATCTGTCCGAGATACTTTATTTCCGGTATATCTGTTCCAATAACATCATCAACTGACTGAAGGTAAGAAATCAGGGAACCGGTAAGAGAATCATTATAAAGCATCATTTCGCTTTCTTCCTGTTCAGCGGCTATCCTGCTGAAATAATACTCAAGATCTTCGATATTCTGTCCAGATGCCTGCCGGGATGCAATTAAAAATCCCAGGAGCAACATTATCTTAAGATACTTCGTCAAGTGTTTTAAGTATAAGATCAGCTGCATAGTCAATTTCTTTATTATCTATTATAAGTGGCGGGGAGATACGGAAGGAGTCGCGGCAAAACAGAAACTGGTCGAGTATAAGTCCGTTCCTGGTTCCCTTTTCAATAAAAGCAGCTGCCATTTCCGGTGAAGAGAGCTTAACGGCAAGGAACAGTCCCTCACCCCGTATTTCCTTAATAGCATCATGCTTTAGTTTACTGCGGAACCTATTACCCTTTTCCACCGAAGACTCATGCAGCTTATTATCAAGAATATATTCCAGTGAGGCAAGGCCTGCTGCACATGATACGGGATGACCGCCAAAAGTGGTTATATGTCCAAGTGCAGGATTATCAGACAGGCTTGAGATAATCCCTTTTGATGACACAAATGCACCCAGCGGCATTCCTCCTCCAAGGGATTTTGCCAGGCATATAATATCAGGTATCACATTATATCTCTCATAGGCGAACATTGATCCGCTACGTCCGAAGCCTGTCTGTATCTCATCAAATATAAGCAATGTACCGTATTTTCTGCACCTTGCAGCCAGCTCGCTGAGAAAGTTATTTTCAGGAGTTATTATTCCTGCCTCTGCCTGTATCGGTTCAATTATTACTGCAGCCACGTCCTTATCAATCAGCGACAGTGAATCAACATTATTGAATTCAGCCTGCACAGTACCCGGCACCAGCGGCATGAACCGGGATTTAAAAGAATCTTCGCCATAAAGGCTCAGGGCACCCAGGGTTGATCCGTGATAGGCATTCCTGAATGAAACCAAACGAGACCGGGAGGTGAATTTTCGGGCTGCTTTAATGGCCCCTTCAACTGCTTCGGAACCTGAGTTTACAAAATATACTGTTTCGTGATTATCTGGGAGTATATCTGTCAGTTTGTGTGCATAAGCAACCTGTGGCGACTGTATAAGCTCTCCGTACACCATCAGGTGCATATATTTATCAAGCTGCTTTTTGACAGCATTGATAATATATTCATTGGAATGGCCTGTATTACTTACCGACACACCTGAAACAAGGTCAAAATATTTCTTCCCCCCCTTACCGTAGAGCCATACCCCTTTTGCTGATTCTATCTCAATAAGCAGGGGATACGGGGAGGTCTGACCGACATGTGCCAGAAATAAATCTCGATTTGATAACATAAAAGCCTGGTATTTACCGGATCATAACATTTATTTCTTTCAACAGCTTATCACGGTATGATTTTCCTATAGGTATATTATTGATATCAAGGTCTCCGCTTATCTCAACAGAGTTATCCCTTATCATATTTATCCTGCTCTTATTCAATATATAAGAACGGTGAACCCTTAAAAATATCACTGAAGGCAATTGTTGTTCAATTGCCTTCATTGTAAAATGGATAGTATATTTTTCCTTATCTGTATGCACCACCACGTAATTTTCAAGAGCTTCCACCACTACTATATCTATCAGTTTCAGTTTAACCAGTGTTGAGCCTTTTTTTATAAATACTTCCTGCTGACCGATATTTTCACTCCTGTTAATACTCTGGTACCTCACCACTTTATCCACAGCTTTACAAAACCTTGAATAGTTAACGGGCTTTACCAGGTAGTCAATAACATCAAGGTCGTAGGCCTGGACAGCCAGCTTATCATCATTTGTTACCATTATAACGGCAGGAGGACGCTCCAGGCTTTTAATCAGCTCAAAACCATCCATATCAGGCATTTGAATATCAAGAAAGATAAGATCAATATCAGAATTCCCGGCAAGCATATTTCTTGCGTCAATGGCATTATCAAAAGTTTCAACAAGTTTCAGGAAGGAAGATCTTCTCACATGTTCGGAAAGGACCTTCCTGAATAAGCTGTTGTCATCTACGATAATGCAATTCATAAGTTCAGGTTTCGCTGTCTGGGATATAGTTCAAAAATAGCAAAAAATCCTGACAATATTATTTACGGTTATTTTTAGCGTCCATAAACTCCTTTTCTATCAGGTCTGATCTTTTAATTGAATTTCTCAGCCAATCAAGTTTGACAGCTGTTTTTGCTTCCTCGTTCAGCTGCCAGTGAATACCCGAGTTATGCAGCCGGGTAATAAGTTCATAAATAATTATTGCCGCTGACACAGATATATTGAAACTTTCAGTAAAACCAAACATGGGTATCCTGATATAATCATCAGCCTCACTGACAGCCTGCTGGCTCAGCCCATGCATCTCGGTGCCGAAGGCAAGGGCTATTTTTCCTTTCTCTATGTTGAATTCTGCTGGACTGACACCTTTATCCTCATGAGGTGTTGTTGCCACTATCCGGTAGCCTCTTTCCCGCAGGCTCTCATATGCATGAAGGGTGTTATTCCCGGAGCTATTATATTTATTGATTGTCAGCCATTTGTCTGATCCCAATGCCACATCGGGATTCACCTGGTACACATTACTGTTCTCAATAATATTAACTTCCTGTATCCCGAAGCAGTCACATGTCCTTAATACTGCGCTGGCATTGTGGGGCTGGTAAATATTTTCCATCAGCACAGTAATATAATCTGTCCTTTTTGACAAAACCATGTCAAAGCGTTCAGCCCTTTGCCTGGACACAAATCCCTCCAGGTGCTCTATCAGTTCCTTTTCGATCATAGCCATAAAAAAAAAGGGGGTGCGTCCACCCCCTTAAGCAATCATAGAATCAGGTTCTTAAAGTTTTTCGCTAAGACCGGGTGCTGCTTTGAATTTCACTACCTTCTTGGCAGGAACATTGAGTTTAGCTCCTGTCTGTGGATTTCTTACTACCCTGGCACTCCTGGTGTCAACCTTGAATGTACCCATACCCGGTAATTGAATTCTTTCACCCTTTTTCATTGCATCACCAAAAGCATCTACAAATGAGTTAAGCGCTGTGTTTGCATCCTTCATTGAGAGTCCAGCCTTATCAGCGATAGCATTTACTAATTCCTTTTTTGTCATGGTAAATAGTTTTTATGGTTAGTTAAATATCTTTTATTTAAATACAAATATATTTTTTTTTCCATGAATAGCAAACTTTAGTGCCCATTTTTCCATGAACAGAGCATTTTTTAGTACTAATTTGTATTTAATCTTCACAAAAATAATCAGACTGTTTGAAGTGCCTGCCCAAAAATTTTGTTAAATAAAAAAATTATTATCTTTGCGCACCAGTAAAAGGAGAAATGGCAGAGTGGTCGAATGCGGCGGTCTTGAAAACCGTTGTACCGCAAGGTACCGGGGGTTCGAATCCCTCTTTCTCCGCTGATACTCAAAGCATTAGAAAGTAAAATCCTGAAATAGCCACTGTTTCAGGATTTTATATTTTTACCCCTATGCATCCTGAGGCAATAAAAAGCACTTTTCTATGGGACTAATCGTAGGACTAAGCAAAAATGACATCCAAGTCCCATAAACCGTGCCTAATACACTCTAATACTGCGTATTGCATATTGCGAGTAGTCCACATATATAGTAAATTTATAAAAAATAGTATCATGAAAAAGTGGACTTACAGTAGGTATTACTT
>CAZGUR010000262.1:0-4460 GCA_964529295.1 uncultured Rikenellaceae bacterium | reverse complement strand
AGGCAGGGTTACTGAGAACCTCGATGTTGTAAATGCCAATAACACCACGAAGGAAAGACTGTCACAGCTCTATGTCAGTGCCGGTAAGAACAGGACAAAGGTATCAGAACTGGTGGCCGGCGATATAGGTGCAGTTGTAAAGCTTAAGAACACCAAAACGAATCATACACTGAACAGCCAGGGTAATCATAAATTCCCTCCGATCAAATTCCCCGAGCCAAAATACCGCACGGCTGTAAGGCCTTTAAGTGAGGGGGATGACGAAAAGCTGGGCGAAGCCCTTGGCAGGATGCACCAGGAAGACCCCACCATACTGGTTGAGTATTCAAAAGAGCTGAAGCAGATAATACTTCACGGACAGGGTGAATACCACCTGAATATACTCAAATGGCACCTGGATAATGTATTTAAGATTGAAACAGAATACTATGCGCCCAAGATACCTTATCGCGAAACAATAACCAAGGCGGCACAGGCCGACTACAGGCATAAGAAACAGTCGGGTGGCGCAGGCCAGTTTGGCGAGGTGCATATGATAATTGAACCGTACAAGGAAGGATCGGAGCCCAATCCGGCCATGAAAGTTAACGGCAGGGATTTTAAACTGTCTATACGCGACAAGGACCAGCATAAACTGCCGTGGGGCGGGGTGCTCGAATTTGTAAACTGTATAGTGGGAGGCTCCATTGACGGAAGGTTTTTGCCGGCCATACTGAAAGGTTTAATGGAAAAAATGGAAGAAGGTCCGCTGACAGGCTCCTATGCACGTGATATAAGGGTTTATGTCTATGATGGCAAGATGCATCCCGTTGACTCCAACGAGATATCTTTCAAGCTGGCGGGCAGAAATGCTTTCAGTAATGCCTTCAAAAACGCCGGTCCAAAAATTCTTGAGCCTGTATATGATGTTGAGATAATGGTTCCCTCAGACCGTATGGGTGATGTTATAAGCGACCTGCAGGGAAGAAGGGGTATGGTGCTGGGAATGAAAAGCGAGAAGGGCTTTGAGGTAGTCAATGCCAGGGTACCACTTGCAGAAATGAATAAATATTCCACGGCACTCAGCTCAATAACAGGCGGAAGGGCAATGTTTACAATGACATTTGCAGAATACGTTCAGGTTCCTTCCGATGTGCAGGATACGGTTATCAAGGCCTACGCGGATCAGCAGGAAGAAGAATAATACAGCCTTAAATTGCTTCTGTAATCTCCCAGACAAAGGCCCTGGCACCAACATCGGTGTTCAGCTCATCCATCTGTTTAACAGCCCGAAGCAGCTCATCCACCTTATTATCATCAACAATGGTAAGGGTGGCGGAGTTGATTTCAGGCCATGTATGTGTTCCGAGGTGCGGCACGCCGCCCCTGCTGCCGCGTCCCTTTACATCATTCCACTCGGTATACCCGTTTATTCCCAGGCTGTCAAGGATATACTCCACTTTCTCATTATGTGCCTGGTTATATACAATAAATACTGCCTTCATATGCTTATTATTTTTTTACATTTTTTATTCGGCACTCAGAACATTTCTCCCGCTTCACTGATTAAAACGCCATCAGCCTCTTTTCATAATCACTTATAATTAATCTATTGAAGACTCTGCCTCAAGAAAGTCATAACGCTCCATTGATTTCTTCTTTCTTGCCCCTCTCCTGGCAAAAATGACATATACAACCGGAACCAGCACCAGGGTAACCATTGTCGAGAATATTAAACCGCCTATCACAGAAACGCCCATCGGACTCCATATCTCTGATCCTTCGCCCACACTTATTGCCAGCGGCAACATGGCCAGTATGGTGGTTATCGATGTCATCAGTACAGGTCTCAGCCTTGAGCGTCCCGATACGGCAACAGCCTCATACAGTTCCAGTCCCCTGTCGCGCTGCAGGTTAATAAAGTCAACCAGAACGATAGCGTTTTTCACAACAATACCAATAAGCATTATTGCTCCTATGCCGGCAATAAGGTTAAGCGTTGTGCCGGTAATAAACAGGGCAATCGCAACTCCTGCAAAGGAGAAGGGTATGGAAAACATTATTATCAGGGGCATCTTAAGCGATTCAAACTGGGAGGCCATAACAAGGTAAACAAGTACCAGGCTCACCACCAGCAGGAGTCCCAGGTCAGCAAATGACTCAGCCTGTTCTTCTATTGTTCCTGACATCTGAACAGAAACACCTGCCGGTGCCTCCGTTCCAGCTATAATAGCCTCTATGTCGGCTGCAATATCACCAATCGCCCGCTTATAGGGAGTGGCTGAAACCGTAACAATCCTCTCCCTGTTCTTATGTTCTATATTGGGTGGCGACCAGTATTCCTTTATTTCGGCAATCTCGCCCAGCCTCACCGACTGTCCCTGACTATTTATTACACTGATATTCATCACATCAGTGATGGAATTTCTGTCCTCTTCCTTAAATCGCACCACCACATCATACTCATCACCGAACTGCCTCAGTCGTGTGGCAGTCATCCCGGCCACCCTGTTTCTTACAAATGAAGACACCGTGGCTGTGTTCAGTCCGTGAACAGCCATCTTCTCCTGGTCAAGGACGATCTGCAGCTCCGGCTTAGAGGGATCACGACTTACCTGCACATCTTTGGCACCCTCTACCCTGCTGATCTTTTCCGCCAGTTCCTGCGCAACAATATTGGACTCGGAGATATCATAACCATATACTTCCACTTCAATATTATTGCCACCAAAACCACCCATGCCTCCTTCACCGGATGTTACCTGGTAATTGATGATCTCCGGAAATCCCTGCAGCTCCTGTCTTAATGCCTCAGCAATATCCCATACTGTCCTTTCCCTTTCATCCACATCAGTCAGGGCTATGGTATATATTATTGTATGTGTTCCCGTATTGGAGAACATGGTTGCAAAGTTAACTCCCTCATCCGATCCGGTGGATGATGAAACAAGTTCCACTTCAGGAAAATCGGCTGTAAGTATACTGTCTACCTGCCTGGTTACCTTTCTTGTTTCATCCACCCTGGTGCCTGTCTGCAATTCTATTGTTGCGCTTATCTGCGACTGGTCGGCCTCAGGCATAAACTCGGTGCCGATAAATGACAGCAGCGACATCGATCCTGCAAATACCAGGATTGCCGACAGCGATACTACGGTCTTATGTCTGAGTGCCCATCTGAGTGTTGACTCATAAAAACCTTCAAAGCGGTCGAGTCCTCTCTTAATGGTATTTTCATAACTCAGCTTACGTTTGGGTTTGTTATTTGTACGTAGCCTGAGAAGCAAAGAACTGAGTGTGGGTGTAAGTGTTATGGCTGCAACTGTTGAAGTGACTGTAGTAAGCGTCACTATCAGTCCGAGCTGCTTGAAGAGCACTCCCGTCAATCCGCCCACAAATGTAAGCGGCAGAAATACTGCCACTACGGTGAGGGTGGTTACGATAACTGCCAGCCATACCTCGTTGGTTGCATAAATCGCAGCCTCACGGGGACGGCTCTTCCTTTCTATATGCCTTGTTATATTTTCCAGAATAACAATGGCATCATCAACCACCATCCCTATGGCTATCGAAAGTGATGAAAGGGATATTATATTAATTGAGTTACCTGACAGGAAAAGATATATAAAAGCCACGATAAGCGCCACTGGTATTGTGAGCACAACAATGAATGTAGCCCTCCAGCGCCCAAGGAAGAACAGCACCACCAGCACTACGAATATACCTGCAAAAAGCAGTGCATTGGTAAGGTTATTAATGGATCCCGTAATAAACTCCGATGAATCAAAAATAGGCTTTATCTCAACATCCGGCGGCAGGTCTTTTTCAAGTTTTGCCAGTGTTTTCCTCACATCCCTTGCCACCTTAACAGTATTGCCCCCTGACTGCTTCTGTACAAACATACGCATACCCAGCTCACCATTAATCCTTTCCTCCAGCTTGGTGTCAGCCACCGTATCATCTATGTCCGCCACATCACTCAGGTAGATTGTATTGCCGTTAAAACTTCCTATCACCAGACTTTTAATTATATCACTTCCCTCGAATTCACCCTGTATACGCAGGGGATAATCAAGATTACCCATTTCAAGATAACCGGCAGGAGTGTTCAGGTTCTCTGCCATAAGCACAGAGCCTATCTGCTCCACAGTCATATTATAGGCCTCCAGCTTACGGGGGTCTATCTCAACATATATCTCCCTGCCCGGTGCACCTGCGATACCCACGGAACCAATTCCTTCTATCCTGTTCAAGGGGTTCACCACCTTCTCATCCAGTATCTTTTCCAGTCCCGCATAGCTCTCATCCGCGGTAATGGCATAGAAAATTATGGGCATCATACTGGAGTTAAATTTCAGTATGGTCGGGTCTTCCGCATCCTCAGGAAGAAAACGGACAACAAAATTAAGGGCATCCCTTATCTCATTTGCTGCCTCATCCAGGTTCGTTTCATACTCAAACTCAAGAAACACCATGGAAGAGTT
>CAZGUR010000261.1:0-4472 GCA_964529295.1 uncultured Rikenellaceae bacterium | reverse complement strand
TCACGGTATGCCCTCAGGGTCATGGATATTTCACCATACTCGGGTGATGTGCCAAACCTTTTCTCGCCCAGACTTATATGAACAACGGTACCCAGGGCAAAATCATGGAATAAACCTGTATCGGCCTGTATTGTATGCAGAGCATCAATGATCTGTGATAATGCTTTAACCGGTGAGTTACCTTTGTCGGGTTCGGCCGCGTGCGACGACTTGCCGTGTAAGCGGACTGTTAGTCCCACCGAGGCCGAGCTGAAGATATTATCATTAATGATAATGGATTTTTCAGGATAACCAGGCAGGTTATGCAGGCCAAAGACATAGTCGGGCTTTATCTCCCTGTTGAACTTTTTGTCATCCAGCACCAGGGCCGCCCCTTCACCTGTCTCTTCTGCCGGCTGGAACATAAGAATAACTTCACCTTTCAGTGGCCTCTTATTATGCAGTGCCTCTGCCAGTCCGGTCAGTATTGTCATATGGCCGTCGTGACCGCACAGATGGGCCCTGTCAGCATAGACAGACCTGTACTCGAGCTGGCTGATCTCTTTTATTGGCAGTGCGTCAAGATCAGCCCTGAAAAGAATCTTTTTACCGGGATCCTTACCTTTGAATATAAAGGCTATGCCCTCACCGCCTATGCCTGTGATTATCTTATCAGGCTTATAGGCCGAGATCTTTTTCCTGAGCCTTTCAGCAGTGGCTTTTTCCTGCCCGGCTGTTTCGGGATGCCGGTGCAGTTCCCTTCTGAACTGTTTAAGATGACCTGTGTCTATCATTTTTTATTATAACGCATTTCAAGGTACTTACTGGTGAACCCTATCTTTTCATACAGGAACCTGGCCGGGTTCTCCGGTTCAACATGCAGCTTAACATTGCCCTCTGCTGCCTCAAGCACCTCTTTCATCATCTGTTTGCCTATGCCCTTGCCGCGGTAATCGCGGTGAGTGGCAATATAAACAAGTATGTTTTCAGGTATATAGCCGCTCATACCTGTCTTATTGATAACAACGGAACATACTATTTTGTCATCCATAATACCGTTGAGAATGAATCCGCCAAGAGGTATTATATCCGCATCCTTATCGACAATATTAAGTGCAAAATTGATGGCTTTGCTTATGTCCTCCTTTGAATCACCGAATTCGTCAAGGTGTGTATATAAAAAGTCAACTGTTGCCTGTTTCTCTTTTGCGGTGATCGATTCTTCCGTTTTGTAGATTTTTGTCTGTAACATATGATTGTTTTGTTTAATGATTCACTATAAAAATATTGCTTCACTATACCAGCCAGGTTTTATTATCTGCATTAATGCTGATAATACCAGGCTGTTGTTTTATTATATATACTGTCAGGGATTATTGCGGGAATGAAATATCTTATTTTTACTGAACACCGGGTTTTGTTCTCTGACTTTCAAAGCAATAATTTTTTTAATTATTTATAAATCACAAATATACGAAAAATACGGGGAGACTCCAAAGAAGCCCCGTAATACGGATATGAATGAAGAAGTACGATCAGCCCGGAACCGACAGCTTAGAGGGGAGGTATCTTTTGTCTTAAGCAAATTCTGGTTATTCTTCTATATATTATTAATAGAACAAGACCCTGACCTGACACCCATCCGGATTTTAGATATTTTAACTTAATAATTTCATATGCCTGTGCCAATTAGTTTATCTTTGATGTAAATTACGCGAGCGGATTAGCTGCGCTGAGTTCGTAAACCGGAAGGTGTTCATTTTTACGGATATTAAGAAATAGAAAAATTACAGGCAGATGAAACAAACATTTATGACAGTTGTTTTAACAGGGTTAATATCAATAATATTCTCATCCGGTGTCTTTTCACAGGCATTGACCTTCGACAGGAAAGAGTATGAGGCCCGGCGGCAAAGAATGATGGAAAAGATACCTGATGGTATTGCTATCATATTTGGTGCCGGAGAGCCAACAGGCTATAATGAATTCTCGCAGGCAAACAACTTCATGTATTTTACCGGAGTGGAAATACCGAATTCAATACTGATAATTGACGGAAAGAAGAAAGAGAGTGTATTGTTCTTTAGCACCTCTGAAAGACATGCGGACAGTGAGGGTATCAGTCTTGAGCTGGTAAGGGACCCTGAAGGTGTAACGGGCATAGAAAGGCATATGCCGGCAGAAAGATTCCGTTCAATGCTTGACCGTTGCAGTTCAGGTGATTATGTTTTTTACACTTCATTCCTGCCTGCTGAGATAGGGCGCGAGGTTGCACCCGAAAAGTTCAATGTCCTGAAGAATGATATGATCTATAATGAATGGGATGGAAGGTTAAGCAGGGAGCTGCAGTTTGTCAGTCTACTCAGGGAAAGGTATCCGCAGAATGAGGTAAGGGATTGTGCCGGGGCAATAGAGGAACTGAGGATAATCAAGTCGCCCGCCGAGATAGAGATGATAAGACAGGCCGGAAAGGTTGGGGTTGATGCTTTAACAGAGGCCATAAGAACAAGCAGGACAGGTATGTATGAATACGAGATTGCAGCATTATATGAATTTATGTGTAAGAAAGAAGGAGTGCGCGACCTGGCTTATATCACCATTATAAGCTCGGATAAGAATCATCCTTATCTGCACTACCATAATTATGACCGGCTGCTGGAGGAGGGCGACTTCCTTGTAATTGATGCCGGCCCTGATGTTAACTACTATGATATAGATATATCAATCTCTTATCCCGCCAGCGGGAAATTCACCGATAATCAGAAAGAATTCTACACCGCATGCCTGGAGATACAGAAAGCATGCCTGAAATATCTTAAGGCGGGCAGGACACCGGAGCAGGTGGGCAGCATGGCAAGGCAGGATCTTCAGAACCGTGGCTTTGATCTGTCGGCGAAATACTGGGATAAGCTGTCGGGCTTTCTCCGCAGGGGAGGAGTAAGCCATTATGTTGGCATGGCGGTGCATGATCTTGGCGGAACAGCAAGAGCAGAGCTGGAGGCAGGCATGGTTCTTGCCATGGATGTATATGCCGTATGGGAAGAGGAGAATATGGGTGTGAGGATAGAAGATACGGTGGTTATCACGGAAGAGGGCTATGAAAACCTTTCACCCGGATTACCACGCGAGATATCTGAGATTGAGCAGCTGATGCAGTCCGACGGTGTCATACAGCTGCTGAAACAGAACGGGAGGTATTAGGCAGTGGGACTGCCTCACTCTGTTCGGCGGACCCTTCCCCTGATACGGCCTCATTTCTGAATTTCCCGATAGCGTGTAACTGGTGCTATTATTTCTCAAGATAATCAACTGCAAACCGGATCCAATCTTCAACATATTTATCCAGATAAATATCAGGTTGAATTCCAATATTGTCTATAGGGTATTCCGGAAGTCTCAAAGATCTGAAAGTGGGCAGGGAAAGACTGTAATTATTGCATCCAAAATTAAAACTGCGGGCTGAGCCATAGTCTAAAACTCCACCGGTAGGGGTTCCCATTATTTTAACTTTTTTACTTTGTTTTGCTTTATAAATAAAGTTTTCAGAGGCACTGGCAGTCCCTTTATTAGCTAAAATTACAATTTGAGCAGGACTATGTACGGAAGGTTTAATTGAGTCGATATAAACCGCTTTTGAATCTGACCCGACAAATTCACCAAGATGCTTCCGGTATGTTTCGATATTTCTTTTTATGCGCTCTTTGTCAGCCTGGTATTGTTCTTTATCCGGCAGATTGTCCATCCAGTTTTGCAGACCGTCAATTAAGGCCTGAGTTGCCAATAATTGAGCACCTATCAACCGTATTGGGTTGGTGCAGATGTAGGGTAAAAGGTTCTGGTAGGCAATGTCTGTTCCACCTCCATTATTTCTTATGTCAACAATCAGATTTTCACTGTTTTCAAGCAGATCTCTATTGTTTATTATCAGTTTTTCTATCCTGTCAACATTATTGTACATAAAACTCGATATCCTTAAAAGCGTTGTTTTATCTGTAAGTTTTTCAAAATAAATGCCCTCAATTTGATTTACTTTTGCCTCAATTTGTTCTTTAGACAAGATGGGATCGGGTTGCTCTTTTACAAATGCAGTTTGTAGCTTGCTGAAATATAAAATGCAGCTGTCGTGCAGTTTATACGTGTCTTCATACAGTGAATGGTCCTGCATATAATAATTGGCTTTCCCGTCTTTCAATAAAATGAATTTAATCTCATATGGTTTCCAATACTGTGTGTCTGCATCGATTATAAATCCCTGGTATTGATTTCCCGATTTACGAATACCCACTTTGTATGTGGGAGTTTTCCAGATGCCCTCCAATTTATCATTGGTATTACGGAGATATTTATTAAATGCTTCAAGCGTAATATTTACTTTAGAATAATATACTTCTTTTTCAATGTTATTTTGTGACTGATCTGACTTTTGTAAGTAGATATGTTTGTCCCTGAAATAGTCAAGGTAGCTCCTTAATAGCTTAAGACATTCGGATTCC
>CAZGUR010000260.1:0-4490 GCA_964529295.1 uncultured Rikenellaceae bacterium | reverse complement strand
AATATAAATAAATAAATAATAACAATCATGAAAAAAAGAATCAGATTTATAGCACTTACAGCAATACTGGTGCTTGCAGTAACAACGATAAGCAGCGCCCAGTACGGACGGTTTAACAGGAACCAGCAGGCTAGTCAGCCAATGGGATTTTGTCTGGATATACCCGGACTCGATGAGCAGCAGAAACAAAGAATAATGGAAGTGAACGAGGCCCATCGTAAGAAGCTTGATGAGCTGCGCCAGAAGAGGCAGTCAGCAGAAAGCTTTGAGGAAATGAATGAGATTGGTGCCACTATGCTGCTGCAGCATAATGAGCATATCAAGCAGGTGAAAGCATTGCTTAACGAAGAGCAAAAGCAGTATTTGAATAATACTTATTTTGGTATGGGTCCGAGAGGACTGCGTAATGCGCCTGCTTACGGCAGGGGTGCCGGCAGAGGATATGGTAATTTTGCACCGGCAGGCAGGGGCTATGGTCGAGGAAGAGCGGCAGCCAGTTATGGCGGACGCGGATTGGGACCCTGCGGTGCAGGTTACGGACCCGGACGTGGTCGCTGGTAAGAGAATATATCTTATTAAATACTAAACTGGAGGGACCGGAACTAACGGTCTTTCCAGTTTTTTCTTATAAACTCAAGGATGCTTAATATCTCATCAACATTGGTGGTAGTAAGAAGCTTTAACCTTGTTTCCCTGAAATGTGACAGACCCTTAAAATAATTGGAGAGGTGCCTTCTCATCTCAAAGATTGCCCTGTTGCCTTCCTTGTATTCAATTGATTTTTTCAGATGTAGAATGGCAAGGTCCACAATCTCATCAAGTGATGGGGGAGGCAGTGTTTCACCAGTCTCAAAGTAATGCTTAATATCTCTGAAAATCCAGGGTCTGCCCACAGTTGCCCTTCCTATCATTATCCCATCCACTCCATAACTCTTAAAGGCATACTCAGCTCTTTCCGGCCCGTCGATGTCGCCATTGCCTATAACAGGAATGCTGATCCGGGGATTATTCTTTACCTCAGCTATCAGTCGCCAGTCAGCATTACCCTTATACATCTGTGAGCGTGTCCTGCCGTGAATGGTGATGGCAGCAATTCCTACATCCTGGAGTCTTTCCGCGATATCGACTATATTCTTGTTGTCTTCGTCCCATCCAAGGCGTGTTTTAACCGTTACGGGCAGCTTTACGGCTTTAATGACAGCATCTGTCATCTCTACCATTAGGGGGACATTCCTCATCATACCTGATCCTGCCCCGCGATTGGCGATCTTCTTGACCGGACAGCCGAAATTGATATCTATCAGTTCAGGTCCGGCCGCTTCTGCCAGCCTGGCCGCCTCAACCATAGATTCAATAATATGCCCGTATATCTGTATGCCTATCGGTCTCTCGCTGTCATTAATTGCGAGCTTCCTCAGGCTTTTAACCCCATCCCTTATCAGGCCGTCTGAAGAGATAAACTCGGTATACATAAAATCTGCCCCATAATGCTTGCATATGCTCCTGAAGGAAGGATCAGTGATATCTTCCATGGGAGCAAGGAATAGTGGTCTGCCGTCCAGTTCTGTATTGCCTATCCTCACAAGCTGATGTTTGTTTTAATGTAAATAATTATCTTCGGAGCAAAAATAATAAAATGCCAGCTTATCCGGAACTGATACCCTTAAGCTCGAAAAAGCCATATCTACAGTTTACGGTATCATTGATAATAATCCTTCTTATTGCACTGGCAGGCTTGTTGCTAGCACTGCTGTCGGCATGGCTTCTTTTCGGCATTGCTCCCGGCGAGGTGAGTATAGGTGGACAGGTATATTCACTAAAAGAGATCAATTATTTCAAATATATCCAGGTATTACAGCATCTTTCCATCTTTCTTATACCCTCGCTTATAATATCTTTTTTTATGAAAAGAGATATGGGCTCATACCTTGGAATAAATAGAAATCCCGGAGCCCTTGCTGCAGTATTGAGCATGATATTTATCTTTTTCCTTATCCCGCTTACCAGCTACCTGGGATGGCTGAATGCCGGTCTTGATCTGCCGGGATGGCTTGAAGGACTGGAACAGTGGATGCTGGTTAAGGAAGAACAGGCGGGAAGACTTACCAGCCTCCTTATAAATTCCACAACCATTGGGGGCTTGATGGTAAACATGCTTATAATAGCTGTTATACCGGCAGTTGGTGAGGAGTTTTTATACCGTGGGGTACTGCAAAAGATATTTACGGTATGGTTCAGATCGGGTCATCTGGCGGTGTTTCTGACAGCATTTATTTTCAGTGCCACCCATCTGCAGTTTTACGGATTTTTGCCAAGGTTTGTCCTGGGTCTTGCTTTCGGGTATGTGTACCTGTGGTCGGGCAGCATATGGCTGCCGGTGCTGGCACACTTTGTGAATAATGCCGTTCCTGTCTTCCTGGCATACCTGCTGGGCTGGGAGAATATTAATAGTGCGATTGATGAATTTTCAGCGCAGGATGGCTTGATTGTTATTGTCCCGACGATAATAGCTGTGCTAATATTGTTTAATATCAGGCGTATCAGTCATGGTGACAGCTAGTTTTCGTCAACCTTCTGAAGTTCGCTTTTTCTGAAAACATAAACGATGCCGTAGGTTTCAGCTTTTGACCTTTTCTCTTCTTCATCGAGGTCGGAAAATGTGCTTTCAACTTCATTCCATATCTTAACAATCAGTTCGTCGGCCTGCTGTCTCAAGGTGTTAATCTTCTCAGAATAATCACTGGTCTTTTTATGCATGGTCTTCTGGAAATGATACGCATCAAGGAAATTTTCGAAATGCACCTTAACAACGGCTATTGTAGGGTTGCTTATGGGTGTTCTGCCTGACTTTATCCTTGCAGCTTCCCCTTCAATGATCCTGTTACCCCAGTGAATAATATCTTTCTCTGAACTGAGAGCGGGTAATGCGGAATGACCGTTTGTAAGACCAAAAAAATCATGTGTATCCGGCCTTATATCCCTTCTCTGCACCGCCATGTTCATTACCCGCATGAAATGATTAATATACAATTTTGCTTTCCTTGTTATCTCCTGGTAATCTTTATTACTTTCAACCTGCTTATTATAGGATTGCCTCTGAAGTTGATAATTATGTATAAAAGTGGGTAAAAATGCCTGGAGCCTGACAAATGTTTCAGAATTATAGGCAAGGTTAAAGGGAGGAAGCTCTTTCCCCTTTATCAGAGCCTGCTCCATGGCTCTTATACGTGCAGCATCTGTGTTTGGTAAACGGCGGTATGGCATATTATGTGGGAAAATTGTTGACAACCTGTTAATAACTCTTGCGAATATATAAAAATTGAAATAAAATGCAATAGTATTCGCCGATGATTTTCAACACCTTTTAAAAAAAGGATGATTTTTGTTCTTTAACGGCTGTTTCTGGGTAAAATATAATATTTATGATGTAAATAAATGGCCTGACTGGTTAAAGAACATTTTGGAATGCAGTATAATAGCCGTACTTTTATTATTCTTTAAAATAACAATAACCAAAATCAATAATATGTTTAAATCTGAGGTATACAAAAACAGGAGAGAATCCTTAAGAAAATCTATGTCGGGCGGACTGGTACTTATATTGGGGAATGTTGATTCCCCGATGAATTATGTTGCCAATCCGTTTCATTTCCGGCAGGACAGTGACTTCCTTTATTTTTTCGGGCTCGACATACAGGGTCTGACCGGAGTGATAGATATTGATAATGACAAAGACTATATTTTTGGCGATGACCTTGATGTGGATGATATTATATGGATGGGACCACAGCCAACGATTAAGCAGCAGGCAGCAGAGGCCGGGGTAAATAATACGGGTCCAGTTAGCAAGCTTGCTGCTATTATTGACGAAGCAAAGTCCGGTGGAAGGAAGATCCATTTTCTGCCGCCTTACAGGGGGGAAAACAAGATGACCCTGGGCGCTTTGCTGAGGGAGAACCCCTGCCAGATGCAGTCTTCTGCTTCGGTAGAGTTAATAATGGCAGTAGTGGCCCTTCGCTCATACAAGGAGAGCTGTGAGATAGAGGAGATAGAGAAAGCAGTGGATATAGCCTGGGATATGCATACAACAGCAATGAAGATGTGTAAACCCGGAGTCAGGGAGCAGGAAATATTCGGCACTATTGAAGGGATAGCGCTGGCAAAAGGTATGGGGCCCTCTTTTCCTATTATCCTGAGTATAAACGGGCAGACCCTCCACAACCATGATCATGGTAACATTCTCCGCGAGGGAAGGATGATGGTTACAGATGCGGGAGCAGAAACCAATATGCATTATTCTTCCGATATAACACGCACCACACCTGTCGGCGGCAAATTTAACTCGAGGCAGAAAGAGATATATGAGATAGTGCTGGATGCAAATATGAAGGCCATACAGGATGCCGGTCCCGGCAAGTCGAATAAGGACCTGCATCTCGAGGCATGCAGGGTGCTGGCTGCCGGATTAAAAGATCTGGGTATAATGAAGG
>CAZGUR010000259.1:0-4499 GCA_964529295.1 uncultured Rikenellaceae bacterium | reverse complement strand
GGGAATATCACGGTCGGGTGCCACCATCTCAACCGGACTGATGCTCGGCAATAAAAAAGAAGAGCTGGCACGTTTTTCTTTCCTGATGGTTCTGATACCTGTTATAGGGGTTAATATGCTTGACCTGCTTAAAGGCGACTTTTCGGCTAATGCCTCGGTTGGTGCGGCAGCACTGCTAACGGGTTTTTTTGCTGCCTTTATTACCGGTTATCTGGCCTGCAAATGGATGGTAAGCCTGGTGAGAAAAGGTAAGCTGTACTGGTTTGGAATATATTGTTTGATTGTTGGTGTGCTTGCTATAATACTGGGTTAATATGCTTATGGATAAAAATCCCGATTTCCAGGAAGGACAAATACTGCTATTTGATAAACCACTGTACTGGACATCGTTCGACCTGGTGAAAAAAGTTAAAAATATCATCAGGAAGAACTATGGCTACAAAAAGATAAAGGTTGGCCATGCCGGCACACTTGATCCGCTTGCAAGCGGACTGATGATAATATGTACAGGCAGATACACCAAGAAGATAACGGCCATACAGGAGAGTGCCAAGGAATATATTGCGGGTTTTTACCTGGGCAAGACAACCCCTTCCTTTGATCTGGAGACGGAGGTTGACGGTAGTTATGAGACAGCACATATTGACAGGGGTATGATTATTGATGCACTTCAGTCTTTTGAGGGTGAATATGACCAGGTGCCCCCACAGTTTTCTGCCAAAAGTGTTAAGGGTAAGAGAGCCTATGATTATGCACGAAAAGGGGAAAAGGTTGAACTGAAATCACAGAGGGTAAACTTTTATGAGATTGAGCTGCTGGACTTTGACAGCCCCCTGGTTGAAATAAGGGTATTATGCAGCAAGGGAACATATATACGTTCCTTAGCAAGAGACCTGGGAGAGTGGCTTGACAGCGGTGCATACCTTTCATCCCTCAAAAGGACCGCTATAGGTGATTATAAGCTGGAAGACGCTATGGAGATCGGGGATTTTGAATTACAGATAAGCACTTCCGTTAAAGGTTAATAATAAAGAGTACCTTTGTGCGGATATTTTTAAAAACATGAAATACAGGGTTTCACAATGTGTGTGATTTTTATTGTAAAAAAATAATTAAACACATGAAACAAATAGCTATTTGATACGTATAAGGGTGGATATTTTAAAAAACACATATAAAATGAAGTTATCGCAGTTTAAGTATAAATTACCTCAGGAACTGATTGCATTATATCCGGCAAAGAACAGGGATGAGTCAAGATTAATGGTTGTTGACCGGATAACAGGGAAGATTGAACATCATCTGTTCAAGGAACTGATAAAATATTTCGGCAAGGATGATATGCTGGTGTTTAATAATACCAAGGTTTTCCCTGCGCGCTTATTTGGTAATAAGGAGAAAACGGGAGCGGAGATTGAAGTGTTTCTTTTGCGTGAACTGAACCGTGAGCAGCGCCTGTGGGACGTGTTGGTTGATCCGGCCAGGAAGATAAGGATAGGTAATAAACTGTATTTTGGAGAGGATGAGATGCTGGTTGCTGAAGTTATTGACAATACCACCTCCAGGGGCAGGACCCTGCGTTTTCTGTATGACGGATCATATGAGGATTTTAAGAATACGCTATACAGCCTGGGCGAGACTCCCCTGCCCAAATTTATTGAGCGTCCGGTTGAGCCCGAAGATAATGAACGTTACCAGACAATATTCGCCAAGCATGAGGGTGCGGTGGCTGCGCCTACGGCCGGACTCCACTTCAGCAGGGAGCTGCTGAAGAGGTTTGAGATACTGGGTGTTAATTTCGCCGAGATAACACTCCATGTGGGTCTGGGTAACTTCAGGTCTGTTGATGTGGAGGATTTGACCAAACATAAGATGGACTCGGAGAGGATAATAATAACCGAGGAGACCGCTGAGATGGTAAATGAGACAAAGGAAAGACGAAATAAGATATGTGCCGTGGGGACCACTGTTGTCAGGACTCTCGAGAGTTCTGTTTCAACAGACGGTTATCTTAAGCCTTTTGACGGGTGGACGAATAAATTTATTTTTCCGCCATATGAGATTAGTGTGCCGGATATGATGGTAAGCAATTTTCATCTGCCGTATTCCACGCTGCTTATGATGGTGGCTGCTTTCGGAGGCTACAACCTTGTCTTTGAGGCATATGAAGAAGCAGTGAAAGAAAAATACCGTTTTGGCACATATGGAGACGCCATGCTGATAAAATAAGTAAAAAAACATGCCTGAAAAAAGCCATCCTGGAAAGGGTGGCTTTTTTTCAATATCAGTATGCTAGTATTCATCTTCTAAATAACGCAGTTTGTCAAATAGTGCTGGTTTCGTAAAAAAAATCCATTATCTTTAGTGGCTTTGGAAATGATGTATTTAATGCAACCTCTGACACAGATATTTAGTCTTGTTAAATATAGTTTACAGGTTCATACAACTATGTTAATGAACCAACGTATAAAAACTTGAACCGGATCGGCTTAAAAAAAGGAAAGACAGGTCGGTTGAAATTTTATTGTATACAGTGCACAGGCTGTTAAAAAAAATAAAGCCTCAATCTTGTTTTAAACGAAGTTTATTAAGGGTTGACAGGATTACACTTCTCAGTGTGATAGCTGCTTTATTTATTATTCAGCCCGTTTATTCCCAGACAGGCCCCGGTGGTGTTGGCAATAGTACAAATAACCTTCTCTGGTTGCGGGCGGATTCAATAACCGGCCTTAATAATAATGACAGGATACAGAACTGGTTCGATGTTTCCGGTAACGCCAATGATCTTACTCAACCAACCAATTTTTACCGTCCCATATATTATACCAATGCCCTTAATGGTTTTCCGGTGGTGGGGTTCGATGCCTCTTCCTCCACCTTTATGTACGGGAATCTTGGTAGTACATTGAATTCTCCGTTTACGATCCTTACAGTAGTGAGGTTTGATGCTGCTACTTATCCCTATTATTTGAATATAGGGGATGGCAGCTTCAGAAATAATGTTTCAATAAGCAGAAGTCATACAGCTACTCCTCCTTGGGTAGAAGGCAATGTTTATTATTCATGGATTGGGGATGATCCCAGTGGCTTTTATGGCTCGCCGGCTAACTCACTCAATGTTGGTGAAGTGAGAATTATTAATGCAATTCACACCAGTGATGGAAATCATAATTTGTATTTAGACGGTGGTTTTTCAAGCATAAGTCCCACTGATGGGTATGGAACTCTTTCTGTACCAGGCGATATTTATCTTGGGAGACGAAACACTTCAGCAAATTATATGAATGGCATTACTGCCGAGCTTATAATATACGATAAAGAACTCAATAGTGCTGAAAGAAAGATCGTAGAAAACTATCTTGCCGTTAAGTACGATCTTGATATTTCTGCCTCCGGCCATGACTACTACGATTATCGCACAACACATAAGTATGACCTGGCAGGTATAGGTCGTGATGATGCTTCAAACACCAATCCTGCCGCCATGTCGGCCGATATTCTTCAACTTTCGGATGCCCCTTCGCTTGGTGACGGCGACTATCTGCTTTTTGCACATCAGAACGGGGCACTCGGATGGACAACCACCGGATCACCTGCTGCCTCAATTGAGATAATTGAGAGAAACTGGAGAGCCGACTTGCAAGGAGCGCCAGGTGATGTTACAGTAACGGTCGATTTTGCGAAGCTCCCCGCTTTACCGGTTGAATGGGTTTGCACCCAGAGATATCTTATTGTCGATTCAGATGATGATTTTTCATCAGGAGCACAGGTCTTTGACCTGGAGCATATTGGTGGGACTAGTTATAGCGTTCAGGGCATTACCATTTCCAAAGGCGATTATATAACAGTAGGCGCCGGAGAAGTCACCCAGCCTGTTGCCGATGCCGGATCTGACGGCAGCACATGTGGCTCCTTGACCTATAATCTGGAAGCTGTCCCTAGTGTTGGCAGTGGGGAGTGGACAATGATATCCGGACCAGGTGATGTAACCTCCTGGAATCCTGATAATACCTCCCCCGATGCAGCAGTTACAGTAGATACATACGGTGAATATGTTTTTCGGTGGACAGAAACGAATGGTGATTGTAGCGATTTTGACGGAGTCACGATTGACTTTGTTGAGAAGCCCGTTATCACCAGTGCTTCAACGGCTAACTGGTGCAATGCAGTGGAGAACAGTTATTCAATAACCAGTTCGAGCAGCACGGCTGCTTTTTCCTGGACAAGGGCGGAGGTATCGGGCATCACACCATCAACGGGTTCAGGCAGTGGCGCTACTATCACCGAGACACTTACCAACAGTACCGATGAGCCTATCGATGTAGAGTATGAGATCACCCCGAGTGTTAACGGATGCGACGGTACACCTTTTACCTTAACGGTGACTGTCAATCCCACGGCAGTTATCACCAGTGCTTCAACGGCCAACTGGTGCAATGCAGTAGAGAACAGTTATTCAATAACCAGTTCGAGCAGCACGGCTGCTTTTTCCTGGACAA
>CAZGUR010000258.1:0-4522 GCA_964529295.1 uncultured Rikenellaceae bacterium | reverse complement strand
AGCCCGAAGCCGAGCAGGTATTTCCCGGCAGGGCCTATGCCTGTTTCCAGGACAGCTGCCAGGCTGTCGAAAGAGAACACACCCTCAACGGCAGAACCCACAATAAGCACAGCCATGGAAAATATTCCGCCAAGAATAATGGCTGTGCCAAGTCCAAACCGCATTTCTTTTAGTGATTGTCCGGATGAAGACAGACCTGAACCCAGAAAGAGATTATAAGGGACTATGGTTGTGCCTATAAGGGCCAGCACCAGCATCCCCGCATCCGGTCCCGGGAATGAAGGGATAAAAGTGCCCCTTATAATTTCAGGGAATGAGGGCCTGACCATGATGGCAGTTAAAAGGAAAGACAGACCCATGATAACCACCAGAATACCAAGTATTGTTGATACTATCTTAAGTGAGGGAATGCTCAGGAGTATGCTTGCAGATACAACTATTGCCAGTAAAAGTATCCAGTCCGGGATATCGGATACCAGCTGCAGTCCGGCCACCGCCCCCAGCAGGTTTCCCATTTCATATGCTGCGGCACCGATAAGAATAGCTCCCAGCACAAGGGTCAGCACCGCTGTTCTGGAGGCGCGTTTTTCGAAATAGCCTGCTATGGATTGTCCGAGGTTATTACCCGTGATAATACTTATCCTTGAGGCCGCCTCCTGCAATACCAGGCAGGCTGCCGTGGAAAAAAGAAGGGCCCACAGAAGGCCTGTCCCATAAGCAGAGCCACTGCGCGCAGCAGTTGTTATGGTGCCCGGACCGATAAAGGCTGCTGATATTACCGACCAGAATAGTATGTTGAGAATACGCTTTTTTACAGACATAGCGGGTGATATTGCAGGCTTTAGCCTTATTACTTATTATTCCGGTTCATCAATTATATTTTGAGAAGATATGTGCCAGTTGCACCCTGTTTCGCACATTGACTTTCCTGAAAATATTATATGTATGATCTTTTACTGTCTGAAGAGAGATGAACAGCTCATCGGCTATCTCCTGGTTTGTTTTTCCCTTGCATATCCCGCTAATAATTTCCCTTTCCCTTTTGGATATGCCGTATTTCTGGTACAGGTTTTCAAGCGGGTCAGTAATAGAACTGAATTCACCGGCATTTCTTTTAAGGTACGTTTTCAGCAGGAAGACAGGAACCAGGTCCGATCCGAAATAGAGAAGGAGAAAATACAGTCCTGCCAGGATATGACTGAAAGCAAAATGCAATGCAACGGCACTCAGCAGGGCCAGTCCGGCCGTAACAAATCCGAAACGTACGAGCAGTATCCTCTTATCCTTATTATTGCAGCGCATTGCCGAGGATACCAGTAAAACCATCACATAAATCTTAACAGCCAGATCCAGACTGTAAAACACCATCCTTACCAGCAGGTTCATTTCGGAACTGCTGAATGTTGTGCTATCAGGCAGGTACCTGATAACAAAGCCATAAACAAGGAAAGATGCAGTGGCAATAACAAAAAATACTATAGAGACAGACTGCTGCAGCTTTCTCTTTATAAGCTCATGCGATGTTTTTATCAGAAGGTACCATGCCGCTATAATAAATGGCACCCCGAAGAAGGGTATAATAATGGCAATTGATTCGATTTCCGCATTTTTAATATCATACTTAAGTAGGATATCACGTACAGCAATGCCACCGAGAATACCATAAACACCGAAAAAAAAATGAAGCAGTTTATAATAGAAAAAGCTATGCAGGTAGTCAATGCGATATACTTTTCTCAGACGCGAAAGGATTACCAGGCTGTACGCTCCGCCTGACACAGAGATAACAATCACAAGTATTATGGCCAGCCTGATCATCTGAGAATTATTTAATACAAATGAAAGAAAATACTTGATTTATGACAAGAGTTTTTCAATAAGCTTTTCCAACCCTGGTAGGATAAATAATAAATCCTACTTTCGGCGGATTGATTCCGGCTATATTCCATGTTTATATTAGCAGCTGTAATCAAAAAATTATTAATCATGGAAAGAATAGAAAAAATAACACCTGGTGCAGGTTCTGCTTACAGGCATGGATGGAGGGTGATGTCTGATAAATTCATATCATTATTCCTTGTCATTATGATCATAATTGTTGCAAGCATACCTGTAGCCAGCTTTTTCAGTATTTCTGAAATGAACCTGAGACATGATGCACTTATAGCACTGGCTGTTTTGTCGGCCCAGGTATTCGGATTTGCATATTCATTATTTGTATTATCACCGCTGGAATACGGTTCGAAGTATGTTTACCTTAAAGCAGCGCGCAATGATAAGTTTGAAGTAAAGGATATGTTTGATGTTTTTAAGAACTACCTGAATGTTGTACTGGCATCACTCCTGACTGGAGCTATCATTGCATTCGGTATCTTATTTCTTATTATACCGGGCATTGTTTTTGCATGCCGCCTGGTTTTTGTTCCCTACCTGGTAATGGATAAGAAACTTGACCCTGTAAAGGCTGTTGAAGAGAGCTGGAGATTGACAAAGGGTCATGGATGGAGGGTTTTCTGGATGGGAATAATGGCCTTCTTTATTTTCATTGGAGGCTTGATTGTTCTTTTCTTCGGTGTTTTTATAGCCGCTATGTGGGTAAAGGCCGCCTTTGCCTCGTTTTACCAGGCCGTACTGGTTGAGAAGGGGGAATATATCATACCTAATGGCGACAGTTAAAGAATATCAGCCGGTCTATCAGACCGGGATATTATATCAAATTTATTGACACGCAATTTTGTTTTGATGACACCGGTTGAGAAACCGGTGTTTTTCGTATTTTTGCAAATGAAAAATGGATTAATACAATAATTATGTCAGGACATAGCAAGTGGTCGACCATTAAAAGGAAGAAGGGTGCCAATGATGCTAAAAGAGGCAAAATGTTTACCCGTTTGATTAAAGAAATTACAGTTGCCGCAAGAGAGGGAGGTGCTGATCCGGAAACCAACCCGGCCCTGCGCCTGGCAGTGCAGAATGCCAAAGGTGCCAATATGCCCAAGGATAATATAGAGAGGGCAATAAAGAAAGCAAGCGGTGATGATGCTGCAAAGTATGAAGAGATCACTTTTGAAGGATATGCGCCTAACGGGATAGCCGTGTTTGTGGAATGCCTTTCGGATAACAATAACCGCACGGTTGCCAGTGTGAGATCCATATTTAACAGGAATGGAGGTAACCTTGGTACTAATGGTTCACTCAGCTTTTTGTTTGAGAGGAAAGGGATCTTTACCGTCAAAAAGAATGATGATATTGATATGGATGAGTTTGAACTGGAATTAATTGACGGGGGTGCTGAAGAAATTGAAACAGATGATGATATGATTACAGTGACCTGTGCCATGGAAGATTTTGGGAATCTTAATAAGAAACTGGAAGAAATGGGTGTTGAGCCCGTAAGTGCTGATCTTCAGAGGGTGCCTAATGATAATAAGAGTCTGGATATTGAAAGTTCAGTAAGGGTCCTCAGGCTTATTGACGCACTGGAAGAAGATGATGATGTGCAGAATGTATTTCATAATCTTGAGATGACCGATGAGCTTGCGGAAGAACTTGAAAAGCAATAAATGCAGCATTGACCGGTTTAGTAAGTAAAGAAGACCCGGATATGAAAAGATTTATGTATTTTTTTATTGTCGTTTCCCTGCTTTCATGCTCAAAAAATGAAAACGGTAATTTTATTTTTGAAAAGACATGGAAAGAGGGTCTGGCTACTGATATAATAATAAGCACTGACACTATGTATGTTGCTGCAGGTGAGTCAGAAGGCTCGCCTTTCATCATTAAGGTCAACAGGTCCGGCTCCAGGATATTTGAGTATCTGCCGGATGTGAAGGGTGCTTTTAATTCACTTCTGGAAGATACTTCGGGCTACTATGCTGCGGGACATTCAAACGGTGATATACTGGTAAGCAGGATAAACCACCAGGGGGAAGAAGAGTGGTCAGCGCTGGTTACCGTGCCGCTTGATATATCAAAGGCAGTTATAAGGAGCGGGGATGAGAATTCTTTCCTTGTTTGCGGCAGTGCGCATATTGATTCATCCTATGCTTCTGTTTTCAGTTTGTTCTCTGTCGACAGGACGGGAACAGTAAGTGGTGAAGTGCTGGCTGATCAGGGTTATAATGTCACGGTCAACGACTTCGTAATTAACTCTTCAGGAAATCTTTATGCTGCCCTGGCGAAATCTGTGGATGGATCAAAGTCAAGAGCCTCTGTTGTCGAAATGACAAAATCAGGAGATATATTGTGGGAGAATGAGCTTTATAATAACAGTAAGTTTGCTGCAGCATGCCAGGCAATAAATATCTATGATAACGGTGATATATTTGTGGCAGGAAAAACGGAGCTGAACAGTGATGCTAACACCCTGGAGAATTCATTTCTTGCTACCCTGAATTCCGGCGGGGATGTTAAAATGAAAAAGTATCTTGAGAGCTCAAACGTCGGTGTTGATATTGGTTTTGATGAGTTTGACAGGGTTTATTTATTAAACAGGAATTGTTTTATTATTAACATTATAAGT
>CAZGUR010000257.1:0-4528 GCA_964529295.1 uncultured Rikenellaceae bacterium | reverse complement strand
GAGTATTGCAGGGGGGAATCCTGACCTGAACAAAGAAATAATAAATGATTTCAATATTGACTATTCCCGGACTATTGGTAAAAGTTATATATCTGCAGGGATATTCTGTAAAGGTGTTCAGGATGCAATAAATCAAATCACATATATAAACAGTGATGATCTCTTTGAATCAAAATTTTATAACATGGGTAACATTATTAACTATGGTATAAAGTATTCATCATCATTAAAGCTAGGTGAACATGTTTCTCTTAATTCATATCTGCGATTATTCGGTGTAAGTACCAGGGGAAATGAATTAGCCGCAGCGTACAACATAAAAGATAAAAACAAGATTGGATTTGAATCAGGATTGTCGGCTATTCTGTCCCTTAATTACGGGTTTTCAGCGGGACTTGATTTTCAGTACAATAGTCCTGTATACGAGATCCAAAAAAAGTATTTCAGTGATGCATTGTATTTTGTGACCATCAATAAAGAATTCAGCAAAAAGCTTAAAACAGGTATTAAGTTTGCACTCCCTTTTCGCAGTTCGTTCATCTACAATGGCAGCAGTCTGGAGAACAATAATTTTTCAAGTAATTATGAAGGCAGGATTCAAATTCACGGACTGGCTGTAATGTTAAATCTGAAATACCGGTTTAACTATGGCGAAAAAACAGCAAATACCCGGAACAGAAAAACGGACAATATTGATTTACAGAAAAGAGGTTTTTAAAGCGATTGTTAAAGAGTAAATACTGATACAAAATCTCTCAGGCAGCCCGGGGTTCAAAATTTATAAGATAATCCTATACCCAGCATTTCTTTAAATTGAACCCTGGGTCCTTGTGAAATGCCATTATCATCCGTATATGCAACATCATCATCATATATAATGTGTGTGCTGATATTGGCAGAGAGGAATTTGTTAATCTTCATATTCAGCATTGCTTTCCAGCTTATATCTATATTCTGCGGCTTTTCAATATAATTTGAAAAAAGGTCAAGGGTAGATGATAAATTTACATTCTCCATTATTTCCCTGTTCAGTCCAACCTTTACCGATCCTCCAAATTCAGCTCTCATATTTTCCCCGGGATCAACACCGAAACTGCCGGCTGTGGAAAGGCTGTCATCTGTAATAATAGTAATCTTCCCTGTGAGAGGGGAGACTGAAAAGAAGAATGAATCATTCTTTTTATATTCCATGCCAATCGAGAGCATAATATAACCCGGCGAAAGGAAATCAGAGATTACAATCTTTTCCGTTTCTGTTTTTTTATAGCCTTCAGTAAACTGTGTTTTGAAATTCAGCATTCCGCTGTAGTACCAGTTGCTTTTGGTTTTTCGTCCGTACTTTGAAATCAGTTCAAGGTGGTCGTCGGTCTTGGTTGGGGACTCCTCTCCAACCTTCTGTATCCCGTAACCCATATCCAGGGAGTTGGCCCATGAATTATTATTCTTATTGTAATTAAAGTTAATAGCTGAAAGCCCGTTTATGGCATAGGAGCTTTCCCCTCCCTGCGCCCAGTTGGTAAGACTCACCTGGGCAAAATTCAGGCTTGCCATACCATTATACTTCCATGGGCCTTCAACAGAAGCCGTGTCCTGAGCACTTATAGCAGAGGACAGCAGCACTCCTGATAATAATAAATAAATCTGTTTCATAGCTTTTATTTTTTCACTTATTACGAAATACTATTATCTTTTTTTCTGCGCTCGCCAGGTCCGGAATCTCTGCATCAGCCTGTATTTTGTTATCAGGCACCCGGCGAGGCATCTCTGCATAATCTATTCTCTAAACAGAGGTCGTGCCTTATCTCCTTGCATTAGTCATGGTTATATACATGAACATCCTGCTGGGGGAATGGAATGCTTATACCTTCACTGTCAAATGTTTTTTTGACTTTTTCGTTTGTATCGAAGAAAACATTCCAGTAATCGCCTGATTTAACCCATGCGCGTGTGGCGAGATCAACAGAACTGTCACCAAGATTTGATACTTTGATAATAGGTTCGGGGTCTTTAAGTATCCTTTCATCACTGTTAATGATGCCGGAAATGACACTCCTTGCTTTATCAATATCATCATTATAGCCTATTCCAAAAGTAAAGTCGACCCTTCGTGTATCCTGAGTGGAATAATTTATCAGGGAATTAGTGGCAATAGGAGAATTAGGGATAATGATGGTCTGGTTATCCGGGGTGGTGAGTACGGTCGTAAAGATCTGTATCTCTTTAACTGTTCCGCTGTGCCCCTGGGTAGTAATATAGTCACCGACTTTAAAAGGCTTGAACAACAGGATAATTACTCCTCCCGCAAAATTTTGCAATGTGCCTTGCAGTGCTAAGCCAACTGCCAGACCGGCTGCACCTATGACTGCTATAAAAGAAGTCATCTGTATACCTATCATTGTCATTATGCTGATAAAAAGCAGAACCTTCAGAGAGATAGAAATCAGATTTCTCAGGAATGGGATCAGAGAATCATCCACGCTGCTTTTTTTCATCATTCGGGTAGCTCCTTTTGTTATTGATCTGATAATTATAAGACCGATAATGAGTACCAGTAGAGCCAGTATCAGTTTTAATCCATAAGTTGTTGCGAGTTTTGCAATAGTATCAATAATGTCCTGGTGATTTACTGAACCGGAATTTTCCATGATTAATTTGTTTTTAAGGTTAAAATACTATCAGAAAGGTTTTTCTGGTTGTTAATAATGCAATTACTATAAAGCGCCGGGTTTTATTAAAATTTGGATTCAATTTGACTATTATTCCGATCATTAAAAATAATGGCTTTATACCGGCTATTCAAAAAAATAAACACCAAATGATACGATTTGTTTCCGGATTTACCTGTCTGCAATTACGGTAACTGCTATTTCCCTTACACTTCGAGGTCCGTCGAATTCACAGAAAAATATATTCTGCCAGGTGCTGAGTGCCATTTTTCCGTTTATCAGGGGTATGGTTTCAGATGGGCCAACTAATCCGGACTTAAGATGGCTGTCACCATTACTATCCTGCCTGTCATGCTCCCAGATTCCATGGGGTATCAAACGTGACAGCAGGTTAACCACATCGTTTTGCACCGATTCATCCCAGTTCTCCTGTATCATTATGGCGGCTGTTGCCCCCCTGGCAAAAACCGATACAAGGCCGTTTTTTACACCTGAAGAATCGACTATCCTTTCCACTTCAGGCCCGATGTCGTATAATGTATTTTTTCTGTCTGTGCTTATTTTTATTAATTCTGTCATAGCTTTGTTCTTTCTATTAAATATATAAATAATTATGCAATTTTACCTTAGTGATTCCAAATCGTATTATTAGTAAAGGATTGCTGTGAAGTATTCTTACGATATAAATAAGATCAGGAAGGGAAACCCTGAAGAGTTCCGGAGGTTGATTGATATTAATATGGACCGAGTATATGCAATAGCTTTAAGGATAACTGCAGATACTGAGGATGCCGGGGATATAGTTCAGGATACTTTTATCAAGGTGTGGAAAAAAAGGGGGTCCGTTAATAATGGCAAAAGTATTGAAGGCCTTATCCGGAGGATTGTAATTAATAAATGCTATGATTTGCTGAGAAAAAGAAAAAGGATAGCTGTTAACCAAGCAGATAATGAAATATTTATGAATCTGTATTCGGATGATGAGGCGGATAAAGAGCTCAATAATAAGGAAACAGCTTCAATTATTTCTTCGCTCTGCAATGGCCTTAGCCCCAGGCAGAAACTTGTGTTTACGCTTGTTGACCTGGAGCAAATGAGTCATGATGAAGTTGCCGGAATTACAGGTTTGAGCAAGAGCTCAATTAAAAGCAACCTCAATTATGCCAGAAAAAAGATACGGGATGGAATGAGAAAACACTTAAAGGAATAAAAATGGAAGAGCTTGACAGGATACTGGAGAAGTTAAGGGCTCACAGGCCCGTGATTGAAAACAGGTATGAGTTGCGCGAGAATGTTATGGCCAGAATAAAAGGTCAAAGGAAATTTTCGGATTATTTCTTTGCCTGGACGGATATAGTCTGGTTGCGGAGATCCATGGCACTGGCTTCAGTGATCATTGTAATTCTGTTCGGTATTCAACAGGTATTTATGACAAAAAGAATTGAAAAACTGGAAAAACGAATGATCAGTATTAATACAGATAAGGTACTGGAGTATCAGAGGGAAAAGGTTATAGCTAATTCAGTTCTTTTTACTGACCTGGATAGAAAGGATATGAACGATAGTATTAAAGTGGCAACCGGAGATCTTCTTGATCTGGTAAAGTCATACCGCTCCCTGCAGGCAAAATATGAGGAAATACTTAATAAAGCCAGGACTGACAACCAGGAAAATAAAAAACAAAAACTATAAGCCATGAAAAGGAAAATGAACATAAGCATCCTGATGTTTATCATGATGTTATTCTCATCATGCGGGGGACCCGATGCCCTGTTAATAAATATGGTAAGGAATGATGGCTCAGTTGAGCGCAAGGTAATACTTACTTACCATAAGGACGAATTTGATCTTTCTGACTGCCA
>CAZGUR010000256.1:0-4539 GCA_964529295.1 uncultured Rikenellaceae bacterium | reverse complement strand
CCAGTATCCTTATTACCTGTATTCCGGCCAACAGGACAATACGACAATCAGAGTTCCGAGCAGGCAGCCATATTTGAATGTATTAACCAGTAATGACAATCATGAACTCAATGAGCTGACCTACTGGGAAAGATTAGGTGGGTGTGAGACCGGACCGGTGGTGCCGAAGCCCGGAGATCCTAATATAGTTTATTCTAATTGTAAAGGCCGCTTTGGCGTTTATAACAAAGAGCTTGGGGTAGAGCATCTGTATTATATAGGCGTTGAGAGTGTTTATGGCAACCATCCGGCAGATATTACTTACAGGTTCCAAAGGGTTACTCCTATTGAGGTTTCCCCTCATAATCCGGACATTGTTTATTATGGCTCACAGTTCATACATAAAACCAGCAATGGGGGAATAAACTGGGAAGTAATATCACCTGACCTTACGGCAAACAAACCTGAATACCAGATGCGCAGTGGCGGACCTATTGATGAGGATATATCGGGGGAGGAGTATTACGGTGTTATTTATGCTATTCAGGAATCGCCTCTAGAGGAGGGAGTTATTTGGTCCGGTTCAAATGACGGTTTATTCTATCTAAGCAAGGATGGAGGTAAAACATGGAGTAATGTTACCCCTGCCATGCCCGAAGGCGGAAGAGTATCGAATATAGAAGCCTCACCGCATAATCCTGCAAGGGCACTATATGCAGTATACCGCGATTTCCTCGGGGATGACAGGCCATATATCTTCCTTACCGATGATTACGGTGAAAGCTGGACACTGCTGACCGATGGTGATAATGGTATTCCTGATGATTTTCCAACGCGGGTTGTCAGGGAAGATACGCAAAGAGAGGGACTACTCTTCGCCGGAACAGAATTTGGGATCTATTTTTCAGTCGATATGGGTGAACAATGGCACTCCCTGCAGCGTAACCTGCCGGTCGTCCCTGTAACAGACATGAGGATCATCAGGGATGATCTTGCTCTATCAACTATGGGACGGTCTTTCTGGATACTTGATGATATATCCGCCCTGAGACAAATTAATGAAAATGATAATTCATCTTTCAGGCTCTATAAACCACGCAATGTCATCAGGCATGAACAAAGGATATTCTTCACACTCCCTGATGATATGTCTGACAAAAAAGTAAGCATGGAAATACTGAAAGGGGATAATCATGTGATAAGTGATAATTTCTATACTGCCGACCTAAAAGCAGATGACCTGGAGTTTTATATGGTGCAATGGGATCTTCATCATTACCTGAAGCAGGGTAATAAATATATTAAGGGTCCTTTTGTCTCGCCCGGTGAATATACAGTCAGGATCAGCTGTGATGGCCAGAGCAGGCAGGAGAGTTTTCAATATAACATAAACCCGGAACTGGAATCCTATGGCACCACTGTTGAAGACCTTCTTGAGCAAGAAGAACTGGCTCTTAAGGTGACAGGGCTCTGCATAGAAATAAGGGAGGAGATCATGGAGATAAAGGACGAGATTGGCAAAACAAAAAATAAAAAGAAGCTGGAGGAGTTGAACAAAAAGCTGTCATTGCTTGAGAAAGGTCCTGCCAGGTATGACCAACCAATGCTTATTGACCATGCTGAATACCTTCTCAAAATGATAAGCGATACACCACAGAAACTTGGACGTGATCCCTTTGAAAGATATTCAGATCTGAAGGAACAGTTTGAAGAGCTGCAATAAAGGTAAAATTAATTAGAAAAATCTATGATTATGAAGATTAACAGATTATATTTTATTCTTATTTTTCTGATACTGAGCTGTAATTGTTTAATTCTTAGTTCTCAACAAATACAATCCGAAATGGACCTATCTGTCTATTCTAAAGGAACTGAGAATGAGCGTACGGAATTTTATGATGAACTGTATGCAAAAACAATGATTCGTGAAGCCTGGTCTCCTGTTAAATGGGAAGCTCTGGGTACTGATTTCGAAACAGAATGTTCCAGGTTAAACTTAAGACAGGAATTTGCTGATGCCGATAGTGATCTTAAATTGCTCCGGGCCATTCATAAATTTAATTATGCCCGCAAAGACCGCCACCTTGGGCTAAAGGCCACACGAGAGTATATGGATGAAGATAGAATCGATCAAGCCCCGATACGTTTTTATCCGGACCTTTCTGACGAAACTATCGTAAAATTTTTTGTTGCAAATCTATCACAGCATGTTCAGGATTTGGGGGTTGAAAGAGGAGATATACTACTTTCAGTAAATGGAATTTCAATCGATAAATATATTGACCTGCTATCTGTTTACCTTCGTTATTCCACATATCGTCATATGCTTATTATGGAGGCTCCAAATTATATTTCCGCCAGAAGTGATATTTTCGGACCTGAACTGCAACAATCAGATAAAGTATTATTTACCCTGAAACGTAACAGCAATGGAGAATCTTATGATATCACTTTGAATTACAGTAATCCGGGTAGTATAGCCTGGTTATATAATCCCATCCTTGAAAGGGATCGTGAGGACAATCTGGTAGATGAGCTTTATTATGAAGAGTTTTATAGCCAGTTTGGTTTCGAGCAAATATTTGATGATCATCTCAATTCTGCCTTCTATGTGAATCATAATAAAAAGTTAGCTCTTATAGAGTGGTATCATTTTGAAGAAACCAGAGAAGGGGTGGAGGATCTGATTTCTGCGGCACAACTCAATGGAGTACTTGGCTATGATCTTATTGTTGATGCAACCCACAGTGGAGGTGGTGGTAATAGTGCATTATTCCTTCAGGTGTTATCATCAACTTCATTTAAAACCACTTTTGGAAATGTCAGGGTTACGGATAATGAGTTTGCTCAAGCAAATGCACAGAGATACAACAGCTCCGTTAAAAAATGGATAATGGACGCTATAAACAGCGGACAGGATTACACTGACAATGAGCCCTTCAAATTAAGACTTTTCCCACGTGGCAGCAATGGAATTATGAAACCGGCAAAATCACGATTTTACGGAAAGATTGTGGTTATGTTTTTTACTCAAGGGGGATCAAATCTGGATCAATTTGCAGCAATGATCGCTGATAATCCCCAACTGAACATTCATACTATAGGTATGCCTACTGGAGGATACAGTAATACCTGGGAATGGGGCGAAGACATAGAGTTACCAAACGGATCAACAATTGAGTTTGAATGGGACGTAGGGCATACAATCAGGCCTAACGGTGAAATACTTGAAGGCAATCCGGCAATTCCACAAGAAATAATACCATTCACCTCTGACAATTATGAAACGTACTTTTATGATCTGATATTAAAGTGCTTTGATTACTTGGGAAGAACAACTGATATACAATCCGTGTCTTCAAAAGATGTCATTTCTGACTTTAAGATAAATAACCCAATATCTGATTTAGGGCTAATTAGTTTTAGTCTGGAAAGGAATGATTATGTAGATCTTAAGATCTTTGATATTTCGGGAAGGGAGATTGCGACTTTGATACAAGGGAATCTGACAGCCGGTCCTCATAAAATTAATTGGACTAATAAAGGCTTATCAATTGGTACTTACATTGTTAGTTTAAGATCAGGTAATATTATAAAAACTAAAAAACTTATCAACTGCTTTTAAAAATACTAAACATCAGCGCTGAATACCTTCTCGAAATGATAAGCGATACACCCCAGAAACCTGGATGCGATCCTTTCGAGAAATATTCAGTTTTGAAAGAGCAGTTTGAAAAACTGTAAGAAAGTAAATGATTCTATCATATCAGGTATGACGAAATATCCATACAAAAGCCGGACTCTTGAGAATCTTGGTGTCAGATCCTGGATCAATGCCCGGAACTGGTCAACAAATACAGGAGGTAACTGGATTGATGACCGGGTGCTGAATGCCATGAATGAAGTGGCAAAAACCTTTGTTGACATGCATGAATTATTTGCTAAGGCTGATCAACGGGTAGCAGCTCTATGTGAAACAGAGGAAGCGCATATAACAAGTGGTGCAGGTGGGGCAATTGAATTGGCTGTTGCAGGATGCATGGCAGGAAGTAATTACGGAAGGTGGGCCGGACTTCCAAATACTGAAGCTATGCCTAATGAAGTCCTGCTGCATCGGGGGCACTACATTAATTATACTCCCCAGTGGATAGCTTCAGGAGCAAAAGCTGTTGAGTTTGGTATTGCAGGGACATTGAAATCCTCAAAAAGAGAACTCGAAGGAGCAATAACAGAAAAAACCGCTTGCATCTCATATACCTTCTCTTATAATAATGTGCCCCGCGGATATCTCCCATTTGAGGAGGTATCTGCGATTGCAGGGAAATATGATTTACCGGTAGTGGTTGATGCAGCATCTGAACTTCCCCCTGTCAGCAACTTAAAGAAATTCATAGAGATGGGAGCGGATATTGTATGCTTCAGTGGAGGAAAAGCCATAAAAGCACCTAATAGTACGGGATTCATGATTGGTAATGGGAAAGGAGCAGAAATCATCAGAGGAATCCGCGATCATACATTTCCCTATCCAGGGTGGGGCCGCGGACACAAAATAAGCAAGGA
>CAZGUR010000255.1:1549-4597 GCA_964529295.1 uncultured Rikenellaceae bacterium | reverse complement strand
CCCGGCATCATAACGTCAAGAAGTATAAGATGAGGCTTTACCTCCCTGGCCTTTCTGATGCCACTTCTTCCATTACTTGCAGTATGAACACTAAAACCCTCCTTACGAAGGGTGTAGGAGAGGAATTCCCTTATATCCTCCTCATCATCAACCAGTAATATAGTATGATCATTGCTCATGGGAAATCATTTATTCTTTTTCCAGTTCTCTGAAGACAAGATCTTTCATCTGATTGAACTCATCCATCTCAAATAATCGTGTCAGAAAGATAATCGTCCCTTCCCTGTCGATTATCACATTGCGGGTAACACCGGCATTCTTTTCAGCGAAGAGACTGAATATTTCTGCTCCGGGATCCATGGCCAGGGGATAAGTGATATCCATATCTTTACTGAACTTTTTTACTGTTTCAAGTGGCTCATCCCTGTCTATACCTATCACCTTCAGTCCCTCATCCTTTTTTTCCTTCCAGATATCATTCTCTATATACGGCATCTCCCTGCGGCATACACCGCACCAGCTTGCCGTAAACTGCAACATAACAACATGCCCACGCAGATCAGACAGCATATACTCATCCCCGCCTGCTTCCCTTATCATGAAATCGGGGGCCTTATCTCCCACTTTCACAAGGTAGCCATGCTCATAGGCCTGTGCATCTGCTGGTGGTACTGAAAGGATACAGAAAACAGAAAACATCAGGGTTGAAATAGTAAGTTTGTTCTTCATATCGTTTTTTTTGTAACAGGGTTCAAATATATTATATATATGGCAGTACCCGGATTTATAAATAGCAAAAGTGGAAATAAATATAATAACAATATTCGGTTAATATTTGTTAAAGTACAGGCTTAATAAAAACAAAGAAATTATCTTTAAAATTCTAAAACAAAAAAACATGCTCTTATGAAAATGATTATTCAGTTTACCATCTTAATCTCTGTTCTTTCTCTTAGTGCCCGCTCACAGGATCCTCTGGATAAAGGGCTGTCAATGATCAACCAGGACGCCCTGAAGGCGCAGCTCGGCTTCCTTGCCTCAGACTGGACCGAAGGGCGGGAGACTGGTGAAAAAGGTGCATTTATGTCTGCCGATTATATTGCCAGCATGCTCCGGCTGTTTGGTGCCAAACCAGCCGGTGATATTATAAACGCCTATGACCCCTCCACCGGTTCAATGAAACAGGAGCAGTCTTATTTCCAGTCATTCACACTGCACAAAAGCAGTGCAGGGGACAAACAGCAACTGACTCTGAAAAGAAAGGAAAACGGAACGGTAAGAATAGTATCCTTTGATTATATGTCTGATTTCAGGCTGACACCTTCCTATCCCGGTGGCACCACTGAAGCAGGGATAGTCTTTGCAGGCTATGGCTATATTGATGATGAGAATAATTACAACGACTTTAAAGGCAAGGATGTAAAGGGAAAGTTCATAATGAGACTCAGCGGCCTGCCCGGTGATAAAGAGGCTGCCGATGATGCGTACTCCGCCTACAGGCTGCAAAGGGAAAAAGACCGGATAGCTGCAGAGCTGGGCGTGGCCGGGATCATTGAAGTGGATCCCTATGATGATGGATTCCGCTGGGCTGAAGAAAGGGACTTTATGAATATGTCACCCTCCGAAACAAGAAGGTACAGGGCAAGACAGAGGTACACCATACCAGGAAACATAATCAGTCCCTCACCCGTAAGGGTAAGCGTATCAAAAAGGGTGGCAAATACCATTCTTGCCGGATCAGGATTCACAGTGGAAGATTACCTTGAAGGGAAAAGGATCAAACAGGAAGATGACAATGACACAAAAATTGTTTTAAGCACCAGCGTCAACAGCTCAATGGTGGCCGTCCGCAATGTCCTGGGTAAAATAGAGGGCAAAAACAAAGATGAGGTAATCATCATAGGTGCACATTATGATCATACCGGAATGTCAGACGGTTATATCTATAACGGGGCCGATGATAACGGCTCCGGAACAGTTGGCGTGATGACTCTGGCAAGGGCTATAACAGCCTCGGGGGTCATCCCGGAAAAGACAATCATCTTTGCCCTGTGGACGGGGGAAGAAAAGGGACTGCTTGGTTCAAGGTATTATGCGGATAACCCTAGCGTACCCCTTTATAATATCATGATGAACTTAAACTTCGATATGATATCCAGGTATATAAGTGATGACCAGCCCAATAAAGTGACTATGACATATACAGGTTCTTATCCTTATTTCAGGGAGATCACCGAAAAGAACCTTGCCAGGTATAATATTGCTCTTGAACCCGATTACCAGCCATCCGATAATCCGCCAGGGGGCTCAGACCACAGGTCATTCGTGGCAAAAGGAATACCCGTTATGAGGTTTAAGCCCGGTCACCGCGAGGAGTATCACTCGCCCCGGGATGAGGTAAGCACAATAGACTGGGATATTATGGAAAAGATAATCAAGATAAGCTTTCTGAATATCTGGGACCTGGCAAATAATAAGTGGTAGGCATCAGAGTCTTCATGGCATAAATTTTGCTCTGCTTAAATAAAAAAGCCATGAAAAAATTAATATATATTGCCCTCGCATACCTGCTGATAGCCGTTTCCTGCTCATCATCCGGTGAAATGACAGCTTCCAGGGAAGAACGTAAAGCTGCTAAAAAGGAAGAAGTCAGGGAGGCTGTTGAGACCCAGCGTATGCTTATCAAGGTTAACAGGATGCACCCCAGGCGTGGTGGTGCTATACAGATGAGACCGGAAGGTAATTTTATCATTATTGATGGCGACAGGGTGCGCATAAGCGTGGGCTACCTTGGCAGATCGCACAGCATAAGACCTGTATCTGCAATTAACATGCAGGGAGAGATCTACTCAAGAGAGATAGGTGCATGGAAAAAAGGAGGATACAATATGGAGCTTGAACTGGGACAGGACAGTGACAGATTCACCTTAAACATGACAATAAGCGCCGATGGATATGTTAACCTCAGGCTGACAAACCCCAGGATCGACCTGGTAAGGTATTCGGGCTTACTGGAATCGTTGTAGTTGCGGGCAGTCGGGAGTTCCT
>CAZGUR010000255.1:0-1539 GCA_964529295.1 uncultured Rikenellaceae bacterium | reverse complement strand
TACTCAGACCGGGGTAGCTGCAGTTCCGTGTAAACCTGAATAGCTGTAGCCTTGCTGAGACCGGAGTTAATACTTCCCGCGCAAAGCAGATTCATTATAGCCTCCTTCTTCGCTTACAAAGGCAGGATATTAAAAAACATAAAAGAAACCCAGTGTAACACTCAGGGCTTCAATATCTATGTCTCCTGTTTCCGTATCACTGAATGTTTCAGCATCGGTAATCAGCTTAAGTTCGAAATCATAGCCGGCAGAACTGTTAAGGTAGTCAGCACTCAGCTTTATCCCTGTTCCTGCCCGTGATCTGTATAGCAAGCTGCCCCCGTAAGTATAGCCCAGGCTAAGCCTGGTCCCTTTAACCAAAGCTTCAAGCTCATCAGGACCCTCCGGATAATACAATTCCCTTTTTGGATACGTTACCATGGACAAACCTCCCAGCGCCCTTACTCCTGCCTGAAACCTCCAGAAAGGGATTGATATTTCAGGACCGGCAAACAGATTAACATAATTCCAGAACCCGGATTCAAAATCAACTTCAGCTATACCCGGGGGATTATTTAATAAGGGGAGATCCGAGCTGTTATATGTATAATCAAGTAATTGCTCAAGGTATACGTCCCTGTTTGCGTACAACGATCCGAAATCCACCATACCGCCAATACCAACTATACTGAAGGGATAATAAAAACCTTCAAACCGAATTGTAAAACCTGGTATGGCATAGCCGTCAGCAAGCATATCCTCAGCCGAAGCAAAGTCACCCCCCGGTATACTTGTTCCGAGATTGAAACCTATGTAACTATCCTGGGCTGCTATATTAAAACTGAATACCGGCAGGCAGATAAGAAATATTATTAAGTGTTTTTTCATTTTTTTTATAATAAAGATCGGGTACCAAAAATAACTATTTATTATGAATTTCGAGTAAGTCTGCATTTTTAACAAGTTCAAAATATTCAGAATCTATATCACGGTAACCATACTCATAACAATACCTTGTAATGTTGCTGTCATTATCCGTTTCAACCAGATGAGTGAAGAAGTTCATATTGAACTCAGAAACCAGTAATGCATCCCTGTGTAACTTCCTGGTTCCGCTGTCATACAGCTCACACAGTATCTTCCTGTTTTTTCTCAGCACGCTGTGTACATTGCGCACCAGGTTATTGGCCTCCCTGTTAATTGTATTATTATAATTATTACG
Organism: uncultured Rikenellaceae bacterium; assembly: GCA_964529295.1. Classification (GTDB taxonomy): domain Bacteria; phylum Bacteroidota; class Bacteroidia; order Bacteroidales; family VadinHA17; genus UBA9300. The sequence continues at coordinate 338 of CAZGUR010000255.1, read as the reverse complement.
ACACTGGTCAGAACAGAATTTCTTATCTGATCTTCCCTTTAGCACTTCACCGCAATCGAGACATTTCCGGACTGGCATCACAGTAATTTTTATAAACTTACATAAAATCTATTGATTTTACATAGTCAAATAAAAATCGGAATGATTTATAGAGGAAAGTTAAAAAATGTACGCCTCTAATACAACCGGGAGTGAAGCTTTTTATTAAGAACCGTTCGTCCTGACTGCCATACACAGTGTAAGAATAGCAGACTAAGCGATTTTAAACGCTTAATAAACAACTATAAATATTTATTTACCGAAACAGTTTACTACATCGATTTATGTTTGCAATAAGA
>CAZGUR010000254.1:0-4598 GCA_964529295.1 uncultured Rikenellaceae bacterium | reverse complement strand
TGGTACATGCAGATACAGAGAATATACTGTCGGTGGAATTGCCCCAGTTTGTTGTCATGGAGATAACATACACGGAACCGGGCGTTAAGGGTGATACTGCCACCAACACATTAAAACCGGCAACCATAGAGACCGGCGGCACAGTGATGGTACCGCTCTTTATCAACGAAGGTGAAAAGATCAAGGTAGATACCCGGGATAATTCATATGTTGAAAGGGTAAAAGCATAATTTCTCATCATGAACAACAAATCATCCAGGAACAGGCTTAAAATGTCAAAGTACAAACTGGACTCCCTCCTGGATATAACCATGTCAATCAACGCCAACCTCCCGGCTGAGGAGTTGCTGGCAAAATATGAATCCATACTGCGGCAGGACCTGAATATTGATAAGATATATATCTTCTTCCTTGAGAATGATCGCTGGACATGCCTGCTGAATGCCGGCTTTCCGGATGATATGGCCGAAAATGTAGATCCGGGTACACAGCTGGCAGAGATAAAAGAAACAAAAATATTATCCGTATCCGATAATATAGGCATACCGGATGTCGATATCATATTTCCGGTCTTCAATAACAATAAACCACTGGCCTATGTGCTGATAGGGGATATTGAAGAAGGGGAAGGGATGAGTCCCGTGCTCAAGCACCTTCACTTTATGCAGACGATATCCAATATCATTATTGTGGCAATAGAGAATATCAACCTCTTCAGGGAAAGCCTCAGGCAGGAGGCACTGAAAAAAGAGCTTGAACTGGCTAAGCGTATGCAGACAATGCTTATTCCCGATAATGATTTTTTGCCACATAATGATAAGATTTTTGTCTCGGGCTACTACCACCCCCATTATGAGATAGGAGGAGACTATTACGATTGCATACGGCTTTCTGATAATGTAACGGGACTGTGCATTGCCGATGTATCGGGAAAAGGTATCTCGGCCGCACTGCTGATGTCCAATTTCCAGGCCTCTTTCAGGGCACTTTTCACAGCCGGTACCGACCTGGTTATGCTGATGCATAAACTGAATGAGGCTGTCGTAAAAAACGCCTCCGGGGAAAAGTTCATCACCTTCTTTGTGGCACGATATAACCATGACAGCAGGAAGCTGGAATATATTAATGCTGCACATAATCCCCCCGTGCTGTACGACACTGCCGACGGGTCTGTAAAAAACCTCGATGCCAAATGCGTGGGTATAGGAATGCTTGACGAGATACCCTTTATTGAAAATACAGTTATTGAGATAAAAAATCCTTCCAAGATTTTCTGTTATACTGACGGGCTGTCTGAGATAAAAGGTGATGACGGCAATGACATAGGCACAGCACCTATAGAAAAGCATATAGCCAATAAGGATACGGTGGATAAGAACATAAAGTCACTGATCGATGAACTGGGTATACCCGATGATAATCCCCACCTCTTTGATGATGTATCAATAATAGCCGCCAACCTGTATTAATCAGAATTATCAGCCTCCTGCCGTTGTATATCCCGTTGCTTTGCCAGGACAAGCAGGGCGGCGATATACATCCAGAAAAGGGATGCTATTTTATCGGTATCAAGAAAATTATTAAGCGCTCCGTGTATGATATAGCTTAGCAGTCCGCACAACAGTGCCAGTGCCAGGTAACGCCGCTCCCTGTCCTTTATGCTGTCCCATGCATGGAGTCCCGCCCCCACCGCAAACACCACCAGCATAATAAATATAAGTGCTCCCGGCACACCTGTTTCAACCAGTGATCCAAGGAACTCACTGTGTGCATTACCCCCCGTACCGAAATTAGTGCTTACGGATGTTTTATCATTTGAATACTGGTAAGGGGCATACCGGAACTGGTAGGTGCCCGGACCCCATCCCGTCAGCGGTCTCTCCGCAGTCATACGCAATGCACTTTTCCACCTGTTAATACGCTCAAGGTTTGAAATATCACTTGTAATATTGGCCACTGACTGCAAGTGCTCGGACATATTGCCTGATGATGTCTGATTAACAGCATTCATCTTCTGAATGATGGAAGGCCACATTAACACCACAGCCAGCAATACAAGCAGGAAGGATGGTATACTTAATCTCCAGGGTATGCCGGCAAGCATCAGCAGGGCAAATCCGCCTGCAATAAACAGGCTGATCCATGCTGCACGGCTGTAGGAAAATATAATACCACCTGTGAAAAGCAACAGGACCAGCAGGTATAAAAGTCTTTTTAATCCCGGCTTAGTGGTGTAGACAAACCATACGCAGACGGGTATAAGAAAAGCCAGGGCGGCACCGAATGATGTATGATCATTAAAGAATGGCCATACGGAGGAATGTGCCGCCCTTTGGTTAAAGAGTCCGGAGGCCGAAAGCCTTATAATATTATAAATTACCACCGGCACCATACCCAGTATATAAGCGATAAGTGTCCGCTTCAGAAAAGCAGTCCGGCTGAATAGCTCAAGGGCAAGAAAATAAAAAGCCAGGATAAACCATATCCTTGCAATAAGGTACTTAACAGACACAAGGAATAAACTGCTGGCCAGGGAACTGACAGCCATCCATGCTATCATAATGATTATAAGCAGGCTCACCCTGTTTTTTAGAAATGAACGGTCATATTCCACGCGGGCAAGCATTTTGTAAAGCATAATGAACATTATAATAAAGGTCATAAGCTCTGTTGGAAGAAAAAGATCTGCCGGCGGCTCATGAACTATAAAGCGGAGCTGCACTGAGAGAGGAACGAAAAACACCAGTATAAGAAAAAAGTTATCAAGGGAGCTCAGGGCCAGCAGTAACAACAGAAGGGCAGGCGGAACAAGCCATATGATATACACTTCACGCATTACAGCCAGCATAGTTACAGCAAGAAAAAGCAATGCGGACATTACCGTAACAACTAACTTCTGGCGTTGTGATAAATAAATACTGTTATTATTTGTTATTCCTGGCAGCATCTGGCACTGTTATCGGTTCTGTTCGGATATCTGGCACTGTTATCTTTCCTGTTCGGATATCTGGCACTGTTATCGGTTCTGTTCGGGCTTTCCCTTTTCCCTTCTCAATGATATGCCTTCATTTATCAGCATCACAAAAAAGACAAAAAGCAGCACAGATATTGTTGACAGGATAACAATAATGCTCCTGCGGGGGAATGATTTTTTTTCAGCAACCTTTGCTTCATTTACGACCATTATATAAGGAAAATCCGAACCTGCGGCTATCCTTGCCTCGGTGATCTTCTGTCGTATCATGCCCATGTCTTCCACTGCCTGCCTATGGCTCTCACTGAGCCTTACGTAAGCGGGACCATAATCAGCCATATTATCAACCCGGCTGTCGCTCCCGGCATACTGCCGCCCGACACTGCCTTGCGCTTCAGCCTTCAGCCTCAGGGAATCTTCATACATACTGATCAGCAGAGCCTGTTCCTGCTCCTGCTTTTCAAGCACCCTGAGGTGCTTGCGGCCTGCCTCCTGTATCAGTCTGTTAAAGGTGCTGTCAATCATTGATGTAATATCATTGGCCATGGCAGCAGCAATTACAGGGTCTTCATCCATAATAACCAGCCTTACGGACATAAACCTGGTCTTACTGAAATCAATATTGCCATTAAGCTTCCTTTCAAGCTGTGTATAGCGGTACCTGGTATCCTCATCTATATCATAATGCTCAAAAAGAGAATACTTTTCGACCAGTCTTTCCCTTATATCATCCGATTGCAATATCTGCAGTATTCTTTCCACAGCCTGTTCATCGCCAAAAGTGCTCTCCTGCGCACCGGTTCTGAATAATTGTGAACCGGACATACCCACATTACCGGAAGGATACAGTATTACTTCCGACTCATACTTCGGGGTAATAAAAAGAGACACAAGAGCCGATATAATAAAAGCTGCCAGTCCGGTAAAAAAATAAATTTTCCAGTTCCTGAGGATAAAATTAACAAGACTGAAGGAGTCAAGGCAAAATTCGGGATAAGTTTTATCTTTCATCTAAAAGCGTTTGAAACGAACATGAAATGAGCGCAGTGATGCAATAATGAGAGTGAATAAGCCGGCTCAGCCATTTCATGAACAGGGTGATTAAAATTTCAAATGTCTGATCTTTTCCTTTGTTAAAACTAATAAAAATGTGCGATATATGCCGGTTGTTACTGCCTGCAGCTATACAGCCTTTATCACATAATAATTCTTTTTTCCTTTTTGTATAAGGATATACTTATCATTAAGCAGGTATGTCCCGTCAATCACGGTCTCCGGGTCCTGTATCTTAAGCTTATTAACAGACACCCCGCCACCCTGCATCAGCCGTCTCATCTCCCCTTTAGAAGAGAAGATGCCGGTATGTTCGGTGCAGAGCTCGATAATACCCACTTTATTTTTCAGAACACTTTTATCAATGTCAAAGCCCGGCACCCCTTCAAAAACAGAAAGAAATGTTTTTTCCTGCATCCTGCGAAGCGATTCCGTTGTTCCCTTACCGAATAAAATCTCAGATGCCTCCTGTGATGCTCCCAGATCATCACGCGAATGGACCATCACCGTCATCTCTTCGGCCAGCCTTTTCTGCAGTATCCTTGTGTGAGGGGCTTTGTTATGTTCCCCG
>CAZGUR010000253.1:0-4669 GCA_964529295.1 uncultured Rikenellaceae bacterium | reverse complement strand
AGAAGAAAAAGATTTTCAATAAATGCCGATTCACAATAAATGTCCCCTCTGCGATTCAGTGGAGATATATGTATTACACGAATGTACCGACTTCCTGGTATCAGGGGAGAGGTTCCCGGTAAGCCGGTGCAAGTCATGCAGCTTCGTTTTCACAAATGATTATCCCCCGGAAGAGAAGTCATCAGGATATTACCTTTCTGATGAATACATCTCGCACTCAGACACGGGCAAAGGCCTGGTAAACAAGATATACCATATTGCCCGGAAAATCATGTTGGGGAAAAAATACAAATTGTTAAGGAGTGTATCGGGACTTCATAATGCTTCTGTTCTGGATATTGGGTCAGGTACAGGTTATTTTCCCATGTTCCTCAGAAAGAAAGGATGGGAGTGCCAGGGCATAGAAATAAGTGAGGAGGCAAGGCAATATGCCGTCATCAATAATAATATATCACTGTTTTCACCGGCCGATACCGGCAGGTTTGCAGACAGCAGCATGGATATAATAACAATGTGGCATACCCTGGAGCATTTCTACTACCCTGATGATTATCTCGGGTTTTCCAAGCGCATACTTAAAAAAAACGGGTTGTTGGTTATTGCTGTGCCCAACCACCTCTCATACGACGCCTTAAGGTATGGCGATATGTGGGCCGCCTGGGATGTGCCGCGACACCTCTGGCATTTTAATCCGGATACCATAGGCATCATGGCCGGCAAACATGGCTTTACACTTAAGGCTGTCCGCCGTCTGCCGCTTGATGCTTTTTATGTGTCTGCCTTGAGTGAGAAGCATAAACAGTCATCTTTACCTTTTATAAGGGGGTTAATAACAGGAACTATATCATTGATACACTCAATGCTGAAGATCAGAAAGACCAGCTCACTTGTATATGTATTCAGTAAGGATCAGTAACGGTCGAGCCAGCGGTACCTCCTGGCACTGCTGCCGAATTTCATTGCCAGCATTATCTCATGCGATCCATAGGTATAATTCTGTATCTCGCTGAATGAGTAATCAAAGGCATAACCGAAATAAAAATTATCAAAACGTGCTCCCAGAGAGGTTATTATAATATTACCGGTACGATAGGATAATCCAACCCAGAAATCCTCCTTAAAAGTATATTTAGCCCCGATATCAACCTGAGGCTTCAACTGCTCAGACATCCTGAACATAAAATTAGGATGTATCTCGCTCTCCGTTGAGAGAGGGTGTGTATATGAACCAAAAAGATAATAATGCCTCATTAACAGAAGGTTTTTATATCCCGGATTACCCAGTTTAACGTATGACTGAAATAGCTGCTCAACAGAAAACCCCACATTGTACCTGTAGTTGAGAATATAGACCCCGAAATTGGCATCCGGGATAAACACACCCTGTCTCAGATTACTGTGAAGAATGGGATCATCAGGGTCCTCGAGCCTTATATTCTGCTCATCTATCCTGAAATGAAAAGCTGTGCCGGAAAGACCAAATGATAACTGCGTGCCACCGTAGAGCCAGGTATGGTATGAATAAGTGGCCTGCATCCCTGTCCGGTGTATTAGCCCGTTCCTGTCACTGAAAACATAACCTCCCAGACCTACCTTGCCATCCCTGCTTGGTTTGAGAACCTTCTTTCTCACATTGGACCCCTTTACAATAAAACTCCTCTTCAATAACCTTGTCTGGTAGCTAAAAGAATATGTTCTGGGTGCACCTGAATAGCCAAGCCATTGCTCTCTTGCCGTCATATTAAAGCTGGTATAACCGTCACTGCCAGCCACAGCCGGATTGATAAGATACATATTGAAAAGATACTGGCTATACAGTGGCAGTTGCTGGGCAGAAGATGCAAGCGCCAGGGACACAAGTGCTATGAATAGCAATATCTTTTTTTCAATCTTCATATAATAACTATCTCAGAATCGTAATATCACCGATAGCCGGTTTCGAACCATCGTGCAAATTAATAATATAATGGTAAGTATCAACGGGTAGTTTCCTTCCATTGCTGGTACCATCCCATGGCTGCGGATATCCTTTCTCCGAAACCCATATCATTTCACCCCACCTGTTGAATATTCGTATCTCAGCTCCAGGGTACAACTCAATAAGATCAATATTCCATACATCATTTATATTATCACCGTTGGGAGATATCGCATTAGGAATGGTAAGGCAGTTATCTCGCTCAGATGTCACAATTATTGTATCTGTCACGCTGCACCCGTTATCATCAGTCACGGTAAGCCAGTATGCACCGGCAGCCACATTGTCTTTATAACTGCTTGTGGTGTTATCAAACCACAGATAACTGTAATCAGATATTACATATCCACCCATTGCCTCGATATTAATCTCACCGTCAGGCTTATCCTTGCAATAAGGCTGTACGACCTCAGATGTAAAACTAACGGGTTCAGGTTGGGTAAGGGTTAATACGGTATCCACGCTGCAATTATTCTCATCAACAATTAACACGCCGTATGTTCCGGCCCCTAAACCGGTTCTTTCAGGCTGGCTGTAGCCATCGGTCCAGTAATAACCAACCCCACCCACATTATTTTCAGGAATAATCTCAATGCTTGCCGTGCTGTCGCCATAACAGTTAACATTGTACCCGCCATAATCACTCTCCGATATCTCCAATCCCATAATAAGCTGCCCGGGCTGTGTAATAACAGTGGTGTCAGTAACAGTGCAGTAGTTATTATCTTCAACGGTCACTATATATTCGCCGGCACTCAGGCGTCCGATAGAATCTTCGGTTGAGCTGAAGCCGTCGGGACCTGTCCAGTTAAAGACATACGGCTCTTCACCACTTGTCATGGAAAGATCTATATATCCGTCATCCTCATTAAAGCAGCTTATATTAAACCCGTTATAGTCAGATACCTCCTTACTGAGTTCCAGTGGCGGTGGCAATGCAATATCAGCCGAATCAATCACCTGGCAACCATATACATCACTCACAGTCAGGTAATACCTTCCTTCTGTCAATCCAGATATATCATTTGTGCCGTCACCGTTTGACCATGAGTAGCTGTAAGGCTGCTCCCCTCCCTGAACGGTGGATGTTATTGATCCGTTATTCATTCCCGGCGATTCACATGTTATATCCGTTGGACTCAGATCAACAGTCATAGCCGGCGGCTCAGTAAGCGTGACACTATCAGTTATTGTACAACCGTTAAAATCTCTAACTTCAACCATATACTCTCCGGCAATAAGCGCTGACTGATCCTCTGCAAAGCTGTCCAATCCGCTTCCTTCCGGCCCTGTCCATTCGTATGTGTATCCTTCTGTGCTTCCTCCACTGACTGTAATATCTATCTCCCCTGTTCCTCCATTGCAATGGATATTATATTTACCATCAGATGTCAGTGAAGGCTCCATCAGCAGTTCCAGCCTGTCGGGTTCTGTAAGTATAAAGTTAAAATCCATTGAACATCCATTGGCATCAGTGACAAGAACATTATAATCACCTGCAATCAATCCTATCTGGTTCTTTAAATTCACTATCAAGCCTGAATTCTCGGGACCGGTCCATTGATAAGTATAAATCCCTGAACCTCCCTGGAAGTTAAGATTTATATAACCATCATTGCCTCCGTGGCATGATATATTATAATCACCATCCGCGCTTGTGGAAAGTTCTGTGCTGAGAAGAGTAATCCCTTCCGGTTCGGTTAAAGTCACACTATCCACCATTATACATCCCAGTGTATCAGTAATCTGCAGATAATAAGTTCCTGCCGTCAGATTCGATATATGATCGAGTGTATTAGCTCCGGGTATTGATCCGTCAAAGGTATACCACATATATTTATAGCCACCATTACCACCTGACACACTGGTAACAGAAATTTCCCCGTCACTATAACCTTTACAGCTAATATTAAAGCCTGCTGCATGATTACTCAGCTCATATGTGGCAGTTATAGGATTGGGTCTGGTTACACGTGCAGTGTAATAATAGAAGCAGCCATTGGCATCCATTGCAATAAGTTCATAATCACCGTAATCTATATCCTGCAGCATGAAGAAGGTTGAAGAATCTGATATATTATAGCTCTCGGTCAGAACATCCTCAAATATTGTATCTGTTTCATTCTTCACCACCCATACTGAATAGGGAGGATCCTCACCGCTTATATATGCTATAAACAGCTCTGCGTCCCCGGCATCATAGCATGAAGTGTTGAAAACATAATACTTTTCAGGCGAATAGAAAGGAAATATCGGGGAAGCCTTAGTGCTTTCAATAGTACCGCTGTAATAACAGCCAAGGTTGTCAGTTACCTCTACAGTATATAAACCTCCGGGAAGATCATCAACATCAGTCTCGTTATGTGCCGAAAAGCTGAATGGGCCGGTCCAGTCAATAGTATAAGGATCTGTTCCTTTGGCTAAGATAGCCCTCAGTGCCAGGTCGGAGTTACTGTCGCATGTCAGCGGGTTAGTGATAATTATATTCTGCAGCGGTCTGGGGTGCACTTTCACTTCAGCGGCATTCACCGGACCAGCAGCACAGCCTGTCCCTTCAGTACGCGGTAAGATATGATAGTAAACAGACTGTACTGTATCGCTATGGTTCTGATAATTAAAGCTGATAATATCACCCGGTTCAAGGCCATTCTGTGGATTATCATCACCCGTCAGGTCGCCGGCATCCCCTGT
>CAZGUR010000252.1:0-4719 GCA_964529295.1 uncultured Rikenellaceae bacterium | reverse complement strand
GACAGGCATGATATTCTAGATAAGCTGATTGTGTTCATATATTTAATATTAGTATTCACTGCCTTAATGAAATCACTTCACAAGGTTGATATTTGATCCATATTTGTTATTAACCTATCTCAGACAATACTCTTATAAGATCAGGGGAAAGTATCCTTATATTTTTACCATCAAGGTCTATTATCTTATCATTTTTAAATTCATTCAGCGTTCGTATAAGGCTCTCCTTTGTTGTGCCTATCAGTTCTGCCATCTCCTGTCGTGTAAGCGACACTGTAAATTCATTACTTTCAAATACCTCTTCTGAAAAATATCTTATCAGGTCTGCAACCCTTCCGGGCAGCTGCTTCATGGAAAAGGATACCAGCTTATCCGAGACATCCAGCACCTCTTTCCCCATCAGTCTGATCAGTGCCACGGAGAACACACCGTTCTGTTTCATTATATCCTTTAATGTTTCCTTTCTTATCATCAGGGCAACAGTCTTTTCAATGGCAGCTGCCGTATTTCTGTATATATCTGACGAATAAGCACTTGCCAGGGCGGCAAAAGATCCCGGACCTGCCAGCCTGATACATACAACCCTGTCTCCCCTGCTTCCGCTATATACTTTTATGAGTCCTTTAAATATATATACTATATGATCGGATGGCATATTCTGTTTAAACAGTATATCCTGCCGGTCAAAGGTCATAAGTGTAACACCTCCTGAAAGCCTGACCTTTTCCTCAGGGGTGAGGTAATTAAAGATACCGTTATCAGGAATCAGATTTCCGGACTTATTGTATTCGCCGTTCAAATTAGTTTTTTTCATTGACATTAATCCAGACCCTTACACTTTTTAAGAAAGTAAATGTATTATTTTTTTCAGAGAATGATGATCCATATCACCATAAAACGGTGATATTTTAGTTTCTTTTAACATACCTGTATTATTTTTATTTCTGATCTTTACCATCCATTGCCAATCAAAAAATCAAATGAGCAGTAAGACAATACTTATCATTGACGATTCAAACACCAACCTGGTATTGTTAGAATCACTTTTTAAGCGTAACGGCTACCTTGTTAATTCAGCCTCCAATGCAAAAGAAGGTTTGGAAACTCTTGAAAAAGAACCGCCGGATCTCATATACCTCGATCTTGTGATGCCCGAAGTTGACGGTTTTGATTTTATAAGAATGCTAAGAAAAAACAGTAAGTGGAAAGATATTCCGGTTGTCATATTATCAGCCGTGAACGAAGAGGATGTCATTTCGAAGAGCATTGAGCTCGGCGTGAAGGACTACCTTACCAAACCCCTCGACATAGAGCATATTATCTCAATAACAGAAAGTATACTTTTCAATTAGCAAGGCCTGGCTGACCTGATGTCTTTAAAGTAGATTTTTACTTAACAATTACTTAACATTAACTTAATTATTAGATAAGATTAGCTGAATACATTTGCCAGTATATATATAGCAAATTTATGGAGCAGTATTATATTTTTATCGTGGGCCTCTTATTCCTTCTGGCCGTTTCAGACCTTATCGTAGGAGTCAGTAATGACGCTGTAAATTTTCTTAACTCGGCTATCGGCTCAAAAGTAGCACCTTTGAGGGTTATTCTTATCATTGCAACCCTCGGCATAATTTTCGGAGCAACATTTTCAAGCGGAATGATGGAAGTTGCCAGGAAAGGGATTTTTAATCCGGGTGAATTTTATTTTGCCGATCTTATGGTCATATTCCTGGCAGTCATGCTAACCGACATAATACTTCTTGACCTTTTCAATACCTTCGGCCTGCCCACGTCCACTACTGTATCCATAGTATTTGAGCTTCTGGGTGCCTCGGTTGCAATAGCCATCATCAAACTGACCGGCGACCCTGACGGGGCTCATACACTGGGCACCTATATCAATTCAAGCAAAGCACTGGCAATAATATCAGGCATACTCCTGTCCATAGTGGTTGCCTTTAGTGTAGGAGCGCTGATAATGTACCTTTCAAGAATACTCTTCAGTTTCAACTACCAGCGCAACATGAAGTATTTCGGATCTGTCTGGGGTGGCATTGCTATTACCGCCATCACTTATTTCATGCTGATAAAAGGATCCAAGGGAGCCTCATTCATGAGTGATAACGTTACAGGATGGATAGCCGATAACACGATTATGCTGCTCACATACAGCTTCCTGGGATGGACCATAATTTTACAGCTGTTAATGTGGCTTTTCAAAATCAATATCCCAAGGATAATAGTGCTTGTGGGCACATTTTCTCTTGCTATGGCATTTGCAGGTAATGACCTGATTAACTTCATAGGTGTTCCCCTGGCCGGCTATGAATCATTCAAGGCCTGGATAGCCAGCGGCATTTCACCCGAAGCACTGCCAATGACAGCACTGGCCGGCAAAATAAAAACACCAACATATTTTCTTCTGACAGCCGGTGTGATCATGGCGTTTGCGCTGTGGTTCTCAAAAAAATCAAGGACCGTTACCCAAACAGAGATAAATCTTGCCAGGCAGGATTCGGGTTCTGAGATGTTCAGATCGCTTGGACTGGCGCGTTCACTTGTCAGAGCCGGAAACAGCATTTCCACAGTCTTTAAAAAAATACTGCCCGAAAAAACTTCCCGATGGCTGAACAGCCGCTTCAGCACGAGCTTTTCAAAAAGGAAAAAAACAGAGGATGATGCTTCTTTCGACCAGCTCAGGGCATCAATTAATATGGTTGTAGCCGGTATACTGATTGCTTTCGGTACATCAATGAAACTACCCCTTTCCACCACCTATGTCACCTTTATGGTTGCCATGGGTACATCACTGTCTGACAGGGCATGGGGACGCGAAAGTGCCGTTTACCGCATTTCAGGTGTAATGGTTGTAATAACCGGGTGGTTCTTCACCGCTATGGCAGCCTTTACAGCGGCATTCCTGCTGGCGCTTTTCATTAACTGGGCCGGACTGGTAGCTATTATCATAATCCTTCTGCTAATAGCAGTAATACTGTTCAACAGTTACCGCACACATAATAACAGGGTTAAGAAAGCAAAGGATGAGGAAGATGAAGTAAAAGCTACCGAAAATGAAGCCACCATAACGGCCATAACAAGGGATATGCTGGTAAAACAGCTTATTATTATCTCTTCTCTTTATGACCGTACCGTTATTGCTTTTCTTACAGAAAGGCTGAAATCATTGAGAAACATAAAGAAAGAAGTCAAGCAATTCAATATATCATCAAAGATTAAGAAAGATAATGTACATAAGTTCATAAGGAAGCTGGATGATTCAAAAATTGACGCAGGGCCTTATTATGTACAGATACATGACTACCTAAGAGAAAGTGCCCATTCCCTGTCCTATGTCTTTAATCCGGCATTCAGGCATGTGGACAACAACCACCCGCCACTTAGCGCTGATCAGCAGGAAGATATGAAAAACCTCAGCCGGGAACTGGGCGAATACCTGAATTTTATTATTGCCATACTCAAATCAAATAATTTTGATAATATCAGGGAGTCCTTTGCCAAACAGTCCATGCTGATAAAGCTTATAGACTCAATGCGTAAGACCCAGATCAAACGTATTAAAAAAGGTACCTCCGGTACCAAGGCAACATTATTATACCTTGATTTGCTTACCGAAACAAAGAATCTTGTGCTGCAGTCAGGTAATATACTGAAGGCATATCGCGATTTCTGCCTTGCCATGGATAAATAAGGCAGTCAATATCCGTTTCATTTATTATTTTTGCTGAAAAGCATGTTATGTTAGCAAACAAACCGCTTGCCGAAAGGATGAGGCCCGGCAAACTGTCAGATTACATAGGGCAGGAACATCTAACGGGCGAAGGCTCAACACTGAGAAAGAGTATTGAATCAGGAGGAATACCATCCTTTATTTTATGGGGGCCTCCGGGTGTTGGCAAGACTACGCTGGCCGGCATAATAGCCGCAATGCACAAGCGCCCTTTTTACAGCTTAAGTGCCGTTAATTCAGGCGTTAAAGAGGTAAGGGAAACAATAGAGAAGGCGAAAAAGCAGCAATTCTTTGATAATCCCAATCCCGTTCTCTTCATTGATGAGATACACCGTTTCTCCAAATCGCAGCAGGACTCATTACTGGGTGCCGTTGAAAAAGGCATAATAACACTTATAGGAGCCACAACAGAAAATCCGTCTTTTGAAATTATCTCCCCCCTGCTGTCGAGATGCCAGGTATATGTTCTGAACCCGCTGCGTGAAGAAGACCTCAGAACACTTGCTGACAGGGCAATAAAAGAAGACAGCTATTTAAAACAACTGGATATTGAGATTGCCGGGTATGAAGCATTGATAAAAAGTTCAGCCGGAGATGCCCGTAAATTATATAATGCCCTGGAGTTGACAGTGTCCTCGGAAATGCAGGAAAATAATGGTGTAAAAGAAAAAGTCGTTATCACCAACGAGAAGGTGATGGAACATATTCAGAAGAATATGGTCCTGTATGATAAAGGCGGGGAGCAACATTACGATATTATCTCTGCCTTTATCAAATCAATAAGGGGAAGTGATCCCAATGCCGCCGTATACTGGCTGGCGCGCATGGCCGAGGGAGGTGAAGATGTTAAATTTATTGCGCGCCGGCTAATAATACTGGCAGCAGAGGATATAGGCCTGGCCAATCCAAATGCCCTGCTGATAGCAAAAAGCTGTTTCGATGCCGTTCATCTCACCGGATGGCCTGAG
>CAZGUR010000251.1:0-4724 GCA_964529295.1 uncultured Rikenellaceae bacterium | reverse complement strand
CTGTCTTTAACTCCCCCGAGTAAACACGCAGGAAAGCCAGACGGCCAACGAAAGGATCTGTTGCTATCTTGAATGCCAGAGCAGCCATTGGCTCCTTAATATCCGGCATCCGAATCTCTTCTTCATTGTTTTTGGGATTGATACCCGTTACGCCTCCCACCTCAAGCGGTGAAGGCAAATATGAAATAACGGCATCCAGTAACCTCTGTATCCCTTTATTCTTAAAAGCCGATCCGCATAATACGGGTACGGCATGACCGCTGATGGTTGATTTACGCATCACTGAAAGCATGTCCTCCCGTGTGATTGAATCCGGATCTTCAAAATACCTCTCCAGCAGGGTATCATCGGTCTCAGCCACTGCTTCTATCAGTTTAACCCTCCATTCTTCAGCCTCCTCTTTCAGATCATCCGGTATTTCATGCAGCTCATACCTTGTTCCAAGGGTCTCATCGACGAACCACACCACGGCTTTATTCTCTATCAGGTCAATAACACCTGTGAAATCATCCCCGGAGCCCATTGGTATCTGCACAGGCACTGCATTGGCCCCAAGCTTATCCTTTATCTGGTCGACAACGGCGAGGAAGTCAGCCCCCACACGGTCCATCTTATTCACAAAAGCTATCTTGGGTACACCGTACCTGTCGGCCTGCCTCCATACCGTCTCCGACTGAGGTTCCACGCCACCTACGGCACAGAAAACGGCAATAGCACCGTCGAGCACCCTCAGTGACCGTTCCACCTCAACGGTGAAATCCACATGTCCCGGTGTATCAATAATATTGATCTTATAATCATTATCGCGGTATTTCCAGAAAGTAGTGGTAGCCGCGGAAGTAATAGTAATTCCCCTTTCCTGCTCCTGGACCATCCAGTCCATCTGAGCATTACCATCATGAACCTCACCAAGGCGATGGGTACGACCTGTGTAAAACAGAATTCTTTCTGTTGTAGTGGTCTTACCGGCATCGATGTGGGCCATTATGCCAATATTGCGTGTATATTCGAGATTACTATTCATAAAAATACTTTCTCCTGTCTAGAACCTGAAATGGGCAAAAGCCTTATTCGCTTCAGCCATCCGGTGCGTGTCTTCTTTTCTTTTATATGCTCCTCCCTCACCCTTGTATGCTGCAATCACCTCGGCGGCCAGCCTGTCGGCCATATTTTTACCGGGTCTCTTGCGGGCAAAGAAAATAAGGTTCTTCATACTGATACTGATCTTTCTGTCACCCCTTACCTCCATGGGTACCTGGAATGTAGCTCCCCCAACCCTGCGGCTCTTCACCTCAACCTGGGGCGTGATATTGTCAAGGGCCTGCTTCCATATCTCGAGCGGACTTTTCTCCTCATCTTTCAGCTTCCCTTCAACAATGTTCAGAGCATCATAGAATATCGTAAATGCCAGATTCTTTTTACCGCTAAGCATCAGGTTATTTACAAACCTGGTTACATAAGGGTCATTATACTTTGGATCAGGAAGAATGATCCTCTTTTTTGGTCTTGATTTTCTCATTATCTAAGTCCTTACATTGTTAACAACTAATTCTTTGGCTTTTTGGCGCCATATTTTGAACGTCTCTGCGTCCGTCCCTCAACACCTGACGTATCAAGTGCACCTCTTATCAGGTGATACCGTACTCCGGGCAGGTCTTTCACCCTTCCACCCCTTATAAGCACTATCGAGTGTTCCTGGAGGTTATGTCCTTCACCCGGAATATAAGCATTTACTTCCTTGCCATTTGTCAGCCTTACCCTGGCCACCTTACGCATAGCTGAATTCGGTTTCTTTGGTGTGGTTGTGTATACCCGTACACAAACGCCACGTCTCTGTGGGCATGAATCAAGTGCCGGAGCCTTACTTTTTTCCACCAGCCTTTTTCTGCCCTTTCTAACTAATTGTTGTATTGTTGGCATAAATACAATTGTTTATATTAAACTGTAAAAACAAATATTCTTCGTAATACAGGGTAAAAATCCCTGCCTGCCACTATTATGACAGCTTGTGCGGTTTGCCTCTCATCTTAAATACCTGAAAAACGTAAGTTATTTACAGGTTCCTTCCCGACAATCTCCCTGAGAATATTTTTTATTCACTTACATTAAGGAGGAGACCACCGGTACTCCTGGGTCTAAAACCGGGCGCAAAGTAAAGGATAATTATTGTATCATGCAACTATTCTTATAAAAAATAATAAGCAATTTCATAAGACACATAAAGGATACCTGCTTTGCTCCCCCGGACACTGAACTTTGTACGTCATTTTCAACTCAATAAACAAGGTGACAGCGGGCAATCTAATCACCCCCCTGCTGGTTCTTAAGATCATATTTCAAGAGTTTAAGGTCTTCTTCACCATATGTAAAGGCATATAAAGCTGAGTCGTTTTCATCAACAGTAAACAAGGAGATATTCCGGTCCAGGCGAATTGCTCTTTCAGGAGATCCGTCCCAGTTAAATATAAAAATATTCCTCTGGCCCTTTCCGATGTCATCCATCGTCAGCTTTTCCATATCATCATGGGCAAGACAGTATATGTACTTCTTGCTGCTACAGGCATTTATAATTCCTCCACGTATATCTGAGTAGGTATATCTGAAAGATGATATTGCCCTTACTTCAGGTAAATAAGTATATGATCTGAAAACCGATTTTAGAGTATCTGAGCTCAAAGAAATAATTTCGAAAAAATCAGAATTTTGCAGAATAGCACAAAAAGTGGGTTTTTCAGGATTAAAGCACAATAGTGGATAAAAAGCCGACGTCATTGAACTGGTATTCAACATATCCAGTTGGATTAGCATTTCATCAGGGTACCTCAATTCTTCAGATAAAACATCAAATTCTTTGTCATATAAAGCCAGGTAATAGTTACGTGATACCAGGTTCTCGCCGATAAACCTCCCTTTATGCAAAGGATGAATATTCTTCATCATTGATTGTTCTGAAGTCTTTATTCTTATTTCCGGGCCTCGCTTTCCTGATATTATTGAATCAACACAATAAATCAAAATTTGCTTTTTTGGAGCATCATTTATAAAAAACCCATTCTTTAACCCAGGGTATTTATCCAGGTTATAAATGAAAGTGATTTCGCCGGGTCCCCTGCCCTTCCTCCCAAGTCCAAAAACCTTTTCAGGATAATGTAGATCAATAACCTTTATCCAGAAATCACTTTTTGAATCTGCGAAAATCAGATAATCTGAAATTTTAAACAGCTTGTAATTAGGAAAGGCTACAGACGATAAGTCAAGCTGTATTTCTTCTCCAACAATATCACTGGGTGTGGGGAAGGAAGAAAGAATTGATTCCTGTCTTGAGCAGGAAAACAAAACGAAAACCACCAGTGCTACTAAAAGTCTATTCATAAGTACGATCAATGATCATCAATACCAAAAATACCAATAAAAAATATAATGTGATACATAGCTGTCTTCCTTAATAATAAAAATCACAAAGTTCAGGAACCATAACATTTATATGTTATAAACAACTGGTTTACAGGAATGACGTCAAATGAACATGATTACTTACACTCCACCAGGCTCAAATATTCCATCAATCCGGTTTTCAATCATTCCATTATTAATATACTCTTAAAATATTCAGCCCCTTCGCTTTGTTCATTCTGATATTTTAAAAAGTTTTTTCTATCTTTGGGCGCTCAAAACCTGTATATATATATTGTATAATAAAAATAAATTCAAGGGATGAAAAAATTTCAAGCCGGACAGATAAAGTCAGTAGCACTTCTTGGTAATTCGGGCTCAGGCAAGACCACTTTTGCTGAGGCCATGCTTTTTAACGGAGGAATTATTGAAAGGAGAGGTGCCGTGGAAAGCAAGAATACAGCATCTGACTACAGACCCATAGAACATGAGAATGAAAACTCTATTTCCTCATCAGTACTGCATACTGAGTATGATGATAAAAAGATCAATATTCTTGATACACCCGGACTTGATGATTTTTCAGGCAACGTGATATCCTCCCTGTATGCTGTGGAATCGAGTGTGCTGATGATTAATGTGCAGAACGGCGTTGAGGTGGGCACAGAGATACATTTCCGTCATGCCAGAAATATGGACAAGCCGGTTATTATATGCATTAACGGGCTTGATCATGAAAAAACAAATTTTGATAAATCGGTGGAGATGCTCAAAGACAGGCTTGGAGGCAATGTTACTCTTGTGCAGTTTCCAGTGAATGAAGGCGAAAAATTTGATTCCATCATTGATGTTATCAAGATGAAAATGCTTAAATATAAGGCTGACGGCGGCAGGTATGAAGAAGTGGATATCCCCACAGAATATGCTGATAAAGCAGCTGACCTGCAATCAGAGCTGATAGAAAAAGCTGCCGAGAATGATGAAACACTTATGGAGACCTTTTTTGAAAATGATACCCTGACAGAAGACGAGATGAGGAGCGGTATAAAGATAGGCCTTATGCAAAATGGCATATACCCTGTGTTCTGTTCAGCCGCAAAAAAGAATATAGGTGTTGACAGGGTGACTGAATTTATATCCAATGTAGCCCCTCTTGCTTCGGATATGCCGGGCTGGGAAACCGAGAACGGCGAAACAATTGAATTCAATCCTGATGGACCTTGCTCACTGTTTGTTTTCAAATCTTCACTGGAAGAGCATATCGGTGAGGTGAACTTCTTTAAGGTTATCTCAGGCAGGGTTACCGAGAACCTTGATGTTGTAAATGCCAA
>CAZGUR010000250.1:3507-4744 GCA_964529295.1 uncultured Rikenellaceae bacterium | reverse complement strand
TATAAACAGGGCTATTGAGGAAAAGAAAGTAAGGTCTGATAAAGGTTCCGATACCTTCAATAAAGAGTTTATAAGCGGTAAGAGCGGGCAGATCAAAAAGATAATGGAACATGTCAGGGTGGTGGCCGCCACTGAACTGTCAGTGTTAATTGAAGGAGAGACAGGATCGGGCAAGGAATACATAGCCAGAGCAATACACTATTATAGTAACAGAAAAAACAAACCATTTGTCCCGGTCGATTGCGGGGCTATGCCCAAAGATCTGGCCAACAGCGAACTGTTTGGCCATATAAAGGGTGCATTTACAGGAGCTATAAGCGATAAACCAGGACATTTTGAACAGGCAGAAGGTGGCACCATCTTCCTTGACGAGGTAGCTAACCTTCCATATGAGAACCAGGCGAAACTGCTTCGGGCATTACAGGAAAGGGTGATCAGCAGGGTAGGTGAAAACAAACACATTAAGATTGATGTAAGGCTGATAGCTGCAAGCAATGATGACCTGGTGAATATGGTGGACAATAATGAGTTCAGGGAAGACCTGTATCACAGGCTTAATGAGTTTAAAATAATTCTTCCTCCCCTCAGGGAACGGACTGAAGACATTATGGAGTTTACCACAGAGTTTATTGCCAGGGCAAACACTATGTTTGAGAAAGAAGTGACAGGCCTTGATGATGATGCCACACGACTTTTCCTGGACTATGAATGGCCAGGTAATATCAGGGAGCTGAGGAATGTAATAAACAGGGCAGTCCTCCTTTCTGATTCCGGAATAATAAAAGCACAGAGCCTGCCGGAGGAGATAAGGTTCAGTAAGGTCACAGGGAACCAGTTTCAAAAGGAGAAAGAACAGCTCAGCAAAGCCGGCAACCTGAAAGAAGCCACCGAGATAACTGAAAAAGACCTGATAATATCAGCCCTGATAAAATGTAACTGGAATAAATCAAAGGCAGCCAAACAACTTTGTATTGACCGGAAAACCCTGTATAACAAGATAAAACATTACGATATAGAAAATGTAAAATAATTTTGCGTTTTCACCTCTGTAACTTGAAATAACCCGGCGCCTTATTTACCTGGATAATTATAAAACCCGCCACCCCCTGTCCGTGTATTTTATGTGGATTAATACCACGAATGTGGCTTATTTCATCATACATACACATAAACATACAGACCGCCAACTATCTATCAGGCTGTTATACTGATCATTACTTAATAAATACAACTGTGG
>CAZGUR010000250.1:0-3497 GCA_964529295.1 uncultured Rikenellaceae bacterium | reverse complement strand
CTGTACAGGAGTAATCATTTTCTTAAAAAACAAAAAAATGGCTTTTATACTTCCCCGTCTTGATTATGACTATGATGCCATGGAACCATATATAGATGCAGAAACCATGAAGATACACCATCTTAATCATCATGCTGCTTATCTTAACAGGTTTAATGAGGCAATAAAAAATACTGAGCTTGAACAGATGAAACCCTCGGACATTTTTGCAGAGATATCCATCCATCCGGCCACGGTAAGAAATAACGGCGGGGGTTTCTTTAACCACAGCCTGTTCTGGAAGATACTGACTCCTGGTTCAAAGGAAGATCTTGAAGTTAACCTGGCAGATGCCATTACAAAATATTTCGGCACCCTGAAGGAATTTAAACAGGAATTTTCTGAGATTGCCACCCATAAGTTCGGGTCGGGATGGGTATGGCTGGTAAAAAGAGATGAGGGAGAGCTGGTTATCACATCCACCTCCAACCAGGATAATCCATTAATGGATATCAACCCCATAAGAGGGATACCAATTTTGTGCCTTGATATATGGGAACATGCATATTACCTTAAATACCGGGATAAAAGATCTGCCTTCATTGATGCTTTCTGGAATATGGTCAACTGGAAATATGTAGCTGAGCTGTATGAAAATAATCATCATAAATGACGAAATAAACTGTCAGGAGAACCAGGGGCAATTGTGCTGTCAGAACAGTATTAGCACAAATTTCACTCAAATTTTAATAATATATGAGTAAATTAATTATAGCCTCAAACAGGCTTCCATTTAAGATTAATATTGATAAACATAATAATCCTGAATTAACCCCCAGTGTAGGGGGCCTGGCTACAGGAATGAGATCAATATACAAGGATTATGAGAGCCTGTGGTTTGGATGGCCGGGCTTTGGTGAAGCTAATATAAGCGATGAAGTAAAGAAAAAAACCCGGGAAAGCCTGGAAAAAGAAAGATGCCGGCCCGTTTATATTGAAGAAAAGGATATCGATCTTTATTATTCCGGGTTCAGTAACAAAACACTATGGCCCCTCTTTCATTACTTTATGGAGTATGCTGTATATGAAGACAAGTACTGGGAAGCATATAAACGCGTTAACAAAAAATTTGCTGCTGAAATAATAAAAGTAACAGAGCCGGGCGACAGGATATGGGTGCATGACTACCACCTGCTGCTCCTGCCACAATTAATACGGGATAAGTCACCCGATGTGTCAATTGGTTTCTTCTTACATATCCCCTTCCCTTCATATGAGCTTTTCAGGCTCCTCCCATGGAGAAAAGAGATACTGGAAGGAATGCTGGGAGCCGACCTGGTTGGTTTTCATACCTACGATTATGAACGGCACTTCTCAAGTAGTGTCAGACGGCTGCTTGGTTTTGACATTGAAATGAACCAGGTAAAACTAAAAAGCCGCATAGCTAAAACCGATTCCTTTCCTATGGGCATAGATTATGATAAATTTTATAATGCATCATTAAAAAGCAGACAAAAAACGGAAGAAGAAAGATCGGAAATAAGGAAGGAAATAGATGAGTACTTCAACCACCACCCGGAAAGTAAAATCATATTATCTGTTGACAGGCTCGATTATTCCAAGGGAATACCAAACCGGCTGATTGCATTTGATCATTTCTTAAGCAAATATCCTGAGTATCATCATAAGGTAACACTGGTCATGCTGGCTGTTCCCTCACGTAGCAAT
The DNA here is from genome assembly GCA_964529295.1 of uncultured Rikenellaceae bacterium. Lineage (GTDB taxonomy): Bacteria > Bacteroidota > Bacteroidia > Bacteroidales > VadinHA17 > UBA9300. The sequence continues at coordinate 1,790 of CAZGUR010000250.1, read as the reverse complement.
GTTGACCAGTACCAGATGATGAAAGATGAAATTGATCGACTGGTGGGTATCATTAACGGCCGTTACGGTTCCATTAACTGGGTGCCTGTACGTTACTTTTATCGTTCATTGCCACTTGAAAACCTTGTTGAACTATACAGTGCTGCTGATATAGCCCTTGTAACACCTGTGAGAGACGGCATGAACCTGGTGGCAAAAGAATACCTTGCCACTAAAGTCAATGGATCGGGAGTTTTGATAATCAGCGAAATGACCGGGGCAGCAAAAGAGCTGAATGAAGCTATCCGGATAAACCCCAATGATAAAGATGAAATAGCCGGGGCCATAAAACAGGCTATAGAAATGCCTGCTGACGAACAGCTTGAAAGAAACCAGCTGATGCAGAAACGGATTAAGAGATATGATATAAGCCGCTGGGCTTCAGATTTTATAAAGAGTCTGGACAGGATGGTCGCCAGTCAGAAAGATTACCTGGCAAAAACTATAAGCCCGCATATAAGAGATATTATAAGCAGGGATTATAAACAATCAGACAGGAGGGTTTTCTTTGTTGACTTCAGCGGCACCATGATTAATCTTGAGGGCAATATAAATAAGAGAAAACCCAATGTAGAACTGCTGAACCTGCTGAGCGAAATAAACAGCCATGAAAAGACTGATATTGTTTTGCTGGCGGGAATGGAAAAAGAAAAATTAGCTGAGCTGTTCTTATCAGGTAATTATACACTCATAGCAGAACATGGACTCTGGATCAGGGAACCGGGTGGCGACTGGGAAAGGACAACAGATGAACAGTTGTCCAATTACTGGAAAGATATAGTGAGGCCTATGGTTAATACTTATACTGACCGGACACCTGCAAGTGTGTTTATTGAGAAGAGTAATTCAATATCATGGCATTACAGGGATGCCGATCCTGACCTGGTGACTGCCAGGGCTGCAGAAATGAAGGATGAACTCAGCAGCCTGGTAGCTAACATGAACCTGGAAGTTATTGAAGGAAACAAGGTGCTTGAAATAAAGAATACATCATTCAGCAAGGGAAAGGCTGCAGCAAAATATCTTCAAAAGCATAATTATGATTTTATTCTTGCCATAGGAGATGATTATATTGATGAAGATTTCTTCCATGAATTGCCGGATAAAACGATAACAATAAAAGCAGGCCTCAGCAAAACATTTGCCAAATATAACCTGAAGTCGTTTGAAGAAGCCTGTAATTTTTTAAATGAACTGGTGAAGGCCGGTGATGATGAATCAGGCAAGAAAACTACATCTCCCTGACATCCAAAAAGCTGCCACTTGCCATGCTGTCTGAACGATCAATTGCAGAGGCAACAATTCCGGCTGCCTCCAGGGGTCCGGGCATCTGGTCTGTACCCCTTGCCTGCTTCAGTTTTTTTATCACAGGATACTTATCCTCTTCCTCCAGACCGGAAATATATTCCTGCATGGATGTATCTATCAGTCCGGGTGCCAGTGCAATAAAATGAGTTTCCGTATACTCCTTTGAATAAAGGTCCATCATCATATTCAGTGCGGCCTTCGATAATGAATATACATTCCAGCCACGGGCACCACTAACTGCCGCACCTGATGATATAGCCACAACCTTATCTATTATATGCACACTGTCAAACAAAGTATCAATCAACACTTTATTGGCCCATACATTGATATCCATGGCTTTTTTAATCTCGTCCAGACCGGTATCCCTGAGATCCTTTATCTTATTCAGTATCCCGGCATTGAGTATGACAAGATCCAGATTAGTAACATCAGACAGAAAT
>CAZGUR010000249.1:0-4781 GCA_964529295.1 uncultured Rikenellaceae bacterium | reverse complement strand
GCCGAGCAGCACAAAATACTCCCCGATTTTTATATCAAGGTTAATATCCCTGAGGGCAAAATCACCGTATGCTTTTGATATGTTTTTCAGTTCAAGCATTTACCTTCCGTTTGACGATATCTTTTTTATACTCTCATTGGCTTTATTTGATATTATCCTTATCGATATAAATATCAGCAGTGCCACAAGGATAAAGAACACTGATGCAGGCCTGGCATATGACAGCCCGAACTGGTTAAACCTCTCATATATCAGCACGGGAGCTGTCATTGGGTGATATGCTATTATCACTATGGCCCCGAACTCACTCATACCCCTGGCAAACATCATTATAAATCCGGATGCAATATTCCTCCAGGTAAGTGGCAGTGATACTGTAAAAAACATCTTTACCGGCGATGCCCCCAGGTTCATGGCCGCTTTTTCCAGTCTTTCTGGGACAGACTCAAAACCGTCCCTTGCAGCGTTTATCAGGAATGACAGGCTGACAAAAGCCATGGCCAGTGCTATACCTGCCGGGTTGCCAACAAGGTTTAGTCCGACCGTATCGGCTGCCTTACCCAGCAGGCCATCACGCGATATAAAACCCAGCAGGGCTATCCCCGCCGCCGAATGCGGCAGTACCACCGGCAGGTCTATCAGTCCCTGCACCATCCTTTTACCCGGAAAATCATACCTGGCCATAAGCCATGCAAAGGGCACCGCCATAAAGGAAAAAAAGAGGGTGGCCATAAAGGCAACGGACAGGGTCAGCCATACACTGGCCTGCACCTCATCATCCTTTACCGTCTCAAAAAAATCCGAGGCCGGGGTATCCAGCACCATACCAATCAGGGGTGCAAGAATGAAAAGCAGCACCAGTGATGACAGTATAAGTATTATCCAGTGAAAAGGGCTGCGCTTATCCATTTTCGGGTTTCCGTTTAAAAGTATGACCGGTATAAGCCTCTATGGTCATGTATTAATTTGCATGTCGCAAAAATAAAAATAATACCGGGAAATCCGATAGTTTATCAGTCAAAGAATAAAGACAGCTTTTCAGGTAGTGACCTGGCTGCACCTGAAAGCTGAAGCTCAAGGGGTGATTGTCCGTTTGCCTCAAGTATTAAACGGCCTTTCTCACCGAGAAAATATTCAAGGAAAGCCGTGGCGACCTCCCTGTTGGGTGCATCATTGAGTATTGTTATACCATATATCATACTGCTGCCTGAGATGCTTACTGTTTCACCCGGACTCTCACCGGTTATTTCCACGCTAACCGTATTATACAGATCTTCGAACCCGGGATCTGAGAGGTTTATTTCAGCGGGCAGACTTATATAATCGAGTCCGTGCTGCTCACATACCGATTTATACTGTATGATATAATCCAGTGCCCCGGTCTCCAGCAAGGCTACAAGATCAACCTCCTTGGGTCTTATCATATTGCGGTCTTTTGATGTAAGCCCGTCAGCGAGTCCTTCTTTTTCATAATAGCGTTCTGCCAGCCTGAACATCATGACCGAGCGGTATCCGCAGGGATCGGCATTGGGGTCGGCTCGACCATATACAACATTATCATCAGCCAGAATACCGTACCAGTTACGGGCATTTATAATATCCGAGGATTCTGACCTGTCATTATATGCTATCACTATCTCATTGGTGGCAAACCATATGTTCCAGTCTGTATACCCGGGCATAAGGAATTTCTCTATCACCTTATAATCGGCCGAGGCCATTATATCACATGGTTTCTTCAACTCGGTTATTTTCCGCGCACATGCCACACTGCCTGCCCCTTCAAGCAATATATCAACATCCGGGTTAATCTCCATATACTCCCTGGCAGCATCTTTCATGGGAAGCGACAGGCTGCCGGCATGGAAGATTATTAATTCCTTCTCCTTCTTTTCCGCACATGATGGGAGAAGAAAAAGTACAAAACCAAAAAACAAAACTGATAACCTGCCCGCGTTCTTAATTGTTCTTTTTATCATATTGCTATTCCTTTCCTTCCTCTGTCTTATCCGGCTTTTCATTTATGCTCCAGAAAAACCTCCTGGTAACCTCCTTCATGGATGTATTGAATTGCTCTGTAAGCTCATTATATGCCTTGATAAGCTTACTGCCCTCATCACTCAGGTAGGTATGGCCGCCTTCGGCGCCACCACGGTTTTTACAGACAAGGTTAAAGCCCAGCTTTTCTTCCAGCTCCCTTACTATGCCCCATGCCTTACGGTAGCTCATACCCGTTTCAGACGCGGCCGCAGCGAGTGACCCTGTTCTGTCGACCGCATCAAGCAAACCGAATCCTTCACGGTCCAGTATCTTTTCATCATCCACTGTCTCCAGGTTGATCTGGTACCTGAGAAAGACATCGTAATATTTCGAACCTTTGGGACCTGCCATAGCTATTGTATTTGCTGCCTGCTATTTATAAAGGCATTTATAGGCGGTGGGTTCCTTAACCTTTACCTTAAAGCTGCTGTCTTTTTCCACTATAAAAGTTTCCCCTGCCCCGTACTCCTTCCAGTTGCTGTCGCCCGGCAACTGCACGGTTAACATACCCGTGGTAACGCTCATATATTCAACCTTTGATGTGTTGAATTCATATTCACCCGGGGCCATAACACCTATTGTGGCAACACCTTCAGCATTTTCAAGACCTATGGATTTTACTTTTCCGTCGAAATATTCGTTTACATTAAACATAATGATACTGTTATATTATTAATACATAAATTTAGTCAATACAAATGTACATTATTATTTAATTTTCAGAACAAATAAGTGAGCTCCATCCTTATAAAACGTCCATAGTTAAGGTAGCCGTAGTCTACAAGAGCAACATTATCAGCCACATTCTCAATATCCATCTTAAAACTGAATTGTCCCATGGTTTTCCATAACCTTAAATCAAATGATGTGAAAGGATCAACCGTCACAGTGTTTACATCATCATAATAATGCTCCCCCTTGTGATTCATCATCATGCTGACATTCACCAGCGGGTTTCTCCAGCTTATACCTGCGGAAGCATTATGTTTGGGTACATAGCTCAGGTACTTACCGGTAATGTCTTCACCCTGTGAGCTGTATTCGGGATCAAACTCTGTAATTACAGATTCGGTATAACTGTAATTGGCAAACACCGTGACTCCCTTGTCAAATTCATACGAGGTCTTCAGTTCAATGCCTTTTATCTCCACTTCCCCAATATTCTCAACACTTCTGACAGGTCTCATGCGTCCGAACATGGACAGGCTGTCACCGGTGCTGACATAATACATAAAATCCTTGCCCCGTGAATAATACAGCGATGGGGATACAGAAAAACCTCCTGCATGTATATCTGCACCCAGCTCATATGAGTCGATGTTCTCCGGCTCGAGCATTGGATTAGCCTTCTTGAATCCTCCTCTTACGAATCCTGAGCGGCAAAGATCGTCAAGTACGGATGGACGGAAACCATGGGAATAAACGGCATAGGCTCTCACATTCTCAGAAAACTTAAAGAGTCCTGATACCCGCGGGCTGATGGCAGCCCAGGTATTCTCCTGCTGGTTCCTGTCTTCCAGGTCAGCCAGTAGGCTCGTTGCCGAAGTGGCATCTTCAATATAATAGGCACCGTCAAAATACCTGGCATTATCAAATCTGAGTCCACCCACAAGGATAAGCCTGTCATCCAGTGCCCGGAATTCATCCTGTATAAAAAAAGCATAACTATTCATTTTACCCCTGTTATATACCCTGTCGGACACCATCTGGTATATGTCAACAGCATCAACGCTTCCCTGCTTAAGATCAAAACCGGCAGTCAGGGTTGAAATCTCACCCATGGGTAATGAAGCATGTACAAGCAGGCCCATATCACGGCGGGCCGACTCAACCGAATAATATTTTGAATCGCGGTCGCTGTCATTAAGCTTATAATAATCCTCCTGCCTGAAATAAAGGCTTGAGTTTAAACTTACCCTGCCCAGCACAGACTTATAGATAAGCCTTGCCGAATAGGTGTCGTGGTCGGTACGGCTTCCTTCAGGTGCATAGTACTTATATCCCCCACCCCTTTTATCATCATAATAATTAAGCAGCAGCTCAATCCTGCTGCTCTCATTGATACGGTAACCGGCTTTTATATCTGCTCCATACTCCTGCATGTCATTTTTTATTATGCTGGAAGCAGTGTCCGGTTCAGCAAGATAGTTGCGATCCTCATCCTCCAGGGCCTGGTTAACATAGCCGTCACTCTGCCTGTAGTACGCATTCAGTGAATAGTAAAAACCCCTGTCTGCGTCTGCAGAATTATCTCCTGCAATATTAAATCTTCCACCGTAAGTATTCATTGAGCCATACTCGGCTTTTACATATCCCTGAAACTTTTTTACAGGCATCTTTGTCACCATATTTATAACTCCTCCCAGGGCATTGCCACCGTAAAGGGATGAACCCGGACCTTTCGTGATTTCCACTTTCTGCAATTGTCCGGGCTGTATAAGGTTCCAGTTTACAGATCCGCCATCTGACTTATTAATGGGTATTCCATCAACAAGAACGAGTACCCTGGCCTGGTTGGCCCCGCTCATGCCCCGCATTGTTACATTATTCTTGTGTGATATAAAGCCACCCGGACTGTATACATCAATACCTGCCATGCTTTTCAGATAACCTGTCATATCCACGGAAGGTGTTTCGGAAAACAGTCGCGGCCCGGCAAACTCAAGACGCAGGGGTACCTCCTCAAGCTTCCTTTCTGTCCGGGTACCTGTTACAACAATCTCGTCTGCATCAATCACAGC
>CAZGUR010000248.1:0-4782 GCA_964529295.1 uncultured Rikenellaceae bacterium | reverse complement strand
TGCCTACAGCTGAGAGGAGTCCAGACGGTATAGCCCTCCATTTACCTTTCTTCCATATATACCGCTTAGCGGCGCTCTTATCAGCCTTTTCAAGCTCGCAGAGATTGCCAAGCAGGTCAAACAGCTCCACCAGTTCAGGAGTGGAATAAACGCCTGTATTGGGCCCTTTTTCATATATAAAGCCCTTTTCTTTACCCGTTTTGATCACACCTCCGGCCTCAGAGTCTTTCTCTGTTATAGTAAAATCAATGCCCCTGTGCTTCAGCTTAACACCCAGTGCAAGTCCGGTCAGCCCGGCCCCTATAATTACCACATCCTTGTTTTGCTTCATCAGTTTGAGATTTTCTGTTTCTTTCATGCTTTTTACACTGATTTTGAATATTTATTTTTTTCAGGCTGGTATGCCGGGTCAAGCGATGCCGCTATATTTCTTATAAACATAGAACCCTTCTCAGTAACCTTTATGGAATCATCATTTAATTCGATCAATCCGTCAGCGGCGAAACCACTGAGGGCATCCTTATCAATATTCACAATGCTTTTCACTACCTCTGCTCCTGCCCCTGTTATTCCGCCCATTATTTTCCAGTCGATATGTTTATTACACATCAGCTGGGTGATAACTTCGCGCACGACCTTTTCCCTGTCATCCAGTATCCTGCCCTTTTCCACCGGTAATTCAGACTTTTTCAGTGCATCCTTGTATTCCTTTACAGATTTGGTGTTCTGGAAGTAGCCCATCTCCAGCTGGCTGATGGCTGAAACACCGAAAGCATACACCTGTCCGGTTGTATGGCGGGTACAGTATCCCTGGAAATTACGGTGCAGCAGGTTTTCTTTAACGGCCCTGTACAGCTGATCATCGGGAAGCACATAATGATCGAGTCCCACCGGCATATATCCCGCCGTGCTGAGTATCTCATAAGCTTCCATAAACATATCGACTTTCTGACGGGGTGAGGGCAGCTCATATTTCTCAAGTATCTTCTGGTTCTTTTTAAGCCAGGGTACATGTGCATATGAGAATGTTACCAGCCTGTCTGGTCGCAGTCCGGCCGCCATAGCCATGGTCTTTCGGAAAGAGTCAGCCGTCTGGCCTGGCAGGCCGTATATAAAGTCGAGGTTAACTGCAATATTATCACTGTCTTTCTTTATATATTCAATCAGCTCTCCCACCGGCAATGATGAGGGGTCACGGTTAACCATCCTGAGCACCTCCTGATCAAAGTCCTGTATACCCAGGCTGAAGCGGTTAAAGCCCGCTTCTTTCAGGCTGTCAATATACTCTTTATCCAGCAGTGCCGGGTTACATTCTATTGCTATCTCGGCATCATCATCCAGGGCGAATCCGGAAGTGATCATCCCTATAATCTCCGACAGGTATCTTACAGGTATGGAATTAGGGGTGCCACCGCCAAAATGTATCTGTGTCACCTTCCTGCTGTCATTTATCTCCCCTGTCACTATCTCTATTTCTTTTTTCAGTGCCTCGTGATATTCAAGGTACTCATCTCCCTTGTTCAGCTTGCAGGAATTACATCCACAGTAGAAGCATATTTTATGACAGAAAGGTATATGTATATACATGGCAATATTTGACGGTTGCCTGCTGTTGGACAGTTTTACCATCTCAAGGTATTTATCCCCGCTTATCTCATCATTGAAATGATTGGCCGGTGGATAGCTGGTATATCTTGGTACCGGCCGGTTATATTTTTCAAGTAGTTTCTCTGATATATCCATATTAAATTTTCTTTGGCAATGCATAAATAAGTACAAAAACGGACACTAAAGCAAGGCCTGCTTCAAGGCTGAACAATCCTGTATACCCAAGCATATCTCCCGCTTTGCCGCTGAATACTGCAATAAGCATACCACTCAGGTGGGTAATAACTATCTGTACCGTAAAATCGGTACCCTCCCTGCCCTTTCGCACTATATCCATTGAGGTGGTGTATATTATCACCGTTGACAGTCCGTAGGCGCCCCACACAAGGCATATACCGGCATACATAGCAAACAAACCGGGTGTACCTGTTGAAATAAAGACAAAGAAGAGTCCCGCCAGCAGGTTAATAAAAGCAAAAAGAAAGGCAGAGGACCGCCGTCCTATGGTTTTTATGATATATCCTGACACAAAGGCTGATAAGGCAGCCACTGATGTGCCGAGGATACCCGACATAAACCCTATCTGCTTAACTGAGTAACCCAGATCCACCATATAGGGTTTAAGCATGGCCAGTATCCCTATTATGCCTGAGTAGTAAAAGACAAGGATCAGCACTCTCTTGTGCATACCTTTAATCCTGAAGAACTTATAAATATCAGCAATAGTGATCCTTTCCTTTACTTTCTCAGGTACCTGGGCCGCCTTTTTACGGTACAGCAACAGGGGTATAACTGCAAAAAGGACAAAAAGAGCCAGAAGAAACAGTAATGTTTTCCATCCGAAATAATAATAAGCTATCAGCAGTACACCGGTACCCAGTAAGGCTCCTGTGAAGCTGCCGGCCGACTGCATACTGTTGCCTATGCTCCGCTCTGCCCTCTTTAATATAAGGATGGCATAGGCATCGGTTGCAATATCCTGTGTGGCAGAGGCAAAAAAGGCAATTACCATGAGTACCACTATCAGCCTGAAATCAGTCTGCAGCTGAAGAAACCCGATACCAATAATTATTACGGCATAAAACAGTTCAGACAGTATTATCCATTTTTTATAATGTCTGGCCTTGCTTGATGTACGGTCTACCAGCGGCGCCCACAGGAATTTAATTATCCAGGGTATCTTGACCAGCTGGAGCAGGCCTATAGCTTCAAGCGAGTAATTCTCCTGCCGCATAATAACCGGCACCACCGTTGAGAAGAAGCTCATCGGCACCGACTGAGCAATATAAAGACTGAATAATACCGGGAATTTCTTCCAGCTCTTGTTTTCCATGATTAAAATTTAGCAGATAAACGTATACCAAAATGCAGCGGCTTGCCGGGCTGAACATATTCCCTGCCCAGCGACTGGAAATAAAATGCCTCGTAAGCGGTATTAAAAAGATTTTTAAACCAGAAGTCCAGTGCCAGGTTATTTTTAATCATGCTGAGTTTAAGGTCGGCAATACTGTAATAATCCTGCTGGTGACTGTTTTCCTCGTTCCAGTATATTGTACCCGTACCCCTGTAGATCAGGTTGACATTAATCTTATCGATCAAGGATAATTTATCTATATGGTATGTTTTGTTCAGCATAAAGGTAAGGGTGTTTACAGGTACATAAGGTATATAATTACCGCTGTGATCTGTTTCTTCATCAACAACATGACTGATAAATGTTGCATGGGTATAACCGTATGTCAGTGAGGCTTCATAGCCGCATACAGGTATGGCCTTAAGGCTTATCTCCAGACCCTTGCTTACAGAACGTCCGGCATTCTTCAGCATGGATCCCCTGCCGCTGGGCACAGTCTGGTATATCTGCTGGTTTTTCCAGTCTATATAAAAGAAAGCTATATCAGCATACAGCTGTCTTTCAAATAAGGTCCCCCTGGCCCCTATCTCATAGTTCCAGCTGAACTCAGGATCGAAGGTGAGGTCTTCGGGCCGCTCAAAGGTAGAGTTAAAACCGCCTGTTTTATAACCCCGTGCCACGGTCAGGTAGAGAGTGTTGCTGCTGAACCTGTAGTTAAGTGCCAGCTTGGGAAGAATCTCAAAATACTCCAGGGATGGATAGACAGTGTCTGCCATATTGATAAAAGCCTGGTTACGCTCCAGGTCATAATTATAATCGAGTACATCCTTCTCAAAATCAACCCTTAACCCTGCTGTAACAGAAAGGTTTTTTATAAACACATCATCGAGTGTTGACTGGTGAAACATGGCATAACCCCCGATAACATGATCATAATCCTTGAAAAGGGTCATACTGGAAGGATATACATCAACATCCACGGCCTTGTCAAAAACCTGCCTGAACGCATACATACCTGTAAGCCAGTTATACCTGCTGTCATCAGTATTCCTCACTATCAGTTCCTGGGAAAACATATGTTGTTTCTGGTCCTGGTTCACATAATAAAGCGAGTCGGCAGTAAAATCCTGATCAACACCCTGGAAATCATCGAGGTACTGGTATGCGCTTGTAGATACCACTTCAAAATTATCAGCCTGGTATTTAATTATAAAAGCATCGGAAAGCATCTTCCGGTTATAATAGCTGTACTGGTTATAATTAATATCCTCTGCCGTCCTTGTTGTATCATTAAGTACGGCATAGGGATAACCGCCTTCCTTACGGTGCTCGGCATTCAGCACGTTTTCAAGGGTAAGCCTGTCATTTACCTTCCATATAAGCTTGTTCCTGAGTCCGTATGAATTTGAACGGTCCACTGCATCATCAGTAAACTTATTTGCAAAATATCCATCTTTGTGGGTGTAGCTGAAAGAGGCTGAGTATCCGAATGATTCATTTATGCTGCCGTAATAAGAGGCATTGCCATTATAGTATCCGAAATTACCTGTTGAGAGATTAAGCTGTCCTCCTTTTTTCTCCAGGGGTGAAGCAGTTATTATATTAATAATGCCCCCCATGGTATTCCTGCCATACAATGTGCCCTGTGGTCCGCGCAGCACTTCTATCCTTTCTATATCAAAAAAATCAAAATTAAAGGATGACTGCTCAAAGAAGGGTACATTGTCCACATAGAGTCCAACCGAAGGTGAATTTTTTCTTGAACCTATTCCCCTGATATACACCGGTGAGGACAGTTTTGAACCGTAGTCAGGCATAAA
>CAZGUR010000247.1:0-4812 GCA_964529295.1 uncultured Rikenellaceae bacterium | reverse complement strand
CTGTCTGCAATGCACGGTTAGGGTCACCGGCCATACGCAGGTATTCTGACTTCTCATAAACCAGGTCTGTCTTATCGGGAAAGGCTTCCAGTGCCCCTTCGCATATGTTTGCAGCTGTAAGGTATTCACCATTTTTTCCCAGCTGGGAGATATACAATTCCCAGTATGAATATTTTGTCTTATCCTTTTCAATGGCCAGACGCAGGTTCTCAAGGGCTTTCTTCCTGTTATTTTTTGCCGATGCGATCAATCCTTTAAGATATGATATTTCTGATCTCTCCTGATAAATATACTCAATGTCTGATAATAATCTCTCAGCATCTTCTATCCTGCCTGCATCGATATAATATTCAATTTCCGCCATACCTTTCTCTATCTGGCTATACCAGTCATTTTTCCATAGCTCACGCCACTCCGGACTGTCCTCCATTCCCGCGAAATACGGATCAAGCATAATTTCTTTCCTTGGCAGCCGGTACTGTGACCGCAGATGATGCTTCAGCTCATCCGCGGCACGACTGTAATCACCCCTTATTGCGTATGCCCTGGCCAGTCCCATATACCCTCTGCCCGGTGCCAGTGTGTTAGCCTTCTGAAAATCATCAATTGCTTTACCGGTATCCCCTGTCTGCAAAAACACCTCACCACGTCCTGTAAATAAGCGGTAATCATCTTCCTTTTCAATAGCTCCTGTATATGCCCCTATTGCTTCAGAGAACATAGCCCTGTTGGCATAAGCTGCTGCCCGGGTAATATATTCATTCGCATCCTGTGCCACACCTTCAAGGCAATGTAACAGGATCATCATTAAAAATATGCTTTTTAACCTTCTCATCTATTTATACTCAATATTCACCGGTTCAGCACCCTTTTCCGTTATAACATGGATAAATCCGGACAGGCTGAATTCCTCCAGTCCTGTTATCCTTCTTTCATAAACATCACACTGGTAAAAATACACACCTGGTTTGACTAAAGCACCTTTATAGGTGCCATCCCAGTTAAGCCGGGGCTCATCTGTCCTGAACAGCAACAAGCCTCCCCTGCTAAACAGTTTAAAGTCCACTTTTTCCACCAGTCCTGATGTTTTTGCTCTCAGTATATCATTTTTACCGTCATTATTGGGAGTGAAAACATTGGGTATCTCATAAAAATTGCATGAGTCAACACAGATAACTGTTGAGAGCGGGCTTTCATTACCTTCATCATCATAGGCCATTATGGCATAACATCCTGCAACAATATCACCAGGGTAATGTGTATATTCCAGTATATTCCTGTTATCAAAATCGGCAAGAAGGGACAGGTCTCCATCAAAATCAAGCTTATAAAAAAGCTTATACCCGGCAATATCCGCAAAACAATCAGGATCATCAACATTCCAGCTGACATAGTTATAAAGGCTGTCGCAATTGCTTGACACATTCAGGTCCGGAGTGCATGGAGGCTCATTATCCACCGGTGTCATGCAGGCTTCCTGTGACAGGTTTTGCATGTCCTTTGGTAATCCCGGACTCTGATAAGAGCCAGTTGACCTCACATAATAACAGTACTCCTGTCCGTTTTCAAGTCCGGTATCAGTATATTCCAGCAAATTGGTGCCTGCAATGGAATCATAAGAAGATAAGGCATCATTCCATCGGAAGATATCATACCTGTAATTCACCCATGGCACATTGCGTTTGATAATAAACCTCACTTTCCTGTCACCCGGAGAAAGCTCTATAAATGTTGATGAAGCCACAGCCGGTTCACCTATAATGAACCTGTTACCCGGACTGTCATTATAAAGCTCAATCATATATACATATCCCTGATCCAGTGTATTTAACTGACTGTCAAAATAAGTTGTGTCATTCAGATCTGCTGTCTGCAGGGAATCAATGGCTAGAAATCCATTCCCTGTATGATCTTCCGACCTGTAGATAATATACTCATACGGACCGGCAGCAGGTATTGTATCCAGCCTGTCAGGTTTAGACCATGCTATAAATATCTCACCATCAGACTCTGAGGTATTTATAACACTTACATTTGTAATAAGCGGCACTCCTGTTACCAGGGCAGATGTCAGTTCATTGGATGCTTTACTTTCAGCACCATTGGGATACACAGCCACTATCCGGTAAGCATACTCCACACCGTTTTCCAGTCCCTCACCCTCGTTTGTATCAATAAATGATACAGTGGAGGCTCCCCCGGCAAAACCCACTTTTTCGAACCCATAATCAGGGGGAAGTCCGGCTGTGCAACTATCAGGCTGAAAATCCGTGGAGCCTTCCCTGCGGTAAATATTATATCCTTCAATATAATCTGACTCGTATAATTCCCAGCTCAGTCTTACATATTCACCGGAGGAGCTGGCTGAAGTAAGCTCAGGTGGCGGTCCCAGCACCTTTATCCTGAAATTATCCAGATCAAACAGTTCCAGATCCTCATTATTATCCTCCGCTTTAATCAGCACATCATAAGGCTGCTCCCTTACATTTTCATGGCATGGAATCCAGGTAAGCATGGCAGTGGCACTGCCTGCCCCGAAACTGATACTGTCAAATTGAGCGGGACAGTCATCAAGGGTATAAATGCCTGATGTAGACAGCAGGGTAACATTATCATTATCCGGATCTGTGGCACTGACCTCATACCGCAGGGTATCACCTGCTTCAATGCAGAAATCACTCATAGGTGCATTCTCAGGAGGATTATTATCAGTTTCATACACCTCTATCTGCATATCCCTGACAATGGAACCTATTCTTATCCCATTTCTCCATTCATTAATTTCCATTGCCACATTGTACTTCCCCAGCTTTGTGGGAGCATCCCATACCAGGTCGCCAGTGATACTGTCTACATAGAAAGCATTGGATGCCGGCGGGTATGAATAATTCTCTATCGGTTTACCATCCTCCCTGGTACAAACGGTAAGATTATATGAAAGACTGTCGCCATCAACATCATAGGCTCCAGGATTATGAATAAAGGTATAACCCAGTGCCGCCTTGTCATAAGGAGGGTTCAGGAGCACCGGTGTACTGTTAAGTCCGGTACCCGGATTAACCATCAGGGTGGTGGAAATGCTGAATACCACGTTAACTGAATTCGGGATATTAACTATACCATAATTCCTGTTGGGGTCCTGGACAACAACCTTATAAACACCCGGTCCGGGATAGGTATGTTGTATCTTATATATGTTTTTCTGGTAATAATTCGGCAGCTGGCCCTTGAAACTCCTTTCTGCTGTCGATATTGTTCCATCGCCCCAGTCAACATCAAGATAATCCCGGTCGGCCTGGCTGAGTATATATGTAAAAGTTGTTATGGTGATCTCATAAGTAAGATCTGAAAGCTGCTTATATGTAATTTCTCCCGCCCTGTTATGCGTTCCGTAAGCACTGAAGGTAAAGGTGAATAAAATCAAAATGCTAACTGTATGCTTCATCAAATCACTCCTTTAAAAAAATAATCAATCCGCTGCTTTCAGTTCAAGCGTTTCCCTGGAGTAAACAGCTGTAAAACGCAGGGCCATCTCATTAATATTATCCTTATAGATAAAGAGATTTACCTGGTCAGGATATATCCCCTTAAGAATAGTATTATATATGTCCAGGGTATTTATTTCATTATGATATTCAATAAACAGGCGCATCACCGTCTCAATCTCAAGCTTCTCACTGCCTTCAAGACTGGCCTTATACTGCTGGCCGTCAATCACAAACTTGAGCCTCTCGTTTATATAATCCTGGTAAATATCATCAGGACCGCAATAAACATGGTTATCGATATGCTCATCCGGAATTTCATACATATTGACAAGATCAAGCAGGAGATCGTCGCTGTACATCCTGACCGTAATCTTATAGCCCCCATCCCCGGGAATATATTCCATGCTTGACATGGAAACATGTACGGGATGGAAGAAAAATGAAAACACCCAGATAAGTAAAAACTTAAACATATTCTTGCATTACTAATCCGGTATATGGCATCAAAAATCAGACCAATACGGATTGCAGATTAACTTAACCTTTCCTTAAGATATTCAACGGATCCCACTTCAATATAGGATGATCCCGTTCCCCTGTTGAAATTGCCTGCAAGCACGACTATCATATCATTATCCTTCAGCTTATGTGATTCCAGCAGGTTTTCAAGAGCCACCTTCAGGAACATATCCGTTGATTTATGTTTTTCCTGGAGTCCCGGATACACACCATAAGACAATGCCAGCTCCCTCATTGTCCTGGACGAGTAGCACTGTGCCAGTATATAGTTTATTCCCCTGAAGGAAGACATATTCCTGATAGTGCGGCCGCGTACCGTATCAGATATTATGCATTTAGCATTTATCCTGGATGCCGTTTTTACCGCCACCTTGGCCAGGTATGCTGACACTTCACCTGTCAGCGAGCCTGCCGGGAGATCCAGGAATTTCGTCTTATTCTTCTCCACTTCAATAGCCACCCTGGTCATTGTTTCTACTGCTTCAACGGGATACTTACCGTAGGCTGTTTCACCGCTGAGCATAATAGCATCGGTCTGATAGTAAATGGCATTTGCTATATCACTCACCTCTGCCCTGGTAGGTCTGGGGTTGTCAATCATAGAATGCAGCATCTGTGTTGCCACTATAACCGGTTTCCTGCTCTTAATACATTTATCTATTATTTTGCGCTGTATGCCAGGTATCTTTTCGTAGGGTATCTCAATAGCCAGGTCTCCCCTGGCAACCATAATACCATAGGCATGCTCCATAATCTCATTGATATTATCTACGCCTTCCTGGTTTTCTATTTTGGCTATTATCTT
>CAZGUR010000246.1:2413-4816 GCA_964529295.1 uncultured Rikenellaceae bacterium | reverse complement strand
GGTCACAGAAGTATTCACAGTCTTTATTCAGCACCCCTTCCTGCAAGGCAATAAGTCCGTTAACAGGCTTAAAGGTTGAGCCGGGCGGGTAGGAAGCCATCAGGGCCCTGTTAAACAGTGGCTCCAGGGTGTCTCTCTGCAAGCCCAGATAATTTTCGGACCGTATACGCCCGACAAGCAGTGAAGGGTCATAATCAGGCGTGGAGATAAGGGCCAGCACTTCTCCTGTTGATGGTTCCAGTGCCACTATGCTACCGTTCCTGTCGCCCATCAGCTTCTCCCCGTATAACTGCAGGCTGATATCAAGGGTTGATATGATATCCTTGCCGGGCTCGGGTATGGTGTCGTACCTCCCTTCCTGGTACAGTCCCTGTATCCTGTTATATACATCAACAAGGAATATCTTCAGGCCTTTTCTTCCGCGCAGTGCTGATTCATATGTTTTTTCAATACCGCTCTTGCCAATATAGTCGCCCGACTTATAATACGTATCAGCCTTAATCTCTTCATTATTCACTTCGCCTACATACCCAAGGGCATGGGCAGCAGAAGGGTATGTATATTTCCTGAGTGTACGTCTCTGTACATAAAAGCCAGGGTACTTATATAGTACCTCCTGCAGCCTGGCATATGTCTCGGACGATACCATCTTTAGAAAAATTGAGGGTGCATGCCGTGAGTATTGCCTTGCCTTACTGATTCTTTCATTAAAAGATTCCTTCTCAATGCCCAGGATGGCACATAAGCCTGTAGTATCTATCTCCTGCAGCTGTCCGGGTATCACCATCAGGTCATAGGCGGCCTGGTTGTATACCAGCAGCTCACCTTGTCTGTCGTAAATAAGTCCCCTCGCCGGATACTGCGTAACATATCTCAGGACATTATTCTCTGCAGATAACCTGTATGATTTATTCACCACCTGCAGGGAGAACAGCTTTGCCAGCAGTATAATAGCAGCAATAAGGATGATTGCATAAAAGAGCATTTTCCGGTTGCTGTATTTATCTTTTAGTCCTGCCACGATTACCTCCTGATAACAAGTAACTGAATGATAATAATAAACAATATGCTGAAGCCCGCGCTAAGCAGGGCTCTGAGCATGGTCCTGAAGAAATAGTCAAAGCTGAATACTTCGATATAGAAAAGTGCCAGGTGATGAAATAAAACAATAACCAGCACATACAGAAAGAACCACCTGAATCCATTGGTGCTTATCCCTGGCTTATCACCGGGCTCATAACCATCGCGGGGAGCTACCAGCTTAAGAACATAAGGTCTCAGAAAACCGGCAAACACGGTTGCAGAAGTATGCAGTCCGGGTGTACCCGTTGTAATATCTACCAGCAATCCCGTAAAAAAGGAAATTATCAGCAGCAGCCATGAGGGTGTTTCAAAAGGGAGCAGCAGTATAAACAGTATATAGATATAGGGATTGACAAAGCCGCTGAACTGTATATTATTCATCAATAACACCTGCATGGCGAATAAGAGAATAAAAATAAGGGTGTATTTTAAAACGGTGTTCAGCATACTTATTTCCTGTTTTACCGGATAAGGTCTTCCGTCTCCAGTTGTTCTTCCTTTTTAAGATTAATAATTATATATACATGGTTCAGCTTCCTGAATTCGGTTGAGGGTCTGAGTTTTATTTCGTAGAAGTCACCCGGACTGTCATCAAACTCAGTTATGGTCCCCACCATTATCCCTTCAGGGAAAAAAGCTGAATAGCCTGTTGTTTCAACGGTATCGCCAATGGAAAGATTGACATGATGGGGTATTTCATTCAGCATTAGTGAATTTATATCTACCCCGTCCCATCTCAGTGAGCCAAAGTATCCGTTTTTTCTCAGCCTGGCAGAAAGTCTGAAGTCAATGTTAAGCGCAGACATGGCAATTGAATAATTCCTTCCGGCTTCCACTATTATCCCCACTATGCCCTGTGGACCCGTTACAGCCATATCTTCTTTCACCCCGTCAAGGCTGCCCTTATCCAGGCTTATATAATTCTTTTGCTTATTTACGCTGTTATTGACAACATCAGCCTGTACATATACATACTGCTGCCTGTTTATACTGTCGGTAACACTGAAGGTACTGATGTCCGCATTGCTGTATACGCGCTGCATAGAGTTTCTCAGCTCCCTGTTTTCCCTGAGTAGCTGTTCATTCATCTCCCTCAGGGTAAAATAGTCAGTTGCACTGTTAACCCTTTCCTGGAAAAAAGCGTTTGTCCCGTTCAGGGCCTTTGACAGCTTGATGTTATGGTAATTGGGCCTGGCAGCAAGCAAATAGATTGCAATACCTTCCAGCAGAAGGAATAACAGTATATTCCCAAACCTTTTTAAGAAGTTTAACAGACTTCTCATCTATATCCCCCAATATTATCTCATCAGGAACGAAAAT
>CAZGUR010000246.1:0-2403 GCA_964529295.1 uncultured Rikenellaceae bacterium | reverse complement strand
TTTATCTGCATTCTTTAAAGCTACTCCCGTTCCCCGTGCCACGGCATGCAGCGGATCCTCGGCCACATGAAATGGTATACTTATTTTATCACTCAGCCTTTTTGAGAGTCCCCTCAGCAAGGCACCCCCTCCTGCAAGAAACACTCCTTTGGCCACAATATCAGCATATAATTCAGGCGGCGTTTGTTCAAGCACGCTCAGTATGGCTGTCTCAACCTTCGAAATAGATTTATCAAGGCAATGTGCTATCTCCTGGTATGAAACAGGTATCTCCACCGGCATGGCTGTCATCAGGTTTGGTCCCCTTACTATATAATCAGCCGGTGGCTCCTCAATGGATGGCAGGGCCGCCCCCACATTTATTTTTATATCCTCTGCCGTACGCTCACCTATCTTAATATTATGCTGGTGCCTCATATACGACTGTATATCCGTGGTAAAGCCATCACCGGCCGTCCTGATAGACTTATTACACACTATTCCCCCCAGTGCTATCACAGCAATCTCGGTTGTGCCTCCACCAATATCAACAACCATGCAGCCTTCTGGTGCTTCAACATCAAGACCTATACCTATTGCCGCAGCCATGGGCTCATATATAAGATATACATCCCTTCCTCCTGCATGCTCTGAAGAGTCGCGCACAGCGCGTATCTCCACCTCTGTGCTGCCCGAGGGTATGCAAACAACCATCTTAAGGGTTGGTGAAAAGAGTCCCGGCCTCTTGTTTATCATCTTGATCATCCCCCTGATCATCTGTTCAGCTGCGTTAAAATCGGCAATCACACCATCCCTGAGCGGACGTACCGTTCTTATATTCTCATGTGTCTTGCCATGCATCTGCCTGGCTTTCTCACCTATGGCAATCAACCTGCCTGTATTCCTGTCAACAGCGACTATAGATGGCTCATCAACTACTATCTTATCATTATGTATGATTATCGTATTTGCCGTTCCAAGGTCAATAGCTATTTCCTGCGTTAAAAATGAAAAAATCCCCATCTTAAAAAATTATTAATATTAATTAGTGTTTAAAATGCCTTGTTCCGGTAAATACCATGGCCATGCCCTTATCATTGCAAAAATCAATTGATTCATTATCGCGTACCGAGCCTCCGGGTTGTATAACAGCTTTTATCCCTGCCTTATGTGCAAGCTCAACGCTGTCGGCAAAGGGGAAGAAAGCATCGGAGGCCATTACGGCTCCCTTAAGGTCGAAACCAAAACCACGGGCTTTTTCCATGGCGAACTTAAGGGCATCAACCCTTGATGTCATGCCTACGCCGCTGGCATAGAGCTGCTTATTGCCTGCAAGCACAATGCAGTTGGATTTACTGTGTTTCACTATCTTATTGGCAAATGCCAGGTCAGCAAGCTGGTCGCCGTCCGGCAGGGTGTTTGTCACCGGCTTCATATCCTCCTGCTTTTCAGTCTTGTAATCCCTCTCCTGGAACAGCACCCCGTTAAGGGCTGTACGGTAAATATCAGGACGCTTGTCACTGCCTTTATGTATAAGTATTATACGATTCTTTTTACCTTTCAGTATCTCCAGTGCATCACTGTCATATGAGGGAGCAAGGATGACCTCAAAAAAGAGCTTATTCATCTCCTCCGCTGTCTCCCTGTCAATGTCCCTGTTAGTTATCAGCACACCGCCAAAAGCAGATACCGGGTCGCCGGCCAGGGCATCCTTCCATGCATATGTAAGTTTTGTCCGGGATGCCAGTCCACAGGCATTATTATGTTTTATAATGGCAAAGCTTGTTTCCTCAAATTCATCAATCAGCGATATGGCCGCATCTATATCGAGTATATTATTATATGATATCTCCTTGCCGTGCAACTGCTCTATCATCTCCTCCATCCTGCCGTAGTAAACGCCCATCTGGTGCGGATTCTCACCATATCTCAGTATCCTGGCTTCTGAAAAACTTTGCCTGAAAAGTTCCAGTCCTTCTTTTTCATTAAAATAGTTGAAGATATCTGTATCATATTCGGAGGTGACACTGAATGCTTCGGCCGCCATTAAGCTCCTTATATACCTGCTGGCAACAGCTCCCTGTAGCTCCAGCATTTCATAAAAATCAGGGTACTGGTCGCGGTGAGAAACAACCAGTACATCCTCAAAATTCTTGGCGGCTGCCCTCAGCAGTGTTATACCACCTATATCTATCTTTTCGATTATCTCTTCTTCCGCCGCACCTGCAGCAACTGTCTCCCTGAAAGGATACAGGTCAACGATAACCAAATCGATCGGGGGTATCTCATATTCCACCAGGTGCTCTTTATCAGATTCATTATCACGCCTGGCCAGTATCCCTCCCATAATCTTCGGATGAAGGGTTTTCACCCTCCCACCGAGAATTGAGGGATAGGAAGTGATATCCTCCACCTTCAGGGCTT
>CAZGUR010000245.1:0-4819 GCA_964529295.1 uncultured Rikenellaceae bacterium | reverse complement strand
CGGGAGAACCTGAAGGGATAGATGCCAGCATCCAGTTTGCATGGGATATACTGAGGGACAGGGATAATATTAAGCATTACCTTGACAGTGTGGCTATAGGCATCATCCCGGTATATAATATAGGCGGGGCACTTGACAGAAGCAAGTATTACAGGACAAACCAGGACGGACCAATATATAAAGGCAGAAGAAGGAATGCCAGGAACCTTGACCTTAACCGCGATTTTGCCAAGCAGGAAACAAAGAATGCACGAAGCTTTGCACGAACCTTCCATTTCCTTAACCCGGATGTTTTCCTTGACACTCACACTACCAACGGCTCTGATCATCAATATACCATAACGCTGATACCAACACTTCACAGCAAGCTGGACCCTGCCATGGGACCGTTCTTCAAGAATGAATTGCTGCCTGATCTTTATAAAAGGATGGCTGATAATTCTGAATATGAGATGATACCTTATATACATATGAGAAACTATACCGGGAATATAAAAGACGGGATATTGGCATTTAATGATGGTCCGTTCTATTCCACAGGCTATGCCTCACTGTTCAATAGCTATGCATTTATGACGGAGAACCTTGTCTACAAGTACTTCCCTGACAGGGTCAGGTCTGTAATCGATTTTCTCAAACAGCTGACAGCCCTCAGCTATGATAAGTGCAGTGAGATAAGGCGGACCAAGGATGAGGCTGATAAAAATATCAAAAAACAGGATGAGTATATCCTCGACTGGGAAATAGACATGTCCTTTTCGGAGCCCTTGCTTTTCAAGGGTTATGAATATGTCAGACCCGAACCAAGGGAAGGAAGGAGGACCAGGGGATATTACGACCGTAACAGGCTCTGGACGGATACCATACCTTTTTTCACCAAATATGATCCCCTTATATCGGTAAGCAGCCCGCAGGCCTATATCATACCCCAGGCATGGAGTGAGATTGCAGACAAATTATCTGACAACCAGGTTTTTTTATATCAACTTATGGAGGACTGCGAAATTGAAGTAGAGAATTATTATATCGAAAATGCAGAACCTTCAAGCCGCTCCAACCAGGGTCATTATATCAACCGTAATATACAGCTGCGCACCGTTAAACAGAAAATGCAGTACTATAAGGGTGATTATGTTGTAATGTGCAACCAGCATGCCAACAGATATATTGTTGAGATGCTTGAACCACAAGCCCCAAACTCCTTTTTTGCCTGGAACTTTTTTGATGCCATACTTGAATCCCATGACTTTTACTCAATGCTCAGTTTTGAGAGCCAGCTGACGGAGATGCTTGAAACAGATGATCAGCTTAGTGCAGAGCTGGACAAGATGAAAGCAGGGGATGATAGTTTTGCCTCAGACAGGATGGCTCAGCTAAGGTTCGTTTATAAAAGATCACCAATGTATGAGATTGAGAAATATAACAGGCTGTATCCTGTTGCAAGGTTAACAGATGGTCTCTCTGATCTGAAGCTAAGCAGTAATAACAGGCCTGGTTTTGTGATTGATTAAAAAGGGCCGGATCAGAATCATATAAGCTATTTAACAAGAAAATCAATTACCTGCCTGTCTCCTATATAAGCGGTCAGCCTGTCATTGCGCTTTACCGGTCCCACTCCCGACGGGGTCCCTGTAAAAACAAGATCTCCGGTCTTCAGGGTAAAAAAACGGGATATATAAGATATAATACTGTCAAAACTGAAAATCAGCTGTGATGTATTTCCTCTCTGCACCGTTTCGCCGTTTTTTTCAAGACTGAATGATATATTATCCACATTACCGGCCTGGCTGACAGGCATAAACTCACCTACCGGTGCGGCCCCGTCAAAGGACTTGGATATATCCCAGGGCATTCCGGCAGCAGAGAATGCTGACTGGTAATCGCGGGCTGTCATATCCACTCCCAGGGTAAGCATATCATAATACCTGTGGGCATATTTTTCTGCCACTGACCTGCCAAGCTTGCTTATCCGCAGCACCACCTCTATCTCATAATGGATGTTGTCAGAGAAGGGGGGCATAAAGAATGGCTTATTATTCTTCAATAAAGCGGAATCAGGTTTCAGGAAAACAAGAGGCTCAGACGGCAGGGGCCTGCCCATCTCCTCAGCATGATCCTTATAGTTCAGTCCTATACAAATAATCTTCATGGCTATATTATTGTATTCAGGCCCTATTTAATAAATGCCCTCAGCTTGATTTCAGTTAAGACCTTCTTTGTATATTCCGGAAAATCACCCTCCATCATCCATGAGTAATAGCTGGGTTCCTTCATCAGCACATCTTCCACAGGCTTTCCCTTATGCTTGCCAAAATTAAAGACTTCCTGTCCTTTTGTATTATAAACTATACGTCCGGCCAGGTCAGCAAACTTATTCTGCTTACTGAATTCAGCCAGTTTATCAATGTCATTTTCAAGATCTTTATACATATCGAGCTGTGCCTTCAGTATCTCATATGTTGCTTTAGTGTCAGCCTTCGCACTATGGGCTTCCTCCAGCTCTTTTTTACAGTAAAATTTAAGGGCCGCACTGAGTGTCCTCTGCTCCTTCTTGTGAAAGATCACCTGTACATCAATACACCTTCTCTTCCTGATATCAAAGTCTACCTCCTGACGCAGGAACTCCTCGGCCAGCAAGGGGATATCAAAGCGTATGGCATTATAGCCGGCCAGATCGCATCCCTCCAGGAACTTTGCAAGGTTTTTTGCTATCTCCCTGAAAGAAGGACAGTCTTTCACATCTTCATCAGTAATACCGTGAATAGCCGAGGCCTGGGGGCTTATTGGGATTCCCGGGTTAATTCTTTCCGTAAACCATTCTTCCTTACTGCCGGGATGCACCTTTACAACTGATATTTCCACTATACGGTCTTTTGCTATATTAATGCCTGTTGTCTCGAGGTCAAAAAATGCAATAGGTCTTTTAAGGTTCAGTTCCATATAATTAAAGCTGATTAATGGGGTAATGGGGTCCTTAAACGCAAATTTTTTCAGGCGTTTATCATCATAGGCATAAGGAGCATAAGCACATCTTCCGCCTCGTTGGCTGACTCTGATGGCAGCAACAGCCCGGCCCTTGTCGGGTCAGCCAGCTCAATAATCACATCAGGAGATTCAATATTTGACAGTATCTCAAGCAGGAAGACGGATTTAAACCCTATCTCCATCTCCTCCCCTTCATATTCGCAATTCAGCCTTTCATATGCTGATATGGAAAAGTCAATATCCTGTGCCGAAACCATTATCTGGTTACCTGTCAGTTCCAGCTTTATAAGGTTGCTTGCCTGGTTTGAAAACACAGATACCCTTTTCAGTGTATTCAATAATTCTATCCTGTCCACAGTAACTTTTCTCGGGTTATTTGAAGGTATAACAGAATGATAGTTTGGATAATTACCCTCAACCAGCCTGCAAATAACCTTGTATTCAGAAAGGGTGAAGAAAGCATTTTTATCGTCAAATTCAAGTGCCACCTTACCTTCTTCTTTTGGGAGGATGTTTTTCAATAATGAAGCCGGTTTCTTAGGCAATATAAAGGATGCATTTTCCTCTGACTGGGCGTCGCTTCGCTGGTACCTTACCAGCTTATGCGCGTCAGATGCAACAAATGTTATCTTATCCGTACCTGCTTCAATAAATATTCCTCCCATCACAGGTCTCAGCTCATCATCTGCAGTGGCAAATATTGTCTTATTGATCCCGGACATCAATACATCGGCATCGATACTAAAAGCCACCTTCTTTTCTTCCTTTATTGATGGTAACACAGGAAAGTCAACACCATTAAGTCCCACAATGCTGAATTTGCCCTTTTCGGAACTGATATCAACAGCCATGGTTTCAAGGTTAATATCGAAAGTCAGGGGCTGCTCCGAAAACTCCTTAAGTGTGTCAAGAAGTATCCTGGCAGGAATAGCAATACTGCCGTCCCCGTCTGTATTCTCAAGGCTCATTTGAGTGATAAGTGTTGACTCAAGATCGGAAGCTGTTATTTCCAGGCTGGTTCCTTCAAGCCTGAAAAGAAAATTATCAAGTATTGGCAAAGTGTTTTTTGTGCTTATCACCTTACTTATACCCTGAAGATGACCCAGAAGCTCGGTACTTGATACGACGAATTTCATGTTTTATGTCTGTTTAGTTTTATCAATAGATTTCTTCGCAATAATTTAGCGACTTAAATAGCTGAAACAAAGGTATATTTTATCTTAATTTCATTTTACCAATATTAATAAAAAAACTTTTATCCTCAAATAAAAATCAATCTGAAATGAAATATGAGGGGTATTTGATAAGCGGGTCCAGATCGTAATACCTTATCACAAACAAATCATCACCACCGTTTATGCTTCCCCACAGCCTGTCTGTATCTGTAACCAGGCTGTCTCCTCTCATAATCTTTCTTATCCATGTCTGCAGCCTGGTGGTATCGGTCCGGCCTCTCACTACTTCAATACTGAAACGGACAGGATCAGTGATTACAGAATCTTTATCCTGCAGGCTTAATCCATAGGCATAACTCTCAAAAGGGATATAATTAAAATAGCTGAGATACCTTCCGACAGCCATTGTGTCGACCGGTTCGTCTGCATAGCCGGCGGAGGCAAAATCTATCTGCCTGCCCTCTCTTTCTATGCTGAATGATGAATCGGGTTTATCAGTATAGACAACCCTGACCCGGGATATCTGATCGGGACCTGCAGCAAAAACGGTATTAGGCATCCATAACTTCCGGTCAGCACTAAAACGCCCTGCAGGATCTGCATCATCTCCCGGTATATGCACTATAAAAGGTCTTGCTGCCTCTTTCCTTTTCATTATC
>CAZGUR010000244.1:0-4867 GCA_964529295.1 uncultured Rikenellaceae bacterium | reverse complement strand
CGAGTTCAGGAGGAAAAGCAGTGGATAAACACCTACTCAAAATGAAAAGCCAGCACCCACATCTGAGACCTGAGTGTCTTAATGGCGTTAACATACTCCGGATGACCGGGTGCGGGATCACGCACAAGCACATCCCTAAGCCCGTTTGACATTTTTATCTCCACCGCCAGCTTGAAATAAGGCAGGTAAAAATCAATTCCGGCCCCAGCCTCATAATACAGGTCAGAGCGATGCAGTCTGAGGTAAACTGATTTATCATCATCATATCCTTTCCTTCCTGCCAGGTCGTGCCTGAAATTAAGTCCGCCTATCAGATAAGGCCTTGCATTATTAAGCCTCTTGCCCTTATACTTCAGCAGCAGGGGGAATTCAAGGAAAGATGATTCCACAATCTGATTATCATCCCATACCTGGACTGACTTATAATAATTCAGCTTCCTCTGTCCGAAAGAAACACCGGGCAGAAACCTTATATCCCAGTACTCTGCAGGACGGTAATCGATTATCACCTGGATGTTTATACCCGGACTGAGAAAGGCCACCTCGGGGTATAAGGAATCTGCCGAATAATAGTCGAGGTCGGGGGTAACCCTGAAATCCATAGTGTTAAAGCCCAGGCTGAAACCAAAATGAACAGGTTTTTCGTCGTACCACGACTTATTCAATGGTTTCTTCTTTTGAGCCAGAACCGTACCTCCGCCTGTGAAAATTATAAGCAGAAAAATAAGCGGGTATGTAAATCTGAAAAACTTCAATCCTTATATATTCTCAGTATAAAATTAAACTATTTTATAATTATTAACTCATTATACTAAACTGATATATAATGATTATATTGTGCTGACAGCGCCAGTATATATTGTTACAACACCACCGGTAAGCCTCCTCTGCTTAAGCTCAGTAAAACCTGCATCTTCCATCAGTTTCAAAAAATTAACTCCCTCAGGGAATGATGAAACTGAATCAGGAAGATAACTGTATGCAAGCCTGTCTTTTGAAAAAAGAGATCCGAAGAAAGGCAGGATCCTTCGAAAATAAAGACCGTAAATATACCTGAAAGGGAATTTCTTCGGCCTGGAAAACTCAAGAATCATTACTACTCCTCCCTTCCTCAGTACCCTGCACATCTCAGAAAGCCCCTTATCCGGATTCTCAAAATTACGTATACCAAAAGATACCATTACAGCATCAAAGGAAGCATCACCGAATGGTAAGTCTTCCGAATCACCTATCATCAACTCTATCTTCTCATTGAGTTTTTTCCTGTACAATTTCTTCCTGGCTTCTTCAAGCATCCTTTGCGACATATCAATTGCCGTAACCGAAACAGGGTTGAGTCGCAGCGACTCAATAGCCAGATCGCATGTACCGGTTGCAATATCAAGTATCCTTTCAGGTTTAATCCGCGCCGATATCTCATTTACAGCCTTGCGTCTCCATATCAGATCTATGCCGAAGGATAAAAAATGATTAAGAAAATCATACCTCCATGCAATACTGTCAAACATATTTCTTACTTCCTCTTTCTTGCGCATCAGTTTCCTTAAATTGAAAACTGCAAATATATAATATCTTTATATAAGAGCTCATAAATTAATATTTAATTAAATATAGGGCCCATTATTTCTTAAGCTGATCAAAGATGTTTAATTTTGTAAAAGATTTCAAAAACAGGAGATATATGCACAAAATAGCTTTAATAACAGGTGCCACATCCGGCATCGGTCTTGCCACAGCAAGGAAGTTTGCACAGAATAATTACGACCTCATTATCACCGGCAGAAGAAAAGAAAGGCTTGATAGTCTGAAAAAGGAACTTCTGGAGTCTAATGATATAAGAGTGCTGTCCCTTGATTTTGATGTTCGGTCAAGGGAAGAGGTAATAAAAAACCTGGGGGGTCTGGACAGGGAATGGCAGGACATAGACGTACTTGTCAATAATGCCGGACTGGCAGCCGGATTAAGCCATATTGACGAGGGAGATAACGATGAATGGGAAAGGATGATAGACACAAATATAAAAGGCCTTTTATATGTAAGCAGACAGGTCAGTCCGGGTATGGTCAGCAGGGGAAAAGGGCATATTCTGAATATAGGGAGCATAGCAGGCAAAGAGGTATATGAGAAGGGAAATGTTTACTGTGCCACCAAACATGCAGTTCATGCGCTCTCTAAGTCAATGCGGATAGACCTGCTGGAGCATGGTATAAAGGTAAGTAATATTGCACCCGGACTGGTAAACACGGAGTTCTCAGAAGTAAGGTTCAAAGGTGACAGGGAAAAGGCCCAAAAGACATATAAAGGTATGAAGCCTCTAAGCGGTGAAGATATAGCCGATGTGATTTTTTACTGTGTGAGCCTGCCTGCACACGTAAATATTGATGATGTACTTGTTATGCCTGCAGCACAGGCAACGGCAACAATGGTACACAGGGATTAAATAAAAAACCATGCTTTAATAATTATTAACCCTAATACGAATACAAATGTACAGTCATTCTTACCTGTATGATGTCATTACAGGTATCTTCAGAAAAATGGGCTGCAGCAATGATGATGCTGCCACCATTGCAGATATTCTGCTTGCTGCGGAATTAAGGAACATATCCTCTCATGGTGTCCTGAGGATAAAAGATTATCACCTTCTCTGGAAAGAGGGAAGAATTAACAGCTCACCGGATATAAAGATGGTTCACGAGACACCGGGCACTGCCGTTATTGATGCTGATAATGCCTTCGGCATGATTGGTGCTAAAAGATCAATGCAGATAGCCATAGAGAAAGCCCGTAATGCAGGCTCAGGCTGGGTGGCCACACGCAATTCAAATCATTTCGGGATAGCAGGATATTATGCTATGATGGCCCTCGAACATGATATGATGGGTTTCTGTGTAACCAATGCCAACCCGTCGGTTGCCCCCACCTTCTCCATTGAGCGTATGCTGGGCACCAACCCCATAGCTTTTGCCGTGCCCGCAAATAAAGAACATGATTTTGTGGCCGACTTTGCCACAACACCCATCGCCAGGGGGAAAATCGCCATCGCCGAAAAACAGGATGAAAGCCTGCCCACGGGCTTCGTCCAGGACAAAGAAGGCAGGGCCAGTGAAGACCCTTCGGTACTGAGACGCGGTGGGGCTATTGTCCCGCTGGGAGGCGACTATCTTCACGGCTCGCATAAAGGATTTTGCCTGAGCTCAATAGTTGATATCCTCTCGGGGGTTATCAGCGGTGCTAATTTTGGTCCCTTTGTCCCCCCGGCCGTGGCATACCTCCCAAGGAAAGACAAGCAGGTGGGCAAGGGAACAGGGCATTTTTTCGGAGCCATAAGGATAGATGCCTTTATGACAGCCGGTGAATTCAAGGACAGGATGGATGAGTGGATAAGCACGTTCCGCAAGGGACAAACGACTGCCGACCGTGAAAAAGTAATAATTCCGGGCGACCCGGAGCGGGAAGCAGAAAAAAGAATACTTAAGGAAGGGATTAAACTAGTACCTGCCGTCCGCGACGACCTCAGAGCCGTGGCTGATGAGTTGCAGGTCAATTTTGAATAATTTTAAAACCAGGTTAAAACATGTTGGACATATTAAATGATCGAAGGACAATACGTAAATATACTGAAGAGGATATCAGTGAAGAATTATTAAATGAATTGCTTAATGCTGCCTGCAGGGCATCAACAACAGGCACTATGCAGGTATACAGTATTATTGAAACCAGGAAACAGGAGATGAAAGAAAAGCTGGCCCCCTGCCACTTTAACCAGCCTATGGTTAAGGAGGCACCGGTGGTACTTACCTTCTGCGCCGACTTTAACCGCTTTAAGCGCTGGTGCCGCCAGCGTAAGGCCGAGCCGGGATATGATAATTTCCTTTCGTTTACCACGGCCTTTATCGATGCCATAATAGCAGCCCAGACCTTATGTGTGGCTGCAGAAGCAAAAGGACTGGGTATATGCTACCTGGGCACAACAACATATATGGCAGAAAAGATAATTGACATACTTGAACTGCCTGCCGGGGTTGTACCTGCAACAACAATTACACTGGGATGGCCTGCCGAACAGCCGGAACAGACTGACAGACTGCCGCTGAACGCTGTGCTCCACAAAGAGAAGTACTGCGATTATACCGAGCAGGATATTGACCGGATCTATGCCGGAAAGGAAGCACGAGCCGATTCAAAGCAGTTTGTCAAAGAGAATGATAAGGAGACCCTGGCACAGGTGTTTACCGAAGTAAGGTACAGGAAGGAAGATAATGAAACATTCTCAAAGCTGCTGATGAAGGTGCTGGAGAAACAGGGGTTTTTAAAATAGTCTGTCAAGGCCGGAACCGCTTTGTATACCAGTTGGAAGAAAAGCAAGGATCTTTCAGTCCGCCTGCAACATACCGGCTAGAACCGCTTTGTATACCCGTGACAGTAAGGTGTTGAGCCTTTTATAAAATAATAATCCTGGTGATACTTCTCAGCCTGGTAAAATTCTGTAGCACGGGTAAGCTCTGTTGCTATATCATAACCCTTGTCCCTCAGGATATTAAGCAGCTTCAAGGCTGTCTTGCGCTGGTACTCGTTCATAAAAAATATCTCCGACCTGTACTGTTCACCTATGTCAGGACCCTGACGATCGACCTGCGTTGGATCGTGTATCTCCAGGAATGTCCTGACAATATCCTCGTAAGACACCTTTTGAGGGTCATACAAAACCTTAACAGCCTCGGCATGACCTGTTTTTCCGGATGAGACCTCGGCGTAGGAAGGGTTTTTTACATGTCCGCCGATATACCCTGAAACAACTGATTCAACACCATCCATCTTCTGAAGGTAATATTCAACACCCCAGAAGCAGCCCCCCGCCAGTATA
>CAZGUR010000243.1:0-4931 GCA_964529295.1 uncultured Rikenellaceae bacterium | reverse complement strand
TCCCTGGTTTGTATTCCTGTTGCTTGGAACAGGTATTTTCTTTACCCTTTACCTGGGCTTTCCACAGATAAGGTATTTTAAACACGCTATCAGGATAGTGAAAGGAAAATACGACCACAGCCAGGATGTTGGGGACACCAGCCATTTCCAGGCTCTTACAACAGCACTTTCCGGCACAGTGGGAACGGGTAATATTGCCGGTGTGGCACTGGCCATTCACCTGGGCGGACCTGCAGCCCTCTTCTGGATGCTGGTAACGGCTATGATAGGTATGTGTACCAAGTTTGTGGAGGTCGCTATTTCCCATAAGTACCGCGATATACTGCCGGACGGCACCGTGTCTGGAGGCCCTATGTATTACATGAAGAAGAAGCTGAACTTTAAGATGCCCAGCGGTAAAGTATTAAAGACAGGGGCCATAATGGGTGGTTTCTTTGCAGTGGCCACGGTACTAAGCTCTTTCGGTACGGGCAGCCTGCCTCAGATAAACAGCATTTCTAACTCAGTGTTTGCCACCTTCGGTATTAACCATATGCTTACAGGATTTATCCTGGCAATTTTGCTGGGACTGGTTATAATAGGAGGTATAAAAAGGATAGCCCTGGTAACATCAACGCTGGTACCGGCAATGGCTTTTATCTACCTTGTTGGTGCCCTGGCCGTCATCTTCAAAAACTATGACCAGATAATCCCTTCTTTCGTAGCAATATTCGGTGATGCCTTCTCAGGCGCCGCAGCCACAGGAGGTTTCCTGGGCGCCTCACTTTCATGGACTATCAACAGGGGTGTTAACAGGGGACTTTTCTCAAATGAGGCGGGACAGGGATCGGCTCCAATAGCCCACTCAGCAGCCAAGGCACCTGAACCGGTATCCGAGGGCATGGTAGCCATTCTCGAACCTTTTATCGACACCATAGTTATTTGTACTATCACCGGTCTTGTCCTGCTCTCCTCGGGTGTTTGGAACGAAAAGCATATGAATGAGTTCCAAACAGCAGATATGGAGTTTGTTGTGGGGGATTATAATGACAAAACAAAAGAAGGCGTTGAAATATTAAGCAAGCATATAAGCAATAATGACAAGCTTCCCAAGCTGGATAAATATAACGGGATCATCCAGGTTGAAGACGGAACAATCTTAACCGAAAATATAACACTGCTGCATGCGGAATCTGTCGCGGAAGATGTCAGTATATATGAAGGTGACAGTCCGTATACAGGAAGCCTGGAGATAGCGGGAGGAAAGCTCTTTGAACCTGAAGGGGAAAAACCGCCCTTCGGCCAGCGGATTAAAGCTTTCTTTGTTAAATCATCTTCGGAAAACATGATCATCAGGGGCAGATCGCTTATCCACAGCGCCCCTCTTACAGCTGAAGCTTTTAAAAGAGGGTTCCTGGGAAGCTGGGGACAGTATATAGTGTCAATAGGCCTGCTGCTCTTCGCTTTCTCAACAGCGATATCATGGTCTTATTATGGCGACAGGGCACTGACCTACCTTCTGGGTCCAGGATCGGTTATATACTACCGCATTGTCTACGTTGTAATGTTCTTTATAGCATCATTCACGGATACAACAATTATCTGGTCGCTGTCATATATTACCATAGCACTGATGACCATACCCAACCTTGTTGGCCTGCTGGTACTGCATAAGGACATCAAGGGGATCATCAAGCAATACTGGACAGATTTCACCAGTGACCACCCTGACGAAAAGATAAGCAGGAAATATAAAAGGAGAAACAGGGAGTTATAAGAATCAGGGAGTTATAAAGATTACATTCCTTCACCTGCCGCCTTTTTTTCTTTGCAGCAGCGCTACATTCTCCACATGATGCGTCTGCGGAAACATATCGACCGGCTGAACGGCTGTCACATCATACTCCGGTGCCAGCAATGCTATATCCCTTGCCTGTGTGGCAGGGTTACAACTTATATAAACTATCTTTTCAGCATCCGCTTCCAGTATGGTTCTTACAACCGACTCATGCATGCCGGCCCTGGGCGGGTCAGTTATTATGATGTCAGGACGCCCGTGCTTATTCATAAAATCATCATTCAGCAGTTCTTTTATATCACCGCTGACAAAATCAGTGTTTTTAATACCGTTGATCTCTGAATTAAGCTTTGCATCGGCTATAGCTTCCGGCACATATTCCAGGCCTATAACCTTTTTGCATGCCCCGGCAATATAGTTGGCAATGGTACCTGTCCCGGTATAAAGGTCATAAACCGTCTCGCTACCCCTCAGCCCGGCATACTCCAGGGCCAGCGAGTACAGCTTTTCGGCCTGCACGGTATTGGTCTGGAAGAAGGATTTGGGACCAATCCTGAACTGCAGCTCACCCATCCTTTCCGTTATATAATCTTTGCCTGAGTAAGGTTTTACATCAAGGTCACTGAAGGTGTCATTCAGCTTGGGATTAATAACATACATCAGTGATGTTATCTCCGGGAAGCTGTCTTTTATATATTTCATCAGCCTTTCACGCTCAGGCTCATCCTCATGCTGCAGGTTAAGTATCACCATTGTCTCATCCTCTGAGACAGTACGTATGACCAGGGTGCGAAGGAAGCCTTTGTGCTCTTTTGAATCATAAAAATCAAGTCCCCTCTCCAGTGCATATTCACGTACACTGTTCCTGATCCTGTCAGACAGCTCACTTTGCAGGTAGCATTTATCCACATCAACCACCCTGGCAAACATACCCGGTATATGAAAGCCCAGGGCATTGCGGCCTTTTATATCCACATCCTTTCCAATCTCATCCTCTGTGAGCCAGCGCCTGTTTGAAAATGTAAACTCCAGCTTATTACGGTAATAATACTGTTTATCCGAACCTATAATAGGACTTATCTCCGGGAAATCGAACCTGCCGATACGGCTGAAATTATCATATACCTGCTGCTGTTTGAACTCAAGCTGCCTCTCATATGGCAGGTGCTGCCATTTGCATCCGCCGCAAACACCAAAATGACTGCATCGGGCATCCTGTCTCATTTCAGAATACTTATGCTGCCGCACCACATAACCTTCCATATAGTTCTTACGCTTACGGGTAAGCTGTATATCCACTATATCGCCCGGAACCAGCATGGGCACAAACACAACCTTATCATCTACCCTTCCCAGGGCTTTGCCCTCTGCGCCTATTGCTGTTATCTCCACCTTTTCAAGCAATGGTTTTTTCCTTCTTGCCATATTGATCATTTATTTATGCGGCAAAAGTAATAATAATGATCAATTGTCAGTCATAAACAAATGTCATCAATATTGACTGACCCTCCTCACAGCAAGCCTGGAGAAACCGTTAGTTAGCCCTGTAATGCCGGCTGAAAGCCATCAAAAAAGATTGCTATATAAGTAAGAATTGAGATAAATATGAAGTAGATAAATGCGATAGTTACTTTAATGGTTTGCCTTGTCTTATCAGCCTCTGAAAAAGCATCGATAAACATTAAAATAACGGATATAAACAAAATGATATGCGAAACAATAAATAATATACTGGCCCCGGGCCAGTGCTGCACTTTAAATGTAAATCCTGCAAGAACTATGGACATCGCAATTGCAACAACCGTGCCGTTTGATTTTTCCAGACCACTTTTCAGAAGTGGTGTTCCGTTTGCCAGGAACATAAACAGAAACACTATGCCGACCAATGCTCCAAGTAAAACCAATACTCCGGCACCCGGCCAGTGAAAATTTTTAAAAACCATTCCCGCAAAAAATATAATTGCCGAAATCAGACTGATTGACAAAAGGCCTTTTTTCATGATTTTTTGATTTGGTTAGTAATCGTTTTAGGAAAAGATATTCTGGTTTATAATATACTCTGCTAAGGTTTAGCCATTTGCTCCAATCAAGCAATTTAGGAAATTGTATAATACCAGCCAAAATTATTTTGGAAAGGGATTAACCGTCCCTCCCCCCATAGACTTCGGCATAGAAGAGTGGACTGTGGGCTGCAGACTGATGATTGTTGAGTCGCTGAGATAACTTTTCTCTCATAACAAATATTATATTTTGTAACTTAGCATCTCAACCATAATAATTCTCAAAATATTCAACCTGCAATGAAAAAGCTGTCCTTTTCTATTCTTTTTTAATATTGACATCAGCGAACTCGACGAAGCGTATGCCGAGTCAAACTCTTAAACTTTCAAACTAAACTCTATCAACCTTACTGCGTCCACTGTAGCCCTGATAATCCGGGACAAAGGCGGATCACCTTTATCAACCTTTATTCGCCCATTCCCAGCAACGCCTCAATCTTCTCCAGCCGCTCCTTCAGGGATTCGATTTCCCGGTCTTTTTGTTCTATTATTTTCTGTTGTTCTTTTAAAGTCTCTGAATCACTATGTTTTGATCGACCGTAATGTGTATTCTCTACTGAATACTTCATAGTGGCATTGTCAACTGGATTTCCATCAAAGTCTTCAATAAATACTAATTTCTCTCCACTTAATTGTTCAATCAAACGGATTGCTTTAAGCATATCAACATTTATCTTTTGACCAATATTATGGTTTTCGCTATAGAACGACCAGGCCATTGGTTCTGATTTATCTATCATACTGAAATTATGAGGAGATAATGTGGTTATAAAGCCAAATCCATCCCTGACTTTTAGCTCTGCCCAGGAACCCATCATACCCTGACTAACATTTTCTGAATATAGCAATACTGCATCAACAATAACTCCAGTTGGGACAGTTCCGTTTTTTATAGCAATTACATTTGAGCCT
The DNA here is from genome assembly GCA_964529295.1 of uncultured Rikenellaceae bacterium. GTDB lineage: Bacteria > Bacteroidota > Bacteroidia > Bacteroidales > VadinHA17 > UBA9300. The sequence continues at coordinate 182 of CAZGUR010000243.1, read as the reverse complement.
CCTCCAAAACTTTGTGTTCCCAGGCCGAGGTTATCATCTAAGATGACATTTCCATTTTTGAGAACAGTTAGTGCATTTTCACGATTTGAACCACTCGTGCCATTACCAACGACAAACAAGGGATCATTTTCTTGCCACGTTGTTTGAGAAGAAGTCGACAGTGTATCATTATATCTGCCAAT
>CAZGUR010000242.1:0-4933 GCA_964529295.1 uncultured Rikenellaceae bacterium | reverse complement strand
GCTCTCTACTTTGCAGACTCTTTTTTGCCTGATTATACGAAAGCAATGAAAAGTTTCAATACTTTCCGTGAGATATTAAACAGTAGAGACGAATTTGAGATACAAGAGATTGAGAATGGAACAAATGCTTTTGTAATGAAAGTGAACACAAGCAATATCAATAGCTTTATTGAAGCATTGGCCCTTAACAGGATAGAACTACCCCGGCCGGCCGGGGATTTCTTTTATCCAAAGGTCAATAACACCCTGCTAAGAGTTAACCCTGAAAAACTGGCCGGATATTTTATTGATGACTTAAGATAATTAGGGTGTGTTCGATATTACCCGGCTCCGGCAGGATTTACATCCTGCCAGCTTCCTTTAGAAACTGATCCACCCCGCTACCTGCTCCGGGCTGAGTCCGGGCAGATCCAGCTTGTTTTTCTTTTTGTAGCCGTTAAGGTCGTTGGCCAGCTTGCCGGGCTTTTCCACTTCTTTAAGCTTTTCAATGGTTGTGTATCCCATCTTCTGGAGGGGTTCCACCCATTCGGGGGGCACACCCAGGTCTGTGTATTTGTCGGGACTGTCCACTGCCGGCTGACGGCTGGACTCGGGCTTCATCTGCGGGAAGAAAATAACATCCTGTATGGAGGGCTGATCTGTCATCAGCATGGTGAGCCTGTCGATGCCTATGCCGAGTCCGGATGTGGGAGGCATGCCATATTCGAGTGCGCGCACAAAATCCATATCAATAAACATGGCTTCATCATCTCCTTTCTCCAGCAGGCTGACCTGCTCCTTGAACCTTTCAAGCTGGTCAATGGGGTCATTAAGCTCTGAATAGGCGTTACACATCTCCTGGCCGTTGATGATAAGCTCAAAGCGCTCTGTAAGCTCAGGGTTATCGCGGTGCTTCTTTACAAGCGGCGACATCTCAATGGGGTAGTCTGTGATAAATGTTGGCTGAATGAAATGCTGTTCGCATTTCTCCCCGAAGATCTCATCAATAAGCTTGCCCTTGCCCATGCTGGGGTCATGTTCTATATTCAGACTGTCGCATACCTGCCGGATCTCGTCTTCACTCTTGCCCGAAATATCATAAGCGGTATATTCCTTTATTGCATCCAGCATGCTTATCCTGCGATAAGGTTTTTTGTATTCAATCTCCTTATCACCGTAAGGAATAAGTGTCTTGCCATGCAGGTCGAGGGCCACCTTCTCAAAAATATCCTCAACAAAGTCCATCATCCAGTTATAATCCTTATAGGCCACGTATATCTCCATCATGGTGAATTCCGGGTTATGACTGCGGTCCATCCCCTCGTTCCTGAAATCCTTGGCGAACTCGTAAACACCCTCATAACCGCCCACTATCAGCCTTTTCAGGTAAAGCTCATCGGCTATACGCAGGTACAGGTCCATATCCAGGGTATTATGATGCGTGATAAAGGGCCTGGCCGCTGCGCCACCCGGTACAGGCTGTAATACCGGGGTCTCAACTTCAAGGTACCCATTTGAATTGAACAGATCCCTCATAGACTGTATAAGCATTGTGCGCTTACGGAATATTTCCTTAATACGGGGGTTTACAATAAGGTCAACATATCTCTGGCGGTAACGCATCTCGGGATCAGTGAAGGCATCGTACACCTTGCCCTCTTTCTCTTTAACCACAGGAAGCGGGCGGATGGATTTACTGAGTATCTTCATCTCCCTGACATGCACGGTTATCTCACCCATCCGGGTCCTGAAGACAAAGCCTTTGACACCAATGATGTCGCCAATATCGAGGTGGCGTTTAAATACTACATTGTAGAGGTCTTTGTTGTCACCCGGACAAATATCATCCCTGGTGATGTATAACTGTATGCGTCCGGCTGAGTCCTGTATCTCAGCAAAAGAGGCCTTGCCCATTATGCGGCGGCTCATTATCCTGCCGGCCATTACCACATCCTGGTAATTGTTTTTCTTATCGTCAAAGTTTTCCAGTACCTCACGGGATAAAACATTTGTGCTGAATTCTTCCGCGGGGTAGGGGTCAATGCCAAGTTTCCTTATTTCTTCCAGTGATTCCCTTCGTATCTGTTCCTGTTCGCTGAGTTGCATGTTTTTCGTTTATTATAAGATCTTATATGCCTGCCGCATGGTACCTGTATTCAAATATGTGCAGTATGATGCATACAAGTGCTTCTGCTATTATTTTTGCAAAAATACTGAAAATATTAGGTTTATGAAGTTGATCTTGCTTATTAGGCAGTGAATATTTTAAAACCAGCTTTGGGATCTTATGCCTTTGGTTAAATCCGCAACGCTTATGCCTTTGATTAAATCAGTAACCCTGATGCCCCTGATTAAATCAGAAACCTTGATGCCCTGTATTAAATCAGTCACATGGTAATCCGGGTTTGACAGCAGTACTGTTATGTGCTCCACGGCTTGCCCCAATCTATATAATAGCAGTCCGTATCTCCCTTTTGAAAATTTTTCGGGTTGCAAGCCATTGTCTGACAGGGGCTAAGTGCGATAAAGACTGAAAAAATAGTATATCTACGTAAAAAATAGTTGATAAACTGCAAAAATAGTTTACCTTTGTAAAGAAGTATTTATAAAAACCTGGAGATATGGTGCAGAGACTAACAAAGGCTGAAGAGGAAATAATGCTTGTACTGTGGCGTCTGAAGGAGGCGGTTGTGAGAGATGTGATAAGCAACCTGCCTGATCCCGGGACGCCTTACACCACGGTGTCGACCGTGATCAGGATACTTGAGAAAAAGGGAAAGGTAGGGCACAGGGCTGTTGGCACCACACATATCTATTATCCGCTCTTATCAAAAAGGGAGTATCTTAAGAATTACCTTGGCGGTATTGTTAAGAATTATTTCGATGGGTCGACATCCAGCCTGCTTACATTCTATGCAAAGGAATCAGATATAAGTCTTGATCAACTGAAGGACCTGATAGGTGATGTTGAGAATGAACTTAAAAATGAGAATAATAATGATTGAAGAGATAATCATATACCTTTTAAAAGTCTCCCTGGGCCTGGGTATAATAAGCCTGTCTTATTTATTATTCAGGAATGATGCCGGCCTGGGAATAAAAAGGTTTTACCTTTTGTTTGGCATTATAGCCTGCTGGATATTCCCCCTGTTGCATTTCCCGCAGCTGGTCGATTTTAGCAGTGCAGAGCCTGCTCCTGCTTCTTCCGTATCATTAAGTATCAGTCCGGGTCAGGTAGCAGCCGTATCACCGAATGAGGGCGGACAGGTTTTTAACTGGCCGTTTCTGGCAGCTGTAATTTATATCAGCGGAATGTTGTTTATACTTTTTCGCAACATAGGCCTTATTAACAGGTGGAGGTTAAGGCGGAAAAATGGTGTAGTTGGCCGTGATAATATTATTTTCACTGAAGAAGAGAATGTTTTCACCCTTTTTCGCTGGATATTTCTGCCTGCGAAATTCAGGAATGATCCATCCTATGATTCGATAATACTGCATGAAAAGGCTCATGTGGAGCAGTTGCACTATATTGATCTTATTATAATTGAACTGACATTATTTTTTACATGGTTCAATCCTTTTACATGGCTTATATCCGGGATGATTAAAGAGAATCATGAGCATCTTGCCGACAGAAAAGTGCTGGCAGGAGGGGTAAACCCGGCTCATTACAGGGCCCAGTTGCTGAATTTCACCCTTGGGACCACTTATTTCAGGCTCGGGCACCAGTTTAATCATTCATTAACCAAAGCAAGATTCACGATGATGAAAAAAACAGTTACAAAAAAAGCAGGGATACTGAAATACATCCTGGTGTTGCCTGTTATTCTTACCGCTCTTATGATCTTTACAGGTTCAACTGTACAGGATCAGGATGGCAGTGTAAAAGGGAAGGTCTATTTTTCTGACACGGGGAGCCCGGCACATGGGGCCTCGGTGATTATCAGCGGTACATCCACGGGCACCGTAGTTGATAAAAGCGGGGAGTTTTCCCTTGATTATGAAGGCGATCCGCTTATTGTAATTTCATTTGTAGGCTATAAAACCGTGAAGATGAAAGCTTCGGAGATAGGAAGAAAGCCAATAAACCTGGTGGTAAAATCTTATAAGCTTGATCCTGGTTCATTACCGGAGGGAGTGGATGAGGGTTCAGGGTCTGGCCTTAAGGCAGACGAGCCATCCGTCAGGGATAATGCACCGGTGATATTAATAGACGGTAAACGAGCAAACAGTGTTGAAGATGTTGAACCGGAGGATATTCTCAGGGTGGATGTTATTAAGGATCAGTCGTCGGAGCTGGTAAAGAAATACAATGCCACCGGCGGTATAATAAAGATCACCTTAAAGAAACCTGTCCCGGACAGGCAGGAAGAGGAAGTATTTATTGTTGTTGAGGAGATGCCTGAGTTTCCCGGCGGGATGGAAGCGCTCAGGTCATATATTTATGATAATCTTGAATACCCGGAGAAAGCAAGGCGGAGAGGTATTAAAGGAGAGGCAACGATCGGGTTTACTGTAAACACCGATGGCGATATTGAGGATATTAATATTATTAACAGCAGCTATGAAGGGTTCGGCGAGGCCGCAATGAAAGTATTTGAAAATATGCCCGCATGGGAGCCCGGTAAACAAAGGGGGATGCCCGTAAAGGTTAAATTACATGTTCCTGTTGAGTTTAAGCTCGACAAGGAATAATCCTGGATATTAAGCCATACAGGAGAGGGTGCCCGGTTTTCCGGGCACCTTTTTAAGAAGCTCCTCTTTTTAAAAACCCCACCTGTTTATAACCCACAATTCATCGCCCAGCTCCCACCAGCGGTCAACGGCTGCCCGGGCAAAATCATTGGAGTACCTTGTAAGAAACTGTCTGCCGAGATTTGTATCCTCGCCTTTTTCAGCATTCTTTTTATCCTGCTGCAGCTCTTCCTGGCTGAACCCCAGATGCCCGCCTGCC
>CAZGUR010000241.1:2687-4972 GCA_964529295.1 uncultured Rikenellaceae bacterium | reverse complement strand
CCCACATGACTGTCGCCCATAGCGAAAATGATGTATGCTTCACTGCTGACATTTATTTCCTTATAGGGATGACGGGAATTCCACTCCATGGACTGCTCAAAACGCCGGTCGGCCGATTCGTATGACATAATGAAACCACGCATTTCAAACCTATCACAGGATGAAAAGACAGCAAGCAACACCGATAAACATATTATTCTTCTGAATGAATTTTCCATATCAATCCTGTTCTGATAAAAAAACCAAAATAATTTGCGCTGATATTGAGTGATCCGGCACCCTTATACCATATTTCGGCATATAATTCCAGGGGTGAAGAAACTTCATATGATCCATGTAGATATAGCATAGGGTTGGTTTCCTGGTTAACAAGAAAATGGTCAATATTTGTTATAGCAATACCTGTATTCCAATTATTATCAGCCGGTTTAAGACTGTAAGACACGAGATATACAATATTCCAGTTCTCATGCAGCTTCCTGTCGGATCTTAAATTAAAACTATCAGCGGCAGCATCTGTTATACGGTAAGTTCTGAATTCCATACCCAGCTTATAAGCAAAATGGTCTCTTTCGACATTTATCAGTGCACCCAGGTTTGATTCATGTACCAGGTCCGAAAAGGAGCTGTACATATAAAAACCCTGTACCTCGTATATAAATCTTTTAAGGGAGAATTCCCTTGCTATGCCTGCAGCCACCCCGGTAAAAACATTAGGTCCTGCACTAAGCAGGTCAAACTGGCTGCCGGCCTTTATCCTTGTTTTACCAAAACTGTAATCACCAAGGAAAGAGTTTTTAAGGTATAAGCCGTCTGAGACATTATTTTCACCGGCCTCGATATAGGTCGATATACGCACCTGGGCTACTGTCTGCTGAAAAGCAGGCATAAGCAATAATATGATAAGCAGGAAATATCTGTGATTATCCGCTTTCATACCTTTAATTTTTTGCCTTAAAACACAAAAAATTACCCGACATTTAAGCTTACGTTTCATTTTATAGATGTAATTGCTTAAAGTTGTCATTTTTATTTATAATAATCTTTAATAGCCCTGGCAAAGCCGCTGAAAGAGCTGTAGTCATCGGCAATAATATCTACTTCAAAACCCATATCTCCGGCATTGTCAGCTGTATATGGACCGAAACAGGCAATCACCTGCTCCTGCGGCAGGGTATTACCTTCCATTATCAGCAGAAAAGCCTCTATCTCTGCCGTGCTGGTAAAGGCAATGACATCATACCGGCCCTTAATGATATCCGACACCAGCTCATCCTTCCCTTCTATCTCTGCCGGTCCCGTTCGGTAGGCATTGACCCTGCTGACCTTAATGCCAATGTTTTCGAGTCCGGATATAAACTCAGGTACCACATTGGGTTCACTGATACCTCTTACCTTCCTGTTATCCAGTCCGTCCCGGTTGCAGGCAAATAATACCAGGGCCGCTAAGAGGCAGGTAATAAGTGTCTTTCTTTTCATATATAGCATGCAATTATTTAGTTTAAAGCAGCTCCTGATATTCCAGGAATGCAAGATAGTGAATTTTACGGCTTGGCCTTCAGGCTGCCACCAGCCAATAAATTTCACTTAATTTTAAACATTATGGTTCTTTGGTTGTCATATTTTTGTAGGTTTATACTGTAATCATAAAATAATCAGGATGAAAATTGGTGTGCTAAAGGAGGCCGGCAATGAAAAGAGGGTTGCATTATTACCCCTTCATATAGGGCAGTTCAGGAAACTGGATCTTGAGGTCTTAATACAGAGAGGTGCCGGCGCAGGCAGCTATGCCTCTGACGAGGATTATATCAAGCAGGGGGGCGTTATCTCGGGCAAGGAGCAGCTTTTAAAGGATACTGACATTATTCTGTCAGTCAACGCCCCCGATGATGAGACGCTTAAAAATATAGCTAAAGGTAAAGTGCTTATAAGCACCCTTAATGCCTTATCCGAAAAGGGTCTTGTAGTATTTCTGAAGGACAGTGGGATCACTTCCTTCAGTCTCGATCTTATACCCAGGATAACACGGGCACAGTCCATGGACGTACTGTCTAACATGGCCACCGTGGCAGGTTATAAGGCCGTGCTCAGGGCCGCCAATGAGCTGCCCCGCTTCTTTCCCATGTTTATGACAGCGGCCGGCACAATCAAGCCGGCGAAGGTGCTGGTGCTGGGTGCCGGTGTAGCAGGATTACAGGCCATAGCCACATCGCGGAAGCTGGGAGCTGTGGTTGAAGTGTTTGATGTACGCTCAGCCGTGAAAGAGGAGGTTATGAGTCTTGGTG
>CAZGUR010000241.1:0-2677 GCA_964529295.1 uncultured Rikenellaceae bacterium | reverse complement strand
TTCATAGAGGTTGAGGGCGCCACCGAAGACAAGGACGCCGGCGGTTATGCCGTTGAGCAGTCCGAGGAATTCAAGGAAAAGCAGGCGTCAATGATTCAGGATCATGCAGCGAAATCAGATGTGGTGATATGTACAGCCCAGATACCGGGGAAAAAGGCACCGGTGCTGGTAAAGAAGGAGACAGTGAATATTATGGCAGCGGGCTCTGTCATTATTGATCTTGCCGCCTCCACGGGAGGTAACTGTGAGCTGACGGAAAATGACAAGACAGTGATACATAATAGGGTTAAAATAATAGGTGAGTCCAACCTGCCCTCTGCCATGCCCTCGGATGCCAGCAAGATGTACGGCAATAATGTCTTTAATTTTTTAAAGCTGCTCTTTGACGAAGAAGGTAATTACAAGCTTAACATGGAAGATGAGATTATCAGGGGTACCTGTCTTACCCATGAAGGTGAAGTTATTAACGAAAGGATTAAATCAACTCTAAATATTTAATATAATGGATGAGATACTGATATTTTTCTACACGAATAAGGAGTCCATTTTTATTATCGCCCTGTCTGTTTTTCTGGGTATTGAGGTAATATCAAATGTACCCTCTGTCCTGCATACCCCGCTGATGTCAGGGGCCAATGCAATCAGTGGAGTTATAATTATCGGGGGCATCATACTGCTGGGACACTCCGAACTAAAATTCTCGGCCGACCTTGTACTTGGCGTTCTTGCAGTATTAATGGGCACGCTTAATGTGGCGGGCGGGTTTGTTGTTACCGACAGGATGCTTGAGATGTTTAAAAAGAAAAACAGGTAAGAGATGATGGAAACAATATTAAGCACCGCCGATGGTGTAAACTTCACAACAGGCGAGGCCATACTGGAGCTCAGTTACCTGCTGGCCGCCATACTGTTTGTAATAGGACTTAAGCTGCTCAGCCATCCCGAGACAGCAAGGAAAGGAAACCTGTGGGCAGGCTCCGGCATGGTGCTGGCCATGGTCACAACATTGCTGCTCCATAAAGATGCAGCGGGGAATAATATCTCCCCTGCCAACGCTGTTGTTGTTCTGGCAGCCATAGCAGCTGCAGGCATAACGGGCTGGATAATAGCCAGAAGGATTAAGATGACAGCCATGCCGCAACTGGTCTCTTTATTCAATGCCACAGGGGGTGCCGCATCGGCACTTGTAGCTTTTCTTGAATTCCCCAACGTCACTGGCACGGGTGTTATAATAATCACCCTGCTGGGACTGAGCATTGGTAGCATATCATTCAGCGGCAGCCTTATAGCCTACGGCAAGCTTGACGGCAAGGTAGGCGATATAAGGGCCTCATTTATGAAATATATCAATATAGCCTTACTGCTTGCTGTCATACTGCTTATAGTGCTTATAAGCAGCGGAAGCACGGGCATGCAAAACCCGGTACTGGCAGTGTCGCTGCTGCTGGCCGTAGCCCTTGTCTATGGTGTTCTCTTTGTTATGCCAATAGGAGGTGCCGATATGCCCGTGGTAATATCGCTGCTTAACTCATTAACAGGTATTGCTGCCGCCATGGCCGGCTTTATTTACAGTAACCAGGCCATGATACTGGGTGGTATACTGGTGGGAGCAGCCGGCAGCATACTGACCCTGCTTATGTGCAGGGCTATGAACCGCTCACTGATCAACGTGATAATAGGTGCATTCGGGGGCGGTGGTGCCGCATTAGAACATGAGGGAGGCACAATAAAGGAGATAAGTGTAAGCGATGCAAGCATACTGATGGCTTATTCACAGAAGATAGTAATAGTACCTGGATACGGTCTGGCTGTAGCCCAGGCACAGCATATAGCCAGCGAGCTGGATGAACTGCTGAGCGGGAAAGGTGTTGAGGTTAAATTTGCTATCCACCCTGTGGCCGGAAGGATGCCCGGACATATGAACGTGCTGCTTGCCGAGGCGGATGTATCCTACGACAAGCTGGTGGAGATGGATGAAATAAATCCTGCACTACCGAACACCGATGTGGTGATTGTTGTGGGAGCAAATGATGTTGTAAATCCGGCCGCTGAAGATGATCCTTCCAGTCCCATCTACGGCATGCCCATAATAAAAGCTCATACGGCAAAGAATATCATTGTGATGAAAAGGGGCATGGGTAAAGGATATGCAGGCATAGAGAACTACCTTTTCTTCAATGATAAAACAAGGATGCTCTTTGGTAATGCCAAGGACTCAATACAAAAGCTGGTAACAGAGATCAAATCACTATAAAGAATAAAACCAACTAAAGCAAGTATTATGTACATGATCAGACTACTATTCATTATCATGACGGTTTTTCTTACCGGCTTCAGGTCGGATAAGCCGGCTTATATTTTATATGACAGTGAAGGCAGGGTGGCTTCTTATAAAGACCTCATAGAGGATGCGGCCGGCGCCGATATTGTATTCTACGGTGAACTGCATAATGACCCAATTTCACACTGGCTTGAGCTGGAGATAACAAAGGACCTCTACTCTGTGCTTGGCAACAGGCTTATACCGGGTGCCGAGATGTTTGAGCGGGATGACCAGCTTATCATAGATGAATACCTGGCAGATTTGTATGATGCCGGCAAATTTGAACCGGAAGCCAAGCTGTGGAAAAACTATGATACGGACTATAAACCACTGCTGGAATTTTCCAGGGAGAAT
>CAZGUR010000240.1:2202-4991 GCA_964529295.1 uncultured Rikenellaceae bacterium | reverse complement strand
CTATAAACGAATTAACTACAGGCTTTGATTCGTGCACCGGGAAATCAATGTCGATAATCTTGGTGCATGCTACCGCCGTTATAATAAGAATAAGACTGTAAAGGATTACCCTTTTCATAAATTTCCTCTATAAATCATTCCGATTTTCATTTGTCCATATAAAACCAATAGACTTTATGTACGATTAAAAATGAAAATTAAGTCTCCAGCTTACTCCATATTCCCTTCCGTATTTGAATGACCTGTCAGCGAATTTGTACATAAGGTCAAAGCTTAGTTTACGGCTTTTTGATTTCAGCGATATCCCCGGGGCCAGGTATGCAGACAGGCCAAATGATTCCCTTTCTGAAACATTATCAAATACGGGGTCAATGCCCGGGATGAACCGTGAATAAGCAGGATATAACTGTGCTTCTGCAAACAGGTTTATCCTGCTGTCTGGGAAAAGTGTATAACGGCCAAATACTCCCGGTCTCAGTCCATAAGACCTGGCATCCGTAATGTTATCAGCCAGGAAGATAGTATAGTATCCTGAGAACTCAGCACCAGCGGTGATGTTTTTATTGAACCGGTAGCCGTACCTAAGGGCAAAAACACAATTCACACTGCCTCCGTTTAATAAGTTGCTGTTAATACTCACGGGGCCGTTGAAACCTATAGTATGTTTTTTATCAGGCACCAGATCCTGGGCCATGGCAGAGGGAAAGATAATAATCAGAGCAAAAAGGATTGTGGCTTTTCTTATTGACAATAGATTCATGGTTGTTAATCGGATTGATTGGCAACATAAAGATAAAAGCTTAATTCTTAACAGTGAGTTAAAGAACTGATTATTAAGTTAAGAATATCATAAAATGTATTGGTTTGCAGCAAATAACTGGTAAAAAGAAAGCAACCGCCTCAAGTCCTCTTTTGAGACGTCTTCTTTTTCCTGTGCCGGAAGCCGGGATAAAACCGGCATTCAACATCCTGCTTGTATTCCCTGTCTGCCGCTAAGGGCCTGACTTTTTGTAAGGATGAATTTATTTATGACGGGCAATAATGCTTATTTCAGTCATAAATTTGTAACTTTAATGAACATATTGATGTTCAGCTCATAAACTAAATCCCACTTGTTATGAAACACGTTATGAAAATTTATACGATTTATCTTCTACAGTTTCTTTTAATGGTTTTGTTAATCAGTTGCAATACATCAGGACAACAGGCAAACCTGGCTGAACAGGCAGGTGATAATGCCGGGCTGATACTGCCAGAAGGATTTAAAGCTGTCATTGTTGCCGATGACCTTGGGCCGGGACGGCATATTGACATTAATGAGAACGGTGATATATACATGACCATGCAAAGCATGAGCAATGGTCATGGCATTGTTGCTCTCAGGGATACCAGTGGTGACAGCCGTGCCGATGTAGTTGAGTATTTTGGCGACCATGCCAGTACGGGCATGGAGGTACACGACGGATACCTTTATTTTGGCGGCGACACCATGATACTGAGATACCGCTTAAATCCCGGCAGCCTTGTACCACAGGAGGAGCCCGTGTTACTGGCCGGCGGCTTTCCCATGCAGAATCAGCACAGCGATAAAACATTCGCTATTGATGATAAGGGTTATATTTATGTTAATGTGGGAGCACCATCCAATGCATGCATGGAACGGACCCGTACAAGGGGTTCACAGGGTATTGATCCCTGCCCGCAGCTCAACCGGCAGGCCGGTATATGGAGGTTTTCCCTTGACAGGATAAACCAGAGGCAGGCAGAGGATGGTTATCGCTATGCCACCGGTATAAGGAATGCGGTGGCCCTGGACTGGAATGTACCGGAAGCTGAGCTTTATGTTGTTATGCACGGGCGTGATCAGCTGCACCAGTTCTTTCCTGATCTGTATACCGAGGAGGAGAATGCACAGTTACCATCGGAAGAATTCCTGCTGGTAAGGGATGGATCGGACTTTGGATGGCCATATTGTTACTATGATCATCTTAAGGAGCAAAAGGTGCTTGCTCCCGAGTATGGCGGCGACGGCAATATTACGGGTCGCTGTGAAGACAAGGATGATCCCATTATGGGATTCCCGGGTCACCTGGCCCCCAATGACCTGCTATTCTATAGCGGCCGGCAGTATCCTGAACGATACAGGAACGGAGCATTTATATGCTTTCACGGATCATGGAACAGGGCACCCCTGGAGCAGGAAGGCTTTTATGTGGTCTTTGTACCTTTTGATGGAGAGCTGCCATCGGGCGACTGGGAAGTTTTTGCCGATGGATTTGCCGGTATGGATTATGTCAGCAGTCCGTCCGAAGCGGAGTATCGCCCCATGGGTATTGCTATGGGGAAAGACGGATCACTGTATGTTTCCGATTCTAAAAAAGGAAGGATATGGAAAATTTTTTATGATAACTGACAGCGTTTATAAAATTGTCACGTCTATTTAATAAACGTGTCAAATCATAAAATTTTCTTTACATGCTTACTTCAGCAAACCAGGTAGCAAGGATCTTTAAACGATTCAAGGGAATAGTCTTGCTTAATATGGCCGGCCTGGCGCTGGGCCTTGCCGGCGTACTGTTTATTTCTATATGGATAGGTCATGAGATGAGCTATGACCGCTTTCATGAGGACCATGAACGTATATACAGGGTGGAATCACTGCTAGACTGGAGCGGTGATCCTTTTGTATGGGCAGTGGCCCCAGGACAACTGGCGGCAGATATAACGAAGGATTATCCCGAAGTTGAATCGGCAGTCCGCATGCTGGGTGGTTACAGGCCGGTTATAAA
>CAZGUR010000240.1:0-2192 GCA_964529295.1 uncultured Rikenellaceae bacterium | reverse complement strand
AGCTGATAGGCGCAGAAGAATTATATTTTGTTTCCCCCGGATTTCTTAATATGTTTTCCTTTGAATTGTTACAGGGTAACAGGGACAGGCTGCTCAACGAACCATACTCAATAGTGCTGACAGAAAGTGAGGCCATGAAACTCTTCGGCAGGGTGGATGTGCTGGGGGAGACATTGGTCCTCAAAGTTTTACAGCTGGAGGGAGAAAATGTATTTACGGTAACAGGAGTGATGGCTGAACCTCCTACGAACAGTCATCTCAGACCGTCTTATCTGCTGCCTTATTTTATGCTCAGTGAAAAAAACCAGGGACATAATAACTGGAGGATGTATAATTTCCCAAGCTATATAAAGCTTAAAAAGGGTGTTGATGCTGAAAATTTTAACCGGAAGCTGGCATCTTATCTTCAGACAAAGGATGAGAATGCAAGCGGCCGCATTTTACTTAATCCTCTCGACAGGTTATATCTTTACCGCGATCCGGGGTTTAAAGACCTGGTATATCCCGCCGCGGATAAAGGTCCCATTGGCAGGGTAATATTATTTGGGGTAATAGGCTTAGCCTTACTGCTGCTGGCATGTATTAATTTTATAAACCTTTCAACAGCCTGCGGATCTTCGCGGGCAAAAGAGATTGGGGTGAGAAAGGTTTCAGGTGCCGGCAGGAATCAGCTGGTGACGGCCCTGTTCAGCGAGTCGTTTATACAGACCATAGCCTCAGCAGTTTTTTCCGTTATCATAGTTATTGCCCTGATGCCTGTGTTCAACCGGATAACGGGCCTGCAGGCCGGTTTTGATTATCTGTTCAGCCTCAGGAATATAATTATCATTGTAGTGGTCACATTGCTGGCCGGTATCCTGGCAGGACTATACCCGGCACTTGTACTTTCTTCCTTCAGGCCTGTTAAGGTGCTGCGGTCAAATACCAGCGATAATATGCAGGGTGAGGGGCTCAGGAAAATACTCGTGGTAACACAGCTGGTTATGTCTATAGTGTTTATCTTTAGCATAATAGTGATGAACAGGCAGATAAAGTTTATGCAGAATACTGAGCTGGGCTTCGACAAGGAGCAGGTGATGGTTATCAACCCGCGGCTTGGTTTCGAACATACTGACCATCTTGCCGGTGAGCTCGCCGGCATCCCCGGGGTAAAGAAGGTAGCCCTGGGAGGTAATGTGCCCGTGAATATGGGAAACTGGCAGGTGTTAAAGAAATGGGATGGCAATACGGATGGAAAATCACTTAAATTTCATTTGATGCAGGTTGACGATAATTATATCGACCTTCTCGGAATAAATATAGGCCAGGGACGCCAGCTTATGGAAGGTAATGCCAGGGATGAAGTGATACTGAATGAGGCGGCAGCCAGGCTGATGGGTATGAGTGATCCGCTGGGGAAGAAGATCACGCGTAATAATGTTGACTATGAGATAGTGGGAATAGCTGATGACTTTTATTTCAGGAAGCTGACTGAAGAGGTGGCACCGGTCTTTATCTACAAGGATGATAAATGGGCTTATGCACGGCTGTTCCTTAAACTTGAACCGGGTGCAGGCTTTGCCCTTGTTGACAGGATAAGCTCACTGGTAAAAAAGAGTGATCCCACAGTGCCCCCGGACTTTTACTTCCTGGATGATAAGGTTGACCGCTACTATGAGCAGGAGAGACGCATGAGCAAACTGATAAATATAGCTACCATACTGAGCATATTTATATCAGCCATTGGTTTGTTCAGCCTTACTGCCTATGCTACAAGGAAAAGGTACAAGGAGATAGGTGTACGCAAGGTTCATGGCGCACCGGTAAGCGGCTTGCTGGTAATGCTGCAGAAACAGCTCGGCCTGCTGATACTGATAGCATCAGTTATAGCACTGCCCCTGGCATATCATATAATAAACCGCTGGCTGGAAAACTATGCCTGTCATATCGAAGTTAGTGTGGGTTTCTTTGTTCTTACCCTGCTGTCGGTTATCATAATAGCTTCACTTACAGTATCATACCATACCTTCAGGACAACCAGGCTTAACCCGGTGGATGTGTTGAGGGATGAATGAGAAGGGCGGACGGGCAGGGCTCAGAGCCCAGGGCACCACGTCCGGCAGTTATTCAGTCTGATTGTTCCAGGGTTAAATAAAAAACACCGGTAATTTTTTACCAGTGTTTTTTTTATTATAGTGCCCGGAGCCGGGGTC
>CAZGUR010000239.1:0-5051 GCA_964529295.1 uncultured Rikenellaceae bacterium | reverse complement strand
AGCGTTGACAGGCAGAACTCAGTTGAAGGAAAAGATGCATTTGAAGTTGAAGTGAGGTGGGGCACTGAAATGGAGAAACTTTATGTTTATGATATTTACAGCGGCAGTATTGACAGTACCTGGACCACTTTCGGGGATAAGCGTTTCGTTCTTACTTACGGACCCCGGATAATTGAGCTGCCTTTTACTATTATGCTTAAGGATTTTATACTTGAAAGATACCCCGGTTCATCAAGCCCCTCAGGATACCGGAGCGAGGTGCTGCTTATAGATAAAGACAATGATGTCAATATGCCATATTCAATATATATGAATAATATTCTGAAGTACCATGGCTACAGGTTCTACCAGTCGTCATACGATCCTGATGAGAAAGGGACTATTCTTTCAGTAAACAGTGACAGGGCCGGCATGCTGGTAACATATACAGGCTATGCAGTGCTCATTATTTTTATTGTGCTCTCTTTGATTAACAGGAACTCATTATTCCGCAAAGTAAAACCATCAATGTGGAGGAATTCAGCATCAAAATTGCTGGGCATGGTGATAATTCTTTTCTTATTCAGCATTGGGGTTGAGGCTAACCCTGTTAAGGCTGTATATGATAAGGATAAGGTGGATGAATTCGGAAAGGTGCTGGTTCAGGATCAGAAAGGAAGAACAAAGCCAGTATTTACACTCAGCAATGATATATTAAGAAAGATAAGCCGAAAAAAGAGCTATGGAGAGTATTCACCCATGCAGGTTTTTATGGGACTGAGCACTGATTTTCAGAACTGGCAGGACGAACCACTGATAAAAGTGTCAAACAAGGATCTCAGAAAAACAATAGGTATAACCCAGGAATTTACTTCAATAAACAGGCTGATAGATTTTGAAAAAGGGGAGTATATCTTGTCCGGAATGATACAGGAGGTGGTCAATAAGCCTGCTGGTGAGAGGGATAAGATGGACAAGGAGCTTATTAAGGTTGATGAGCGGGTGAATATTATTATGATGGTGGCCCGCGGCGAGTTTTTCAGGATATTTCCCTTAAGGGATGGTACGGATAACTGGGGAACGCCGTCACAGGCAGTGAAGAATGCCCTGAATCATGATGACAGCCTGTACATAAGTAATATACTGTCGCTCTACACCAATGCCCTGATGGATGGAACCGCTACGGGCAATTTTGCAGAGGCTGATGAGTACCTTGAGTCCCTGCTTAATTACCAGAGAAAATTTGCAAGCTACGATCTGCCCTCCGTGGCAAGAGTTAAAGCTGAGATGTTTTATTATAAGTCAATGATCTTTGAACGCCTGTTTCCCTATTATGCTACAGTCGGTATAGTAATGCTTATATTATTAATATCCGCAATAATAAGGGGAAGGTCAAAGAGATCTCCGCTGATAAAAGTCTTTAACGGGCTTATACTGCTCGGCTTCCTCTTCCATACACTCGGGCTGGGTTTGAGATGGTATATCTCAGGTCACTCACCAATGAGCAATGGTTATGAATCACTGCTATTTATCTCATGGGTAACAGTACTGGCCGGACTGTTTTTCAGCCGCAGGTCATCACTTACCCTGGCGGCAACAGCCGTGCTGGCATCGCTGACCCTTATGGTGGCACACCTGAGTTTTATGGACCCGGAGATAACAAACCTTGTCCCGGTACTGCAATCATACTGGCTGACACTTCATGTTTCTGTAATCACAGCCAGCTACGGTTTCCTGGGATTGGGAGCGATACTGGGACTTGTAGTCATGATACTGTATTCACTCAATAATAACAGGAACAGGAAGCAAATACTGAAAACGGTGGATGATCTGTCTGTTATTAATTACCGGTCCCTTACACTGGGATTGTATTTTCTGACTATAGGAACATTTCTGGGAGCGATATGGGCCAATGAGTCGTGGGGACGCTATTGGGGATGGGACCCCAAAGAGACCTGGTCGCTGATTACCATGATTGTTTATGCATTTGTGATACATTCAAAGAATATTAAGTCACTTAACAGCATTTTTGCCTTTAATATAATGTCAGTATATGCCTTCTCTTCAGTACTGATGACCTATTTCGGGGTTAATTATTACCTGTCCGGATTGCATTCATATGCCGGGGGAGACCCCGTTCCCATACCTTCGTTTGTATATGTTTCTGTTGTGGTGCTGATGATATTGTCGATTTACTCATACAACAGGTATAATAAAATGGTAAAGGCATTGACAGAATGATTGCCCGGCCGGCCGGGCAATACCGATAACCCGTAATATCACAGGGATAGGCTAAAATAAGAACCCGGTCTTATGCAGACCGGGTTCTTATTCATTCAGTTTTTTCTTTAGGAGTACTAAGAACATTCACTGTAAAACCTTTCTCTTATACCATTAGTGTCTTGACTGCAAGAGCATTAAAGGGTGGAAGACCGTCACCGAACCTATGGGTTTGTACTGCTTTAATAACTTGATTATTAATTTAAAATGAAACTTGTATTAGATATTTTACGTATATTTACATGTGTTAAGTTAGAATATAGTTAGATATGAATACAAGATTAATGATTGAAGTCACGAAAGCAAATAAGGCAGGTGATTGCCCTGTTTACGTGGAATGCAGTGTTTCAAACACGGGTGAGAAAAAAAGAACGGTTCGAATTCCCACCAACATTAAAGTCAATGCAAATAATTGGAGTGCGAAAAGCCAGTCACTGATTCGTGGGAAAAATAAGGATTACTACAAAATCAACCAGATGTTGATTGCCCAAAAGGAACTGGTAATCGAAATCATTGCCGAACTGTCTCAAAAGGGAAAATTCCAACTTGCCGAAATAAAACAACAATATTTCAACAGGACTGCCCCCGTGGTTCATGATTTCTTCGATATGTTCGATGACTTTGTTGAGGTTAAAGAAAAATCTATGACCTATAACGGGATAAAAGACTTTAAAACTCTCAAGACCCATCTAATGGCGTTTGAAAAGGAGCGAAAGGAGAAAATCTACCTGAGCGGTATCGACAATGTTTTCTTTGAAAAATTTGAACATTACTTGTCGAAATTCACCTACACCCAAACACCCAAAGGAAGTGATACACCTGAAACCAAATTATTAGCGGATTCTACCATACTAAAAAACCTGCAAACGTTAAGAATCTTTTTAAATGGGCAGAACGATAAGGGGATGCCAGTAAATATGGCGTACAAGAAATATAAGATACGTAAAAAACCAACGTCTGAACTCATCACGCTTGAACCAGAGGAATTTCGTTTGCTACTAAACGAGGTCGATAATCAAAGGCTTGAAAAGGTAAGGAAACTTTTTGTCCTGCAATGTGCCACAGGTCTCCGTTATTCGGATGTCGTAAAGATTCGTAGTAATCATGTCCGTAATAACACATTATACCTCAACAGCACTAAAACACGGCAGAAATTGCAAATACCCCTGAATACGAATGCAAAGGAGATGCTGGAAGACTGTAACTATGATACCTCAACCATCAGCATCAGCAACCAGAAATACAATGACTACATTAAAGAACTGTGCAAACACGTTGGTATTAATCAACGGATTATGAGAATCACGTATCGTGGCAACAAAGAAATTCAAGAACCGTTGGAGAAACACCAGATTATGTCCAGCCATCACGGCAGACGGTTTTTTATTACGCAAAACCTCATCAACGGAATTCGACCCGAAGTAATTATGAGCATGACAGGACACGTGGATTTCCGTTCATTCAAAAAATATATTGCCGTTACAGACCCGACCCGTATCAACGCAATGGATATTTGGTCACGCACATTTGGAAATCAATAATCTAAATATAATGGTAAAATTTCCCGATAACATTCACCCAAAGTTCAAGCAAAGAATCAGGTTTTTATATTCTTTTCGGGCAACTCAGTACCTTCAGTTTTTTAATATCATAGAAACTTATCCTGAATCGAAATTCCTGCCCCTGAATCTGAAATTTGAAACTAATGCAGACCTTCAGGAATTTCTATATAACAAAGGGATTTTGCAGGACGAATATGAAGTTGCCGCAACGTTCGTTCAGGTATCAGAACCCATAACCGTTGTTGACGCCAGTAAAATCTATGATGTTGAGGAAAGCATTAATAAGTATCTTGAGAATTACAAGTACTACACCATTAATGAGGTCTCGGAGATGCTCTCGTTTTCCCGTCCCACCATTTACAAAATAATTAAAGAGGGAAAAATAAAGACCGTCAGGATATACGGTCAGATGCGTATTAAGCACAGCGATTTAAAAAACTATATCAACGAGAAAAACACACAATAAATCAGAGAAAATCAATTTTGTCGATTTCTTTCATAATCCTGTCCGTCTCTGTTAGAGCAACAATAATTTTTTGGTAATGCAGAATATCTTCGAAATCCAATTCCCTGTTTTTCCTGTCTTTTAGCCATTTTTGAGCAGGTTGGTAACCGCCAATATAAAAGTTCCATGCTACTGCTGGAATGCCGTCAAAATATTGCGTATCGTTAATATATGCCCGTAAGGAATCCGCACTTTTGTGCGGATCCGGGCCGGGCATAACATTGATATTACGCACGATGTTATCACCGTTAACTGGGAATTTAGTAATATATCTTTCGGAAATTGGAGATTTCAGCAAATGGATTTGCCTTAATTCTCCACCCAATTTTACCAGTTGCCAGAATTTTTCTTGGTTTTTAGGGTAAGGAATTGTAGGGAAATCAACTTTTAGAAATGTTTTGTATTTCTCTCGGTATTTTGGTGAATGGAGTATAGAGTATATATAATCGAAAATATCAATCGGTGTATAGCATGAATTATTTTGAGTCCCTGAAAGTTCTTCGTTTGCTTCTGAAGAAAATATCAACCCAATCTCCGTTTCAATTTTCCGAAGGATTTCATGATTAAGGTTCGGTTTTCTGCGTCCTGCTCCATAAATACCTTCATCATCAGACTCAGGATATATATAGAGAGGAAATATATAGCCACGTTCTCTTGAACGGTTAGACACACGAGAATCATCTGCTATAAAATTTGTCAATCCAATATGTTCCCACCTATTAATG
>CAZGUR010000238.1:0-5095 GCA_964529295.1 uncultured Rikenellaceae bacterium | reverse complement strand
TGGCCCTGATAGCGGGTGGTCATACCTTCGGTAAATGTCACGGCGCTGCCGATGCGGACAAGCATGTAGGGCCTGAGCCTGCAGCTGCCGGTATAGAAGAGCAGGGACTGGGATGGAAAAACACCTACGGCACAGGTAAGGGCGGCCATACCATCACCAGTGGTATAGAGGGAGCCTGGACTAAAACACCGACAAAATGGAGCAGTAACTACTTCGAGAACCTTTTCGAATATGAATGGGAACTGACCAAAAGCCCGGCAGGCGCTTACCAGTGGAAGCCAAAAGATGATGCCGGGGCAGGTACAGTGCCTGATGCACATGATCCCTCAAAGAAACATGCACCCATGATGCTTACTACCGACCTGTCGCTTAAGATGGATCCGGCTTATGAAAAAATATCCAGGCGCTTTTATGAAAACCCGGATGAATTCAGGGATGCATTTGCACGGGCCTGGTTCAAACTGACACATCGCGACATGGGACCGAAAACACTTTACCTGGGACCCGAGGTGCCGGAAGAAGAACTAATATGGCAGGATCCGGTGCCGGAGATCGATTATGAACTGGTTGATGATAACGATATTGCAGGGCTGAAAGATAAGATCCTGAACTCGGGACTGTCTGTTTCAGAACTGGTATCCACCGCATGGGCATCGGCCTCCAACTTCCGCGGATCGGATAAGCGTGGAGGGGCAAACGGTGCACGTATAAGGCTTGAACCACAGAAGAACTGGGAGGTGAATAATCCGGAGCAGCTGTCAGCGGTGCTGGATAAGCTGGAAGATATACAGGAAGAGTTCAATAATGCTCAGAGTGGAAATAAGAAGATATCGCTTGCCGACCTTATTGTACTGGGAGGATGCGCTGCTATTGAAAAGGCAGCAAAGAATGCAGGCCATGATATAAAGGTGCCTTTTAAGCCGGGACGCAATGATGCAAGCCAGGAACAGACAGAGCTGCAGTCGTTTGCATATATGGAACCGATGGCCGACGGGTTCAGGAATTTCCTGAAGAAAGGTTATGCAGCCTCACCCGAGGAGATGCTGATTGACAAGTCGCAGCTTCTTACCCTCACACCCCCTGAGATGACAGTGCTGCTGGGTGGACTGCGTGTGCTTAATACCAATTACGATGGTTCAGGGCATGGGGTCTTCACAGACCGTAAAGAGGCACTTACCAATGATTTCTTCCTTAACCTGCTCGACCTGAGTACTACCTGGCAGGCCACTTCTGATAAGGAAGAGGTGTTTGAAGGCAGCGACCGCAAGACAGGAGAGAAGAAATGGACCGGCACGAGGGTTGATCTTATTTTCGGTTCCAATTCGGAGCTCAGGGCACTGGCCGAAGTATACGGCAGTGAAGATTCACAGGAGAAATTCCTGAATGACTTCGTCAGGGCCTGGGACAAGGTAATGAACCTGGATCGGTATTAGTACTGGTGAAAGGCCTGTGATACAAATTCCAGTACTTCCGGCAGGGCGGTGCGCCAGTAGGTCCAGGTGTGTCCTCCGTCTCTAACACGGTATTCATGGGGGATGTCTTTTTTGCGCATGGCTATGTGGATCATACTGTTCCCTTCGAAGAGGAAGTCATCATCACCGCAGTCTATATACCAGCGGACCGATTTAATTTTTTCAGGATCTGTATTTTCGATGAGGGAAAGGGCATTATGCCTTTCGAAATACTTCCTCAAAACAGGTTCCGGGTGAGAGGCACCCTCCCTGTCATACCTTTCCTTGAAGGTTTCATAGCTTAACGGACCGATATAGGCACTTAGCGGACAGGCCGAAGAAAACAATTCAGGGCGGTGAAGTGCATACATAAATGTGCCGCCGCCACCCATGGAAAGACCTGCCACGGCGCGATAACGTTTTTCTCCCTTTATCCGGTATTCATTCTCAACATAAGGTATAAGTTCTTCAAAAAAGAAATCTTCATACCTCCATTCGTTGGCGATATCATTGAAGTAACCGCGGACACCCGTATTGGCATCGGGCATAATAATCACCATAGGCGTGGCCCTGGCTTCTTTTATGGCTTTATCTGCTATATGCCGCACTTCTCCGAACTGAACCCATCCGGTCTGATCATCACCGGCCCCATGCAGTAAATAAAGAACGGGGTAGCTCCTTTGAGAGCTTTCATAACCGGGCGGCAGGTATACGGCATATTTGCGCTCGCTGTTAAGTATCGAGCTTGTAAATGACAGGTTATCGTATACTTTACCGTTCTGACCTTCCATGGATATGGAAATGAACAGGCTGATAATAAGCAGGCAGGAATATTTCATTATAATGTATTTTAGTTTTACTTTTTTCGGGGAAGCTTTCATTATTACAAAGTTATGAAAAACAGGTATGAATAATGAAAACCAGGTATATTATTTATTGTATTATGAAAAACAGGTATTATTTAGTCCTCCTATTGAATGATCATTGGTGATAAGACACATTCATTAAAAACCGGATAAACATGGCAGTAAACTTTTTAACTGTCAGGCTTAAAACAAAAAAGACCTTTTATAAGCTTGCAATAAAAGCCACACCCATTATAAAATCTATGGAGTTCATTATGCAATGGGCTATAATACCAATATAGATATTCTTCTTTTTCTTTACGATATAGATCAGGGGTAACACACCTATGGTCCTTACAATTATCATCCAGGGGGTGAAGGTGTGGTAAATTGCGAACAGGAAACTGTGTGTGACCGGTATCCAGCCCTTAAGTGATGAAGGCATGCGTGGCAGAAGGAAGCCCCTGAAATACAGTTCTTCAGTAGCCGGCACTATCAGAACAACAGAAAATAGAAATACTGCATAGGTAATCAGCAGTTTTTGCTTTGTAAAATCCTCACTCAGTCCCATGTCAGGCCTCATACCCTCAGGTATCCAGCTAAAAACAGGCATGCTGAGTTCAATGGTGAAGTTAAAGGCTGTGAACAGTGCGCCGGAGAGAACAATAATAATAATTGCAAACAAAAAATATTGCCATACGGGCATTGGTTCAAGATATTTAATAATGCCTTTAAATAAGGCTTTGCCGGTTTTTTTCTTCCGGTAGTACAGATATCCCAGTTCGAAAGGGAACAGTACAAAAAGACCTGCTAAACATAATGCCATAACTGAAGGATAACCATTAGCCTTAACCACTGGTACCATGACGAAATATGCAGCTCCGGTCAGTATGCCCGGGGCCAGGTGAAGCACTACTGACTTCAGCAGGGAGTGTTCGGCAATATCATTTTTCATTATTTCTGTTTGTGTATTTGGAATTGTGGACATAAAACTATTAAATTTCAAAAAGTAATGGGGGTTTTTAAAAAGAAAACCGAATAAATACCTGTGTTAATGTATTGTTCAGAATAATTTTTTATTGAAAGATTTTGTATTTTCCCGGATAATTTTAAAACAAGATTTATGGGATCATCGAATAAGATCAACCGTCGTAAATTTTTAAAAAGGGCATCAGTGAGCACCCTCGGGGCTGGAATGGTGTCGGCCGGATCGTTTGCAGCCTCTGAGCGGGTCAACACAGCTGAGCCTGCAGTAATAAAAGAGTACAGGACTTTTGGTAAAACAGGTTTTCGTGTATCTGATCTCAGCTCCGGTGCCCCCACCAATGAAGCCGTCCTTAAAGCAGCTGTTGACAGTGGCATAAACCTTATTGATGCCGGCGAGGTGTATATGAACGGTAACAGTGAGAGGATGATAGGGAGGGTGCTGAAAGACCGTGACCGCAGCAAATTTTTTGTAAACAGCAAATTATACACGGAGGAAGATTCATTCCCCTCAAAGAAGGAAGTAATTGAAAGGACCATGCAGGTGCTTGAAAGGATACAGAGCGACTATGTAGACGGCATGATGATACACTCGGTTGAAAATACGAAAATTTTAAAGGATGAAGCCTTTCATGCAGGTATGGAGCAGATGAAGAAGGAAGGTAAGGTAAGGCATGTTGGACTATCCTGCCACGGTAATAACTGGGCATACAATACCGACGAAAACCTGGAGACCATACTGATGACCGCTATTGATGACGGCCGTTTCGATATAATATTGCTGGCTTACAATTTTATTAATGCCGATATCGCTGAAAAAATACTGAACAGGTGTGAGCAGAAGGGAATAGCTACCATGATAATGAAATCGAATCCCGTTCATATTTTCGGTCTTCTGGATAACCGTATGCAGAAGATGGTTGAGGATGGCAGGGAGGCTGATGAATTCACACAGGCCTATTATGACAAGTATAAGATAATGAATGAGCAGGCGAAGAGCTTCTTTGAAAGGTATGGTATCAGCGGTGAAAAAGAACTTAAAGAGGCAGCATCACGTTATGTGCTGTCGAACCCCAAAGCTCATACAACACTGTGGGATTTTCAGAGTTTTGATGAGCTTGAGAGCATGCTTGGACTGTCAGGTCAGAAGCTTACACAGCAGGATAATATTGTACTTAATGGTCACAGGAATGAACTGGGGCACACAGCCTGCAGGATCGGTTGCAATGATTGTGAGGCAGCATGCCCGCATCATATACCCGTGAATAAGATACTGAGATATAACTATTATTTCTCAGTCAAGAAACAGGAGAAGCGTGCCATGGAGAAATATGCAAAGCTGGATTTACCAAAAAATACTGACCTGTGTGCCTCATGTGAAGGACATTGTGAAAAGGCCTGCAAATACGGGGTATGGACACGCCCGCTGCTGGCCGCTGCCAGGCAGAACCTGGAATTGTCTTTCTATGGATAAGCAGGCCACCTTCGCTTCTGCCCTGGGCTTAAAGCTCATGTTGACAGAGTATTAACAGATGCCTTTGTTATCTCCGTTTAGTATTTAATGATATAATTTACCGACACATTCTCCGGACGTGTCTCAGTATCTCCTCCCGATATTGAATGGTTATGCAAACCGCTTGCATCTATAGAGAGTAAGTGGTTATGGCTGCCGGCCGTTGTTATTGATAGCGAATGCGTATGGTTTGCGGCTGTGCTTGTGGACAGGGAAGCTCCACCTTCAGTGTCAAGTCCATAAAATTTCCCAGGGTTATCTACAACTGTGTGCCCAAAGTATAGCTGCTTACCATCGCCGAT
>CAZGUR010000237.1:0-5118 GCA_964529295.1 uncultured Rikenellaceae bacterium | reverse complement strand
AGCATGTACGAGCCGTTACACATCTTGACTTTTCGGATAAAGACCTGGAAACAGTTATCTCTGTCCTTAAGAAGAAATAGTCGGCCTAAGAATAAATGGCAGGGTGTTTTTTAGCTCAGATCCTGAACAGAAAGGAAATGAAGATAGCAGGTTTTTAATGGTTCTGCGGAACAGAAAAAGAAAAGGTTGATCCCCTGCCCTCTTCACTGGATATTTCCAGTTCTGAACCATGATCTTTAATAAATTTCTTACAGATACGCAGTCCGAGTCCGGTTCCAGGCTCCCTGTCCGTTCCCGGGGTGGAAACAATATCCTCTCCTGTCAGGATCTTATCTATTGCCTCTGCGGTCATTCCCCTGCCTGTATCTTTAACCGAAAATCTTATCCTGCCGTTTTTTTCGCGGGATATCCTGAGTTCTATGCTTCCCCCGCCGGGTGTGAATTTAATGGCATTGTTTACCAGGTTACGCAACACGGCGGCAATCATAACCCTGTCAGCCACTATTATATCATCTGTACCTGAATGAAAGTGCAGGCTTATGTTTTTTTCACGGGCAGCCATTCCGGCTATATTTTCAAGCCCTTCGAATATCTCTTTCACTTTTACCTGCTCGGGATTGAACTTAATACCGCCACTCTGGGCCCGTACCCATTCAAGAAGATTTGTCAGCAGATCGTGAGCTTTCTGCGCTGACTGCTGTATCAGGCCTGCCATCTCCTGTATTTCTTCCCGGGAATAATCGGCAATCTCCCCTGAGAGCAGGTCTGCCAGGGATAAGATACCATTAAACGGGCTCTTAAGATCATGTGCAATAACAGAATATAAACTATCCCTGTCCACATTCATCTGCAGCAGTTCCTGGTTCTTCTTCCGCAATTCCGAAGACTTTATCTCAAGCATTTTTTTCTCCCTGATAAGCATTCTCTGCAGATCGCTGATCTCACGGTTAAGGCTGTACAGTGAACTGTTATGATCCAGTATCTCCTCAAGGTTAACCGAACCTGATATAAGCAGCCTGTCATCTTTCCTGAACGCCCGGCAGTCAGCCGACTGGTAACTATAGACAGGACTGTTAAAAGTAATGACACCTTCAAAGACTCCTTTCTCTTGTATTATCTCCAGCAACTTATCGAATGTGGGATTATTGATACTGCCGTAAGGATCCTTTTCATCAATAAGCACCCTTGCAGCATTGGAAGACAATAATTCGCCTTTATCACTGAAAATAAAAACAATAAAGCCCCTGCTCTTCTCTATGCAGGAGCTCAGTTCGGGTAACCATTTTTTCAGCTCGGCGGGAATCATAAAATCTATATTATATATCGCTTTGATTATCTCCGGTCGCGCCATCTGTAAGAGATGTAAAATCATCACCCCTGTCTGTCAGCCACCTGTATAAGGGCAATATTTCCGTGAATGTTCTTTCGTCCAGTGTTTTTTTCATTACTTCAATCCATATATTGAGGTATACCGGCCAGAATCCCGTAGAAAACCCCCGGCTTCTGTAGCTTCTGTATACCCAAAAAACGGTGTTGACCAGTGCTTCCGGATTAAAAGCAAGCATTATTGAATATATAAAACTTGCATGGTTGCGGGAATTATTTTTGATCATTTCCGGGCTGGCATCAGCGGTAAGATCTGACAGGTCAGGCCTTGCAAGCATATCACTGTTAACCATAGATATCATCATATCCATTTTTTCTCCGTATTCCCCGGCGGCTGCTTCTGAAGGTATATCTATTTTCCCGGCTGAGACCAGGAGTTTATTAATTGTCATAATCCTGAAATTATTTGTTTACATTATTGATAAGATCACTCCGCAAAGCTCATACCCGTATTATACCTCTTCTCTTTTATATATTCGTCAAGCTCATGCAGATCATTTATCAGCACAACCCTGTCGTAATTCTCAATAAGTCCGGCTCCCCCATGGATAAAACCCTGTCCACCCACCATAATCTCCGTATCACTGTACCTTTCCCTTATTGCCCTGATGGTTTTCTCCAGGGCCGGAAGATTGAAATAGACTGTCATTGACAGTCCGATAATATCAGGTTTTATTTCATCTATAAAGCTGAGAAGCTCTTTTACAGGAGTATCAGAACCAACATAATAAGCATCCCAGCCATTGATCTCAAACAAATCACCTACCATCCTGGCTCCCACCTGGTGTGGCTCTCCTTCAACGGATGCCAGCACCACCTTCCTGCTTTTCCTGTCGGAAGATATAATTTCCGGGAAAATCTCGTTCATAATGCCTTCGGTAATGGCGGTAGCCATGTGCTCGGTGGCAACACTTATCCTGTTATTCTCCCATAATGTGCCTATATCATAGAGGGCCGGACGGATAACACCTTCATATATTTCTTCCACCGGCTTTGAGTCCATCATATGCCGTATTATACCTGAAGCATCCTTCCTGTTCCCCTTCAGAAGGGTATCGCGAAATCCTGCATATTCCATTATTGAAAAATTATATTCCTCGTATCATCTGCAAGTTAGAACAAAACGGTAAAATGGCAAATAAAAATCAGTGCCCTGTCGGCACATCAAAAAAAAGCAAAAAAAAGGCGTCCCCTCTTAACGGGAACACCCAATTTCTAAAACTTCTTCTATCTCATGCATTTACATTATTGCCATAAAGAATGCGAAAACACTGCATTGCATGAATAAGACAGTTTTCATTGCTATTTCTTCTCAGCAAGCCTTTCATACTTACAGCATGCAGGCAGTTTGTCATAAACTGCATCTTCAGCTTTAACAAGCTTTGTGTCGTGACCAACAGCTGCCACAGCCTTATGTACATCCTTTACGTCAGGATTTACATAATTAAAGGTAAGGGCCAGCATCTTGGTTTCCTTATCCCATTCGGCGCCGGTGACACCCTCAACTTCCTTTGCAGCAGCCTCTATACGGGTCTCGCACATACCGCATTCACCTGCCACGAGAAACTTATTACTGTCTTTTTCGGTGGTACACTGACCGAAAGCAGTGGATGCAGCTATAGTAAAAAGAGCTGCAAGTGTTAATAATTGCTTTTTCATAATGACTAATTTTTGGTTATTAATTCAGATAACACTGCTCTGTAGCACTGTTCAAAGGCTTAACGTATCCATGGCAGGTTTTGTTCATCACGGGGTTATTAATATACTTCCATAAAAACGGGAGCCAACAGAAGGGCACTCAGAAGGCATTGAAAGGATAGGAAGATAATGATATTTACAATGATAAAGATGCTATAGGAATTATTTATTGTATATTGTATTCTTGAATCTTAAGTTTGGTTTCAGTCAGATAGTCAGTCAGTTTAAAATAAAAGCCATCGGCAGGTTGATAACTTAAGATGTTTTAAGGGCGGTTTAATGGAGAAACCACTGCCCGGTATCTGACCTGACAGATAATGATCATAATAATACCAGGAGGAAACACTTATGCATATTAAAACATCAGACCAGGAAAAGCTTGAGATGGGATTTGGCGGATACACATGCAACTGGGGTTTGCATATCTGCGGCCTATATGAGACAGAGGAAGAGCGCGACGAAATTATCTTCGGTTTCCTGCACCAGGGTGATATTAGCGGTGATATGCAACTTTACTGTCCTGTTGAAAGAAGCAGGGAAAATTTTATCAGGGATTATGGAATTCGTTATCCCGACTGCAGGCATCATCCACATGATCCTGAACTTTTTTCCATTAGCAGTGCAAAGGAACTGTATTACCCTGATGGTACGTTTTCACCTATAAGCATGGATCACGGACTGAATGAGTTTTTTCAAAAATCACAAAAGGACGAAAAAAGAAATATCCGTGCCACAGCTGAGATGGTGTGGGCCCTGGAAGCTATCCCGGGTGTTGAGCACCTCATGGCTTATGAATCGCGGCTGAACTATTTTATTCAGGGCAAACCATGGGTAAGCATATGCCTGTATAATTTAAGCAAATTCTCCGGCAGTGTCATTATGAATGTACTGCATACTCATCCTTATGCTATTTCCGGCGGTATTATAACACAAAACCCCTATTACCAGGATCCTGATGAATGGCTGCAGCTTAATTATCCTGAATTTGCAATTAAATGACAGTACCAATGAATACTTCGCACGAGCTGTTTTTACTGATGGTCAACCTTTCACAGCTCCACAATAAGGAAAAAATTATTGAGCTGTTTACTGAGGGTATGGCAGAACTTTTTAAGCCATCGTCATTTGAATACCGTGAGCATCAGAAAAAAAGAAGCAAGCCTGACCTGGAAATAAAGACAAAAGGCTCTCATTTTGGGTTTATCGAAACAAAGCAGGCGAAATCACTGTCAGAGAAAGATAGAATGCTTGTTCAGAATGCCGTACAGATGCTTGCTGTAATACTGGAGCATCTCGACTTTGAGCTCAGGCTGCAGGACGAAAAACTATCTCTCGAACAAATTGCAGATAAAAGGTTTAAAGATCTTCAGAAATCTGTTGAAGAGCTTAAGGAAGCACGAAAAAACTCGCTTAAACTGATAGATGAACTGAATGATGAAATTAAAAAACGTACGAAATTTGAAGAAGAGCTAAAGGAAAGTGAAGAACGCTACAGGCTGATACTCGAAAACAGTCTGGATGCAATCTTGCTTACATTGACTGACGGCCCTATTATATCAGCCAACAGGGCCGCTTGTGAAATGTTTGGCATGAGCGAAGAGGAAATATGCGCTACCGGGAGAAACGGCATCGTTGACCCCTCAGACGAGAATCTGCCCCTTTTACTGGAAGAAAGAAAGAAAAAGGGAAAGGTAAAAGGAGAACTTAGATTTATCCGCAAAGACGGCTCCACATTCCCTGCCGAAATCACCAGCTCTGTTTTTACCCTCGGAAAAAATCTGGAACGAACCAGCATAATCATCAGGGATATCACCGACCGCGTGAAATCAGAACGGGAATTACGCCGTATAGAATGGATGTTAACTAAGAATTTCGAAAAAACTATTTCAAATGCAAAAGAGGAGTTTATCCCTTATTACGGCGATCTGACATATTTGAATAAGTCGGGTTTAATCCTGGATTCAGTTGGGCATGAGGTATTAAAAGATATCGCCAATGATTATTTGCGATTACTGGAAACATCATCAGCCATTT
>CAZGUR010000236.1:4660-5159 GCA_964529295.1 uncultured Rikenellaceae bacterium | reverse complement strand
AGCCTGCGATTTACCTGTTGCAATACGCCCGTCAGGTATCTTGCCGGGACAAATGAATCATTACATTTACTGTTGTCAGACGGTCAAAAGCTGGAGTATGAGGATCTTAGTCTTGATAACAGGATGAGCAGGGAATTATTTATGCGGACCGGTCTGATTGAGCGTATTGATGTAATGCTGTCCGAAGACCGGCTCCTGAAATTGTAAAATTTTTAATTATCAACAGAAACAATCAGCTATCATGGGAAGAATAATTATTAATGTAATTGTTTTAACTGTCCTGATGTCAATAAACCTCAGCGCACAGTTAAACAGCATACAAACAGAAGAGAAGATAGAGGAAATTATCCGGGAACTGACACTTGAGGAAAAGGTCAGGATGTGCCATGCACAGTCAAAATTCAGTTCACCGGGCGTGGAGCGTCTGGGTATACCGGAATTATGGATGTCGGACGGTCCCCACGGGGTGAGAGCCGAGATCGAATGGGACAGCTGGAAT
>CAZGUR010000236.1:0-4650 GCA_964529295.1 uncultured Rikenellaceae bacterium | reverse complement strand
GGTGGACCAATGATTCGTGCACGGCCTTTCCTGCCCTTACATGCCTGGCTGCATCTTTTAACCCTGAGCTGGCATACCGCTATGGGGTGGCCGTAGGTGAAGAAGCCAGGTACAGGCGTAAGGATATTCTTCTTGGTCCGGGTGTAAACATCTACCGCACACCTCTTAACGGGAGGAATTTTGAATATATGGGAGAGGACCCTTACCTGGCATCCAGGATGGTGGTGCCTTATATAAAAGGGGTGCAGACAAACGGTGTGGCAGCATGTGTAAAACATTATGTGCTTAATAACCAGGAGACAAGGCGTAATAACATAAGTGTTGAGCTGAGCGACCGTGCACTGCATGAGATATACCTGCCGGCTTTTAAAGCCGCGGTAACGGAAGCCAATGTGTGGGCCGTGATGGGCTCATATAACAAATACCGGGGTCAGTACTGTACTCATAATGAAGTGCTGGTTAATGATATACTGAAGGGCGACTGGAACTTTGACGGCGTGCTGATATCTGACTGGGCATCAACCCATGATACAAGGGAGGCTGCGCTGTACGGTCTTGATATAGAGATGGGCACCGGCTCCGACGGCCTTACCTACTCACTGACAAACGCCTACGATAATTACTACCTGGCCCTGCCGTTCCTGAAGATGATAAAAAAGGGAGAGATAGATGAATCAGTGCTGGATGAGAAAGTGCGGCGGATACTGCGCCTGATGTTCCGGACAACGATGGATAAGGACAGGCCCTATGGGTCTAAAGGCAGCCAGGCTCATTTTGATGTAGCCAGGGAGGTGGCCCGGCAGGGTATAGTGTTACTCAGGAATGACAATAGCTTTTTTCCACTTACCGCCACATCCGGTACCCGGATAGCTGTTATAGGGGAGAATGCCACACGCAGCATGAGTGAAGGAGGCGGCTCATCCGAGCTGAAACCTATTTATGAGATATCTCCCCTGCAGGGTATAAAGGAGAGGTTTGGCGACGCTATCATAGAGCACTCGAAGGGCTATGCATCCGGTCCGCCCGTATATGGATATGTAAGGCCATCGGGACTGGATGCCGATTCACTCAGGAAGTCCGCCGTGGAGCTTGCCGGACGATCTGATATAGTGCTTTTTATCGGTGGATTAAACAAAAATCATAAGCAGGATTGTGAGAATGGCGACAGGGAAGGACTTGGTCTGCCCTTCGGACAGGATGAACTGATAAGGGAGATACTGGCAGTGAACAGTAATGTTGCCGTTATCCTCTTAAGTGGTAATGCCATGGCTATGCCCTGGATAGATGATGTCAGCTGTGTAATGCAATCATGGTACCCGGGCAGCGAAGGCGGAAGGGCTATTGCAGACATTATCTCGGGTGATGTGAATCCATCGGGCAAATTGCCCTTTACCTTTCCCGTGAAGCTTGAAGATAACGGTGCCCATGCCTTTGATGCGCTGTCCTACCCGGGCATTGACGATAAGCAGGTTTACAAGGAAGATATTTTTGTAGGGTACAGGTGGCACGATATTAAGGAGATTGATCCCCTGTTCGGATTCGGATACGGATTGTCATATACAAGCTTTAATATTACCACAGCAGCAACGGATAAACAGGCCTATTCATCTTATGATAATATTGCTGTGTCGGTGGAAATTGAGAATACAGGCGACAGGGAAGGGGCAGAGGTGATACAGGTCTATTCCCATCACGTTAACCCGCCGGTGCCAAGACCCGTGAAAGAACTGAAGGCCTTCGCCAGGGTGAACCTGAAGCCCGGGGAGAAGAAAACGCTTAGCCTGGAGATACCCGTCAGTTCCCTGGCCTATTATGATGAAGGTCTTGAAGCATGGAATACAGGTGAAGGTGAATATGAATTGCTTGTTGGCGTGTCATCCAGGGATATAAAGGAGAAACTGACTATAATGGTTCATTAGGGTTATGATCAGGGACCAGTCCAGGTTGCAGTAATGCCAGCAGCCTCAGGCCATATGCCCACCTGCACCTGGCTTATATGCTTTTTCCGGAGCATATACATACAAACCCTTGATTGGCCGATACCGCCTCCTATGCTCGGCGGCAGTTCACCTTTTATCAGGCTGCTGTGAAAGGGTAGCTGCAGCCTTTCTGTGCAACCGCTTATCCTTAGTTGCCTCAGCAATGCCTCCGGGTCAACACGTATACCCATTGATGATATCTCGAAGGCTGACTGCAGCAGGGGGTTCCAGATAATAATATCACCGTTGAGTCCGGTCCTGCCATCCCCGGCCACACTGCTCCAGTCGTCATAATCAGGTGCCCTGCCATCGTGTACCGTGCCGTCACTGAGCACTCCTCCTATACCGCTAAGGAATATTGCACCATACTCCCTGGCTGCCATGTTTTCTCGCGCACGCGGTTTCATTCCAGGATATAAGGCAAGCAGCTCTTCAGTATGAAGGAATGTTATTTCCCCGGGCAGCCAGGCTTCTGTTCCGGGGTATATACCTGAGACAGTTAATTCAGTATGCCGCAGTGCCTGGTATATTTCCCTGACCGTTGCCTTAAGGTAATTAATATTCCTGTCCTGCGGAGTGATATGTTTCTCCCAGTCCCACTGATCCACATAAACCGAATGTATTGGACTGAGAATCTCATCCGGCCGTATGGCCCTCATATCTGTCAGTATGCCTTTGCCGGTCTCCAAACCCAGCTCCCCCAGTCTTATACGCTTCCATTTTGCGAGCGACTGCACTATAACGGCTTTCCTGCCCTTCATCCCCTTCATTGTGAATCTTACGGGTTGTTCATAGCCGTTCAGATCGTCATTGATACCCGTGCCGTCAGTTACAGCCAGCGGTGATGATACTTTTACCAGTCCCAGTCTGCCGGCCAGTTCAGCAGCAAAGGTGTCTTTGACAATCGACAGGGCTTCTTCGGTTCTTAAGAGATCACTTTTCATTTATCTTTTAATCTTTTATATATAAAAAAAGCCTTCCATTTCCGGAAGGCTCGATCCACTTGCTTTTTTAAACCTGTTAATCAGCGGACAATAACCTTCCCGGATAATAATAATTATTACCTGTATTATTATTGAAAAGATTATTGTATATTGAATAAAACATAGTTAAAACGCCTTTATGATTGACAAATATAAGTATATATTTTATAATACAAAAAATAATACAGCAGAAATGTATAAATAGTTTGAATATATTACATTGTTATGATCCTTGATTTTTATAGATATAATCCGGCTTACCGGGTAGCTTATATGATGTCAAAGCCTTAGTGTTTAAATATGTAGTAAGAGCTACGCTTATGCGTTTTTCGTAAACTTTTTCAAATTTTACAGAAAAATCAAAACCTCATGAGATTATATTTTTACCATTCACAAGGGACAGAATGAAATATTACTTATTTTTATGCTGTTGAACCATCTGGATGGTCACAATATTAAGATTAAAAAATACTTATTATGCAACCATTGATCGACATTAAATCAAAGAAGGATATACCCGGGGAATACAGGGGTACTGCTGTTGAGTTATTTCTTGAATATCACAATCTTGGACGCAAGTTAGAAGAGCATAAAAAGGCTGAACTGCTGATAGGTATGTGCATGGACAGCCGGCTTATACTGAATATCCCCGCCAATTTTGCTTATGTAATACGAACAGGCGGTGCCAATATGCGCGACCTGGAGTTTAATATCTCCTATGCCATTGCTGTTGAGGATATTAAATATATAATTGTACTGGGTCATACAAACTGCGCAATGATAAACCTTATGTCTAAAAAGGATGAGTTTATTAAGGGGCTGGTGGACTCAGGCGGATGGGAAAAGTATCTTGCAGAAGAGCATTTTTACCAGTCAGAGCCTGTGTTTGAGATAAAGAATGAAGTGAGTTTTGTCATTAAGGAGACAAAGAGGCTCAGATTGAAATACAGAAATGTTACCGTTGTGCCAATGATTTACAGGGTTAAGAATAACAGGATTTATATTATCGGGGAATAATTTTTTGCAATTGCCTGATCCATTCTTCCCTGTTATTTAAGGTAAAATCATATTCAGCATTATCAATAGTTATCACTCTCAGGCCCTTATCTGCTATTTTAGCTGTTTTTCCTGGAATTATCTCTTTGATATCTCTCAGCTCAATACTTTCCTGGCCTTTTTGAAAATTATACCTGTGAGAACTGAATATTAATCTTTGATCCCTGCCAACAGCTCGAGGGCTAATATTTCCATCAGGAAGGGGAAGCTGAGACCGAAAAGAACGCCGAACAGCACAGCCTGGAGTACCAGGTCTTTTATTTCCTCATGACCCCTGGCAATACCCACAGGCACGGCTATTAATCCATATGCCACTATCGTTAATGCAACGATAAGCAGTCTTTGCTTCCAGTTTAATCTTTTCATAAGGACGGTACGTTTATGTCATAATCATTATAATCAGACTATATGTATATGAATGCCCGGTACTTAAACAAAAATATGATAATAAATGCAAAAGGATAAGGTGATATATAAAAAAATTTTGCATTGATTTTGCTTTTTGTCTAACTTGTTGATCTGTCCGTTAATAAACGGAAGAACCGTCTCTGAAAAATAGGCCCTGCCCGGCGGGGTCCGGTGAAATAATGTATAAAAATATACCAATGAAAACATTTAAAACCCTTGCATTT
>CAZGUR010000235.1:0-5168 GCA_964529295.1 uncultured Rikenellaceae bacterium | reverse complement strand
TAAAACTTTCTGCCCTGGCCGGGTTTGATTGTTTAATATAGGACCTTGAAAACACACTCATGCTTTCAGTGAATCTGGACTGCGCTTCGGAATAAACAGTATCAAAGGCGAGTGACGACTTGCCGCTGCCGGAGATGCCTGTTATTACACTAATGCTGTTTAACGGTATGTCAATGTCTATGTTCCTGAGATTGTTTGTCCTGCAACCTTTAATGCTTATATCTCTTTTTTTGTAAGGCTTATGCTTTTCCGCTGAACCTGGTTTATTTAAATATTCCACTGTAACAGACTCTTTGCACTTCAGAAAATCATTCCATGTTCCTTCAAATATTTTTTTGCCCCCCTTAAGGCCACTGCCCGGTCCCAGGTCAATAATCCGGTCCGCTGCCCTTATAAACTGCTCCTGGTACTCAATGGCAATAATTGTATTTCCACTGGCTGTCAATCGCTTCAATGCTTTTATAAGCACCTCGGTGTCCATATAATGCAGTCCGGTAGTCGGTTCATCCATTATTATCCATGTACCGGATGAAAATTTCCTGGATAATGCTGCTGCCAGTTTTATCCTCTGGGCTTCTCCGCCTGAGAGGGTCGTTGATGATTGTCCCAGTTTGAGGTATCCCATCCCGAGCGACTGCAATACTTTAAGGTATCCCAGGATCTTATGTTCATCGCCAAGAAACTCAGCCGCCTGGTTGATGCTCAGGTCATAAATGTCTGATATGCTTTTCCCTTTATACTTTATCTCCAGGGTTTCATCATTGAATCTTCTTCCGTTACACAGCTCACATACCACATCTATCTTACCCATATAGTGCATTCCTACCTGTATCTTACCTGCACCTTCACACTTCTCACATCTGCCTCCCCTGTTATTAAAGGAGAACCGTCCTTTTGTATATCCTTTCTCTATGGCACTTGCCTGTTTTGCAAACAGATCACGTATATGATCGGCCAGACCGGTATATGTGGCAGGATTACTCCTTGGTGTTCTTCCAATGGGTGATCTGTCAATTCGTATTGCTTTTTCCAGTTCAGGCTCAAGACAGCCAAAAATGAGGCTTGACTTCCCGGCCCCGGGCACCCCGGTTATTACGTTGACAGCAGATTTTTGAAAGCTTACACTTATACCTTTTAAATTGTTCTTACTGCAATTATTCAGCCTGAACAACTCACCCTCAGGTCCTGGCTCCTCAGGGCCATGAGTAATGCTTAGCGCATATTGTGTGGGTGTGATTTCAGCATTATGTATAAATTCGTCAATGGGACCGTTAAAAAGAATTTCCCCTCCTTTTATACCGGCCTCCGGTCCCGTTTCAATTATCCAGTCACAATTCCTGATAATTCCAGGGTCATGTTCCACAATAATAACTGTATTGCCCTGTTCGGCCAGGCGTCGCAGTACACCTATTAAGCTGTTTACATCCCGTGAATGCATCCCAATGGAGGGTTCATCCAGTATATAAAGGACGTTTGTAAGAGAAGCAGATAACTGGTTTACAAGTCGGACCCGTTGCAGTTCGCCACCCGATAATGAATCGGTACTTCTGGAGAGACGAAGATGACCGGCACCCAGCATGCATAACAATTCAAGCTGGGCTGTTATTTTTTTAAGAATGATCTTTTCAGCCTTATCGCCTGTCTTAATGCCGGAGATTATGCCGGGAAGCTCACTCAGCTCAAGCTTACATAAATAATCAATGGTAAATCCCCGGTATTTAACTGACAAAGCTCTTTTATTAAGCCGGTTGCCATTGCACGCTGAACAGATTGCTGATTCTGCAAACCTGAGGATATTCCGGTTTCTGTCGCGCCTGAGAATATCCTCCATAATATTAATTATCCCGTGATAATAACCGTATTCCCGGGGCTTCGCCTTTAAGGCTTTCCAGCGCAATCGCGACTCTATTGTATGTTTACCCTTTAATACTTCGATTTTATCGCTTCCATACAGGACAACATTCTTTTGTTCTTCATCCAGTTCATTCCAGGGTATATCCACGCTAAAACCATGTTCACGGCAAACAGTGTCGAGCACATCGATAGTAAGCTGGGAATACATAATATATCCCGAGGGCAATGTTGGCGCCAGGGCACCTTCCCTTAACGATCTGGAAGGGTCTGATACCAGCCTGTCAATGGATATCTTTTCCTCCAGTCCGAGTCCCGAGCACTTTGGACATGCTCCTTCAGGACTGTTAAACGAAAAAAGGCTCCGGGACAGTTTTACCACCTCCTCTGACTCTCCGAATCGGGCAAAGAGTAGCCTCAGGTAATCATAAATCTCTGAAACCGTACCCAGTGTCGACCTGGATGATCTTCCGGGCGGTTTCTGAGCTATTGATATAACAGGATGTAGTCCCTGTATCTCATCGGCATCCGGTTTTGATATCTGTCCGGAAAACTGTCGGGCGAATGATGGTATTGTTTCCAGGTACTGGCGGGAGCCTTCTGCAGCTATGGTATCAAATGCCAGGGATGATTTACCGGAGCCAGATATACCGGTTACGGCAATCAGCTTAGCGTGAGGGATATCAAGGCTTATGCTTTTAAGATTATTCTCCCTTGCGTTTCTTATATGTATATAATTTACAGAAATAACCTGTGGGTTTTATTTATATATTCAATCCTGTCAGAATCGATTTCATATTCCTTTGCCAATGACGGCCATTTAGAAACAGATTCGACTACTTGTTCAATTATTTCGTTTGGTTTTTTAATATTCTGGAATTCAGCGAAACTAAGAAGATCTCTGGTATCAAAGTTATCTCGTTTACCATTAATTGTCATCTGGTGCACACTCGTCCAATCTCCTGCTGGATTATATGACCAGCATACATCAAAAGCAGGAGCTATCCTCCATTCACCACCTTTTTCAAGTAAAAAAGATATGTTTTTTGTATGATCATCCTGATTTCTGGCTACTACGTTAAAAACCATCCTCCTGAAAAGCTGTTCAAAGTCTGAATATGGTAGCCCAATATCTCTCATCTCAGCCAACGCACCTTCATAAGAATACATTCCAGCTTGCATAAAATCATAATGAGCAATAGCACACAGCGATTGGGTATGAACTTTCAATCCATTCTTTCTATCGAATCTCTTTGTAATGAAATGAGCTCTGTTATTTTCATGGATCAAATCACAAAACATCATATTTATTCCACATTCTTTTGCCATAAGGTGGTAGACCATCTCAATCTTTCCATAACCAGCAGGATCACTAAGTCTTCCTTTCTTGATGCCATCGAATTTTATTATGAAGTGTTCAAAATCGTCTTGTACTCCAACCTGGCCTGATCTGACGTCTCCAGTCTTCCTGTTGTAGGCAATAATTGCTTTTGGTCTTTGACCTCCTGCTGATGTACCAATTGTTATTAGTTCTGCAAATGCCTGTTCCTCATCCTTATCCAGATTAACAGTAAAACTCCTTCTTTCGTCAAGGACCTTGTCAACAAGATTTATCAGGTCTTCCAGTTCAATGTCCTTACCCTCTGACCTGGGCTCATAGTTAGAGGGATGATATTCCAGGGCCCCCATACCTCTTTCACTTATGTAGCTAAGTTTCTCAACAGGAGTGAATGAATTAGCATCCCTGCCTTGTGATTCCAGCCATGCTTTTATAACCTGATTTCCAAATGCATCTGGCAAAGAATCAGACAACAGCCCAGGTAAGCCACAATATGTCTCAAAATTTAAATTTGGAAATTCAAATATTCTTTGACCCCGTTGAATATCATCAATAGGCATCGTTAGTGGAGCTAAATCAATCCCTTTCTGATAAAAATCAGGTAGCAACTCGAAAGTAGCATATTTCTTTTCAGGATTCCAGGAAACTACTCCAATATCATTACCCCAAATTCTAACGTTTACTGCGACCATAATTACTTATTGCGTTTAGATGCTCTTTCCCTTGATTTCCCTTCAAGCTTTTGTAGTTCAATAGGACTAATACCTGGGTCAATAATAAAATTGTCTAAAGCATCCAGTTGTTTTAAAGCCCTCATAACCTGGATTATAGTTTTCAGTGTTGCATACGAACCATATTCAAGCTTTTGCAAAGTACTAATCCCTATTCCAGCCCTTGATGCTAGCTCCTCCTGTGAATAGTTCTTTAGCAGTCTTTGTTTCTTAATTCTTATTCCAATCTCGTTCACAATAGCATTATCTGACATTCTTTTCCAATTCATAACACCTCCTTATATATGTGTTACATATACATTTTAACTATAATACATAATATTTTATGTGTTGTCAATTTACATATTATAATTATAGAAAGCAAACAATATTTTGTAAAACATTTTGACTTGTTCTCTTATTTTTATAAATTGCATATGAAATCTGCAATAAGAATTTATGTTTGTTAATTGCTTCCGGAAAAAGAAGTACTTCAATAGACAGATTATGTATAATGATTAATAATTTAAATTTGTTTATTATGTATTTAAAAATACCCAAAAAAACAATACTTATTCTTGCTTTTGTGTCATCTATCTTTTTGTTTAACGGTTTTTCTAATCGAATTGCTTTTACAAGTGAGGTAAATGCTGCAATAAAAGAAAATGTTGCAGCAATTACTTCAGTACCAATGCAGTGGGGCCCGTATTGCACACAGGGATGCACTATGGTTGATGCTGATATGTGGGATCTGTGTGTTATGTGCAATTATCCTGGCAATTGTATATTGTTGTTTTCAAATCGGGGTATCGGTACAGGTGGTATGTGTATCGTAAATCCCGATTGATTTTACAAATTGAATCCTTTTTATTAAAGTGAATCTATTTTGATAAAAAGGATTCGTTATTAATTTACTGAGCAATGCGAGCTATTCTATTATTAGTTTCTTTCTGTTCAATGATTCCACAATCCTGTAATTATAATGATTCTGACATATTCCCTAAAACTATCTCACTCACAGGGTCAATACCGGAAATCGAAAAAGTATTTTTACAAGGTGCAGTACATATATATGACTCGCTGCTAATTTTATCAAATACTCCTATGAGTAAGGAACAAATCCATCTGTTCAACAAAAATACATACAAATATATATGTTCAACGGGGCGTACAGGGCGTGGCCCGGGTGAGATCAGTAATCCTTTTTCAACTGATATTGAAGAAGGTAATGGGGTTTTCTGGTTTATGGATCAGGGAAAAAAGCGGTT
>CAZGUR010000234.1:0-5171 GCA_964529295.1 uncultured Rikenellaceae bacterium | reverse complement strand
TTGTAGGGATGGATAAGATAAAGATAGAGAAAGGGCTGGTGGTAAAGAGCGACCCTGACATGTGTCTTGATGTTAATGCTATTGCCCAGGGATACACGGTTGATTTAATACATGATTACCTTTGCTCCATGGGATATGACCGCTTCCTGGTGGAGGTTGGGGGCGAGGTGCGCACAAGAGGTAAAAAGCCTGATGGCCAGCCTTGGCTTATAGGTCTGGATAAACCAACAGACGGCAATATTAGTCCGGGTGTGCACAGGCAGGCCGATATAAAGCTGGTGGACAGGGCACTGGCTACCTCCGGCAACTACAGGAAGTATTATATAGAAGACGGTGTTAAGTATTCTCATACCATAAATCCTAAAACAGGATATCCTGTGCGACACAAATTACTGAGTGCCACTATTATAGCTGATGATTGCATGACGGCCGATGCACTGGCTACATCATGTATGGTGCTTGGCCTGGAGGGGGCTAAGGAGATGATAGCGAGGGTGGACAATATTGATGCTTACCTTGTGTATTCAGGTGGCGATGGTGAATTCAGGACCTGGTTTACCGAAGGCATGATAGATTACCTGTCTGATTAATTCCATTACGCGAAGCATTATTCTTCCCGCAGGATATTTTTATTCTGAAATAATTCCTTAAGCTGCAGCTATCCCTGTCAGGGATACTATTTTATGCCGCAGCTGGAGCAGCCCGGGAAATCGTCTGTGGGCTGACAGCCTACATCAATGCTCTGGGCACACCTGATACCCCGCCTGGCCATCTCCTTATTCCGTCCGACATGTGTTTCGGGGAAGCGCCCGGTCCTGGAAAAAAGTATTTTGACGGCCAGCCCGAGAAGAGCTATCACAACAAATACAATACTTAAAAGCAGTAATTTTATAAACATATCCTATAAATTCCTAAATTGTAAAATATTGGTTACAAATTTAATAAAACATTTTGATTATCATCAGTAAAACAAGAGGCCATTATTTTTGTTTACCAATAGTAAGATATATATAAATTATTAAAAACAGGCGAGAAACAGCCACAAACCTGAACAAACAAAACAGTAATGGAGAAGCAGGAGAAAACTCAGAAAAAGACGCAGGAGAAAACTCAGAAAAATGCGTCAAAAAAGTATAACAGCAAAGAAGTATTATCTGACTACAGGCTGGCCAACCTCAGCAGGAACTTAAGCAGTATAGGTCGGCGCGAGGTATTGTCAGGCAAGGCAAAATTCGGCATATTCGGTGATGGCAAGGAGATAGCACAGCTGGCATTGGCCAAACAGTTCAGGGAAGGTGACTGGCGGTCAGGGTATTATCGCGATCAGACATGGATGATGGCCATGGATCTTTATAATGCCGAAGAATTCTTTCACCAGCTATACGGTAACACTGATCCGGAGCTTAACCCTGGCAACGGGGGCCGGGTTTTTAATAACCACTTCTCAACGCCCAATATAAATAAGGATGGCAGCTGGAAAGAGCTGACAAAGCTTAAGAATTCTTCTGCTGACATATCGCCTACAGCCGGACAGATGCCAAGGCTGCTGGGACTGGCCTATGCCTCAAAGCTGTTCAGGCAGAACAAGGAGCTGGCGGAATTTAAGAACCTGTCAATAGAAGGCAATGAGGTGGCTTTCGGGTCAATTGGTGATGCCAGTACATCAGAAGGACATTTCTGGGAGACTGTGAACGCTGCTGGTGTTCTCCAGGTGCCGATGGCCATATCGGTGTGGGATGACGGTTATGGCATTTCGGTGCCGAAAAAATACCAGACTACCAAGGGCAGCATATCGAAGGTACTGAAAGGTTTTGAGAGTAAGAAGAAAGGCGAGGGCATAAGAATATTCACCGCCAAAGGGTGGGACTATCCCGGTCTGATCGAGACATACAGGAAAGGAATAGATATATGCAGGCGCGAGCATGTACCCGTGCTTTTTCATATTGAAGAGGTTACTCAGCCGCTGGGACACTCAACATCAGGCTCGCATGAAAGGTATAAGGACGAGGAGAGGCTGCAGTGGGAAAAAGACTTTGATCCTATCCTGAAGATGAAGGAATGGATGCTGGCAGAAGGAATAGCAGGGGAGAAAGAGCTGGAGAAGATAGAGAAAGAGGCGGAGACGGAAGCCAAAACAGCCCGTAAGACAGGATGGAATGCCTTCCAGGAGCCTGTAAAGATAGAGAGGGACGCCCTGGTAAAACTGGTCAGGGAGAAAAACTGCAGCTGCAAGAGTAAGGGCAGGGAAGACACTGTTGAAAATATTATAAGCGGGCTGGAGAAAGTGATGCACCCCATACGAAAGGATAATTATGTTGCGGCAAGACGTATCATTCGTAATGTTTGCGCCGACTGTAAAAAGAAGGACAGCCTGAAGGATGACCTGCAGGCATGGCTGAAAAGGAACAGGCAGGATGGCTATCAGAGGTATAACACTTACCTGTATAACGAAACAAAAACATCGGCACTGAAGGTTAAAGCCGTGGATCCGCAATATTCGGATGACTCACAGGAGGTGCCCGGACGCGAAGTGCTGAAAGCCAATTATGAGGTGCTGTTTGCCAAAAACCCCAGGCTTCTTACCTTCGGTGAAGATGCCGGTAAGATAGGAGGTGTAAACCAGAGCTATGAGGGACTGCAGTCAAAATTCGGAGAGCTGAGGGTCACAGATACAGGCATACGGGAAGCTACCATACTGGGACAGGGACTGGGACTGGCACTGCGGGGACTGCGTCCCATAGCAGAGATACAGTATCTCGACTACCTGCTCTATGCCCTGCAGGGACTGAGCGATGATGTGGCCACAACACACTACCGCACAGCAGGTAATATGGTGGTACCGCTGATAGTCAGCACACGCGGTCACAGGCTAGAAGGTATATGGCACAGCGGATCACCTCTGGCCATGCTTATTAACGCGGTCAGAGGCATTCATGTATGCGTGCCCCGGGATATGACAAGGGCCTCGGGCTTCTATAACACCCTGCTGGCAGCTGATGATCCAGGTATAGTGGTTGAGCCCCTTAACGGCTACCGTCAGAAAGAAAGGAAACCGGATAACCCTGGTGAATACAGGATACCACTGGGAGTGCCCGAAATATTGACAAGGGGTGAGGATATAACAGTTGTGTCATACGGCTCCACACTGAAGGTGGCCATGGAAGCTGTTCAGCACCTGCGTGATCATGATATATCTGTTGAGCTGGTTGATGTGCAGACATTGCTGCCATTTGATATTAATGGCATAATAAAGGAGTCACTGAAAAAAACAGGCAGGATACTGT
The DNA here is from genome assembly GCA_964529295.1 of uncultured Rikenellaceae bacterium. Taxonomy (GTDB): domain Bacteria; phylum Bacteroidota; class Bacteroidia; order Bacteroidales; family VadinHA17; genus UBA9300. The sequence goes on along the minus strand of CAZGUR010000234.1, from coordinate 1,887 downwards.
TCCTCGATGAAGATGTGCCGGGAGGTACAACAGCCTATATGATGCAGCAGGTGTTGGAGAAGCAGAACGGATGGTACTATCTCGACAGTAAGCCGGCTACACTCAGCGCCAAAGCGCACAGGCCGGCCTATACAACAGATGGAGATTACCTGTCAAAGCCATCGGCTGAGGATATCTTTGATATTGTCTATAATATGATAAGAGAATCTTATCCTGATAAGTACCCTGATTTCCTGGTATAAGCGACCGGGATGCTGGTTCCCTGCCGGTATGCCCCCACTGGGGGATCAGAATAGGCTATCGTCAGCTATCAGAATGATCAGATATCCCTTCGGTCATCTTCAGTATGGATCTTACCTGCTTTCCTGTCATCGCTTATCCTCCGTATCTTGATATTGAAGGCGGCCATAAAGATGCTCATAAAAGGACTGATGATATTGAAGAAGCAGTAAGGGGCGTAGGTGAAGGTGGAGACGCCCAGCACCCCTGCCTGTGTGGCTCCGCAGGTGTTCCATGGTATAAGCACCGAGGTAACGGTACCGGAGTCTTCCAGGGTACGGCTTAACACCTCCGGCTTAAGGTCCATATCACGGTAGATCTTCGAAAACATGCGTCCGGGAACAACTATGGCCAGGTACTGGTCGGAGGCCGTAACGTTGAAGAAAAGGCATGTGCCTGCCGTGGCTGCCACCAGGCTGCCGGCATTATGCACCACCCTCATAATATAGCTTGTGATCTTAAGCAGCATACCTGCCGATTCCATTACACCGCCAAAGACCATGGCCGTGATAATAAGCCATATGGTATTAAGCATGCCGGCCATGCCCCGGGTAGACAGCAGCTCATTAACAGCGCTGTTGTCGGTGGTCACCGCCACACTGCCAAACATGGTACGCATAACACTTACATAAGACTGCTTGACATAGCTGCCATCAATTCCTGCTACCTCACGTACCACATCGGGCTGCATGATAACGGCAAAAACGGCGCCTGCCAGTGTGCCGGCTATAAGGGCAGGCAGGGGGGGCACCTTTTTTATTATTATGAATATAAGAAAGGCCGGGACGATAAGCAGTATGGGGCTGACATTGAACTTATTATTTATGGCCGTCATCACCGTTTCTATATCGGCGGCATTTGATTCAAGCTTACCGGCAAAGCCAATGATAAGAAAGATGATAAGTGTTATGAGTATGCTTGGACCGGTTGTGTAGATCATATAGCGTATATGAGTGAACAGGTCGGTGCCTGCCATGGCTGGTGCCAGGTTGGTGGTGTCTGACAGTGGCGACATCTTATCCCCGAAATAAGCACCCGACAGTATGGCGCCGGCAACAAGACCCTTATTGAAGCCAAGGGTTGTGCCTATGCCCAGCAGGGCTATACCTATGGTGGCCACGGTTGACCATGAGCTGCCTGTGGACAGCGACACAATGGCGCATATTATCACGGTGGCAACAAGGAAGATGGTGGGATTGAGTATCTTAAGACCATAATATATAAGCATGGGCACCACGCCGCTGATCATCCATGTTCCGGCAAGCGAACCAATAAGAAACAGTATCAGTATGGATGGCATGGCCGATCCTATGCTGTCGACTATCGACTTTCTTACCGCCTTCCACTTATGTCCCAGCCTCACTGCTATCAGTCCGGCCACGGTGGCCGACAGTATAAGAGCTATCTGGTTGGCACCTGACAGGGTGTCGTCACCAAAGAACCTGACATTGAGGGTCAGAAGGACAATTAACAGTATGATAGGTATTAAAGCCTCTATTAACCGCGGTTCCCTGGTTTCTCTTGTCATTGCCGGATCAGATTTTTTAAGAAGCCACAAGATAGAATTTTTTTCCTTTTTATCCATCATCACCAGCATCCTTTAAATCA
>CAZGUR010000233.1:0-5185 GCA_964529295.1 uncultured Rikenellaceae bacterium | reverse complement strand
GACAGCTGGTTCGTCCTGCCGGAACATATTATGTCCCATAACCATGAAATACTCCCGAAATGGCTTAGCATCGGTTCAGCCATTATTCTTGTATTACTAATAATAAACGGATATATAATGAGACTATTCAATAAAAAACCTGAAGTGAATGCAAAAGACAATACTTCTCCCGGAAGTGAATTCATTTCGATGGAAGTTGAAGGTATGACCTGCAATCACTGCAAGCAGAATGTTGAAAATGCAGCTTCATCTGTTGAAGGTGTTGATTCAGCCAGCGTTGACCTGGGTAAGAAAATACTTTCAGTAAGCGGCAATAACATTGACCCGGAAAAAATACGCTCCAATATACGGTCAATGGGCTATGAGGTAAAGAACTGAGGAATATACTCCCGGCTCCGACCTTCATAACACTAGTACTCCGACCCTCACAACACTAATCCCCCGGCCGGACTGCCATTATCAAAGCTGCATTTCCCGTTTAATGCTGCTTACTTTTCAATACCACCGGGCTCAAGATTTTCAAGCCAGAATTTTTCCATTGTCTGCCTCACATGGTAGGAGGTATTTTCCCTCTCCCTTATACCATGTGATCTCATGGGGTAAGACATCTGGCTGAACAGCTTATTATGCTTTATCAGCTCATTGGTAAGCATCTCAAAGCTTTGGTAATGAACATTATCATCGGCAGTGCCGTGCATGATAAGCAGATTGCCCTGCAAGTTATGGGCATGTGTTATCGGTGATCCGTCCCTGTAGCCTTCCGGATTATCCTGTGGTGTGCTCATATATCTTTCCTGGTATATTGTGTCATAGTTTTTCTGGTCGGCAACAAAAGCTACAGCGATACCTGTTTTATAAAGTTCAGGAAAGCGGAACATGCAGTTCAGAGTCATTGAACCACCGCCGCTCCATCCGTGTATACCTATGCGCGACTCATCCACAAAGGGGTAATCTTCTATAATCTTCCTCACCCCTGCTGCATGATCCAGGGCAGCAACAATACCTATTTTGCGGTAAATAACCTTACGCCATTCCCTTCCCCTGGAAGTCCTTGTTCCGCGGGGATCTATGCTCATAACCACATAACCCTGCTGCGCAAGATACTGGTGCCACAGATCGCCGCCACCCCAGCTGTTCTGGACCGTTGCACCTGCCGGTTCACCATAAACATAAAAGATAACAGGGTACTTTTTTGAGGGATCAAAAGCAGGGGGTTTGATCATCCATCCATCCAGTTCAACTTCACCAATATCGACCCTGAAAAATTCTTTGGGATTTAGACCCAGATTATCATAACGTTCCTTTGCCTCCTTATTACTCACCAGTAAACGTTCCTGTTTGTGTCCGGGCAGGCTGACCAGCGATATTACCGGAGGTGTAAGTACATTCTGAAATGTATGTATTGCCCATTTTGCATCGGCGGACACCTGGTAGGAATGCTGTCCAGGCATATTATCAGGGGTAATCCTTTCAGCCCTGCCCTTACCGTCAAGCCTGCTCCTGTAAAGGTAACGATCAACAGGCTTACCGGGTGAAGCTATATAATATACATATCCACCTACGGGATCAATACAACTAATACTTACTACATCGAATTCACCCAAAGTTATCAGATCCATTTTTTTCCCATCTCTGGAGACCCTGTAAAGATGCAGCCAGCCGTCACGTTCACTTGTCCAGGTGAAATAATTCTCATTATCGAGCCACATGATATTATCATGGATATCCAGAAAAGCTTTATCAGTATCAGTCAGTATATTGTTTAATTCCATGGTGTTTACATCACCCACCCAAACGGTGTTGGTGTTTTGCTTCCTGTTAAGCTGCTGTATCATTACTTCATCCGAGTTTGGGATAAAATCCATCCTGGCCAGATAATTATTCCGGGGGTCACCCGGTATATTGAACCATCTTGTATCACCGCCATCTGCTGGCATTACCCCCACTTTGACCGCCGAATTTGTTGTTCCGGCCTTCGGGTATGGCAATGGTATGGGCACAGAATACACGGAGTCAACATTATTTATCATATAAAAGACACCTGTACCCTCGGTATCAGTCTGCCAGTAAGCTATATTTTTTCCATCCGGACTCCATCTGAAACCATCCCTGCAATCCAGTTCCTCCTCATATACCCAGTCGAATGTGCCATTAATAATATTATCCCCGCCATCAAATGTCAGCTGTGTAATATCTCCATCAGAGAGATCCTCCACATAAAGATTATTATTGCTGACATATGCAACCCTTGAGGCATCAGGTGAAAACTTGGCAAACATCATCGTTCTCCTCTCCACATTCTTTCCCAGTTGCTGCAGTTCCATATCATCCAGGTTCAGCACCCAGTAATCGCCCCGCGTATTATACCTCCACACCCTCCTGGTGTCAGTAAATATCAGTAAGCTGGTATTATCCTCAGACCAGGTATAATCATCAATGATCAGTGGTCTTTCTTCACCAGCAGGTATTAACTGCCCGGAAGGTATCAGTATGGTACGCTTACCTGTCTGTGCATCATAACGGACAATATCAACAGCACCTGTCTCACTGTTTAACTCAAGAGTGGAATAACCCTCTGAATCCTTCATCCAGCGAACCGGACCATAGCCCTCCTGTGTGTAAATACCGTTTTTATAAATATCCTCAAGCTTCAGCTCATCATAATCAGACTGCGCGCTTACTGCAAGGGTCAGAATAATAAATGCAAATGGCAAAAATAATTTCAGAATAATTGATTTCATGATAGTAAGAGGTATTAATTTATAATGTTGATATCATATTTTTTTCCTGGCTCTGTTAAAAACTCTATTGATCCGTCTTTGTGTTCTTTAAAGTCAACCGGATTTCCATCCAGGTAAACAAGGCAGGCTGTTCCTGTATTTATCCGGCAATTCTCACCGGCTTTGGATAAGACATCAAGCCCTGTTATTACACCCTCACCCCAGGAAAAGCTTAATTCAAAACCACCCCTGGCACGTACACCTTCAAACTTTCCGCTGTCCCATTCATCTGGCAGGGCCGGCAGCAGGTCAATAACTCCCTCATGTGACTGCATTAACATTTCCGTTATACCGGCCGTAACACCAAGCGTACCATCCACCTGCAAAGGCGTAAAGCACTTCGCAAATAACTGGAGATAAGCCTGTTCCTTAATGTATCCCTTAAAGACCTTATTTGCCCTGTTACCATCATACAACCGTGCCCACAAGGCCATTTTCCAGCCTCTTGAAAATCCTGTTCCACCGTCTCCCCTCTGTTCCAGAACAGCCTTACAGGCATCCACCAGTCCAGGTGTTCTCTTTGCAGATATCACATTGCCGGGATAAAGGCCATAGAGATGAGAAAAATGCCTGTGCTTATCTTCCATCTGATCATAATCTTCAGTCCATTCCTGCAGACCACCGTCAGATCCGATAAGCGGCGGCACCAGTCTCTTGCGGGCCTCCATTACCTGAAGAGCAAAATCTTTATCCCTTTCAAGCAGACTGGCAGCTTCAATATAATAAGAAAAAAGGTCATGAAGTATCTGCATATCAATTGCAGACCCATAGCAGATAGTTGTAAAATAGTACATCCCCGTTACTTCGTCATAGAAATACTCGTAACCGGGACCGTCGGGCGGATTTTCAGGTGAATTCGAGGGGTTTGTAACAAGCCATTCACCATTGGGGTGCTCAATGAGAAAATCCATAAAGAATTGTACAGATCCCTTTATTATATCATATACTTCTTCCAGATATGCAAGGTCCCTGTTATACAGGAAATGTTCCCAGAGGTGGGTTGTTAACCATGCTCCCCCTGTAGTGAATGTGCCCCAGGTTGGTCCGTCCATCGGTGCAGCAACTCTCCACAAATCTGTATTCTGATGAAACACCCATCCACCTGCACCGTAATGTTCGCGGGCCACCCCGGATCCCTGGTCGCTTAATTCCCTTACCATTCTTATCAATGGCTCAGCACATTCTGACAGATTGCCTGATTCAACAGGCCAGTAATTCATTTCTGTATTAATATTTGTAGTGTACTTTGAATCCCAGGAGGGGTTCATATCTTCATTCCATATACCCTGGAGGTTTGCCGGTTGTGTGCCTGGACGTGAGGATGAGATAAGTACATACCGTCCAAAATTGTATGCCAGTGCGGCAAGGGCAGGGTCAGGATTATCTTCCAGTGCTTTCATTCGCTCATCTGTTGGCAGGTATGAATTCACCCCAACAGGCAGTTCAAGCCTTACCCTGTCAAAGAGTCTTTTATATTCTTTAACAGCAGCACTTTTCAACAGCTCATAGCTTTTGCCTTCAATATTATCCAGGTAATTCTTTACGCGTAATTCCGGATCTGCACTGACATCACTGTAGTTAACAAAGTTTGTTGCCGCTGCTATACATAATGTAACTGCATCAGCATTTTCAACTATCAGATCTGTTCCTTCAACCTTTATCACTCCACCCTCGTTAAATGCCTTTAAGCGGGCACGATATCTCAGTTGTCCCTCAACACCCAGGTAATCAGCCGATTTACCGTAAACCACCAGTCCATCATCCCCAAGGCCATCCATCCTGAAATAATCGGTAGCATAATTTGAATGAGCCATATTCCGCACTCCCCTGAGCTGTGACCTGAAGTTCAGACCATTTTTCTTATCACTGCTCAACCTGACTATAATTACCTGGTCCGGCACTGATACAAACACTTCCCTGTGATATTTAACCCCGGCTGATTCATATTCAACATGAACAATACCTGTGCCCAGGTCAAGCCACCTCCTGTATCCTGAAATCTCCTCTTCCCCTTTAAAGAATATATGAAGGTTGGCTGTTGACTGGTATTTTTGTTGTTCCACCGGATAACCCATAAGATGCCTCCCGAACAGCTTATGAGCAGCCAGGGGCCTGCCTTCAAAAATATGTTTCTGTATTTCAGGCAATACCCTGTAACCACCTTCAACCGTTGTTGAATAAGGACCGCCCGACCAGTGGGTGTCCTCGTTTATCTGTATCCGCTCCTCGTCATAAGCGCCGAAAACCATTGCACCCAGCCTTCCGTTACCAACCGGAAGTGCCTCTTCCCATTCAGAAGCCGGCTGTGTATACCATAAGGTAAGTGAAGGATCAACGGTCAGATCCTGGGCCAGCATAACAATCTGTGATATTGCAAATATTAAAAATAGAAGGGTTGTTTTCAT
>CAZGUR010000232.1:0-5197 GCA_964529295.1 uncultured Rikenellaceae bacterium | reverse complement strand
CTTTTTCAAAAATCCTGAATCTTTCTGCAGTGAACTTACCTGCAAAGAAAATATCATGCTTTATCTCAATTGATTTGTCAGAAGCAGTATAAATGTAGAAGTTAGGTAAATATCTCCAATTGTATCTATCTGCATCATCTTGATCAAATGTAAAAATCCGGTCAAATAGCCTTGTGGATCTAACACAACTGTACATTTTCGAAGAGTCCCACAAGTATAGGACTGAATATAGATTCCGGTTCTGTTTTTTTAATTTTTTAAATAAGAAAGATGATATTAGATGACAATTTATTGAAAGCAGAACATCGTAATACGAGTTATTATATTTTAGTTGTCTTTTAATATACCGGGGTTTAAACATAAAAATGAAAAACAGCAATTTACGGAGAAACCTCATTTTTGAATCTGGTCCCTGATAGTCAAATGGCAGGATTTTATTCTCAATCCAGTCTACAGTATAGTGCATAGATTCCAGCTGGTCAATTAACAACTTTTCCATACCATAGAATCGAGGCATTAGTAAAAGAAGTCTCTTTTTCAACGGGTATTCATTTATCTTGAGATCTATAGCAAAGCCTCGTCAGTCCCATGTGGCGGAGTGGCCAAATGGCTGTTTGCGAGGGGGTTGTTGTGTGTTGGTAAAGTCTTATATAAGACTTATTTTATATCATTATATTTTTTGTACCACTTAATAAACTTCTTTATACCGGTCTTTACCGGTGTCGATGGCCTGTAAGCTATCTTTTCTATCAGTGAATTTACATCTGCCCAGGTGGCGGGTACGTCGCCTGCCTGCATGGGGCGTAATTCTTTTTTTGCCTCCATCTTCAGCTCCTTCTCTATGGCCTCAATAAAATCCATTAGTTTAACGGGTGAGTTATTGCCTATATTATAAATGCTGTAGGGGGCGGGAGAGGAGGAGGGACTGGGATCTTTACCAGACCATCCGGGATCTCCCTCCGGTGCCTTGTTAACCAGCAGCGACAGTGAATTCACAATATCATCGATATAGGTAAAATCCCGCTGCATGTCTCCCTGGTTGTTTACCTGTATATGCTTACCCCGTGTGATGGCGTCGGTGAATATATACAGGGCCATATCTGGACGTCCCCAGGGACCGTAAACGGTGAAAAACCTGAGCCCGGTAGTGGGAAGGTTGTAGAGGTGGCTGTAGGTATGAGCCATCAGCTCATTTGACTTCTTGGATGCTGCATACATGCTTATGGGATGATCCACATTATGCTCAGTCGAAAAGGGCATCTTCTCGTTCAGCCCGTAGACACTCGAACTGCTGGCGTAGACAAGATGCTTTATATCATTATGACGGCAGGCTTCGAGTATGTTTGCAAAGCCCACGATATTGCTTTCAATATAGGCCATGGGGTTCTCAATGCTGTACCTAACACCAGCCTGTGCCGCCAGATGTACTACATAATCAAATCCTTTCTTTTCAAACAGGCTGTCCAGGCCTTCACTGTCCTCAAGGTTAAGCTTGATAAAACTGTATTTGGAATGTTTACGGCTCTTTACCGGCTTATTATACTCAACCTTGTCCTTATCTATGCCTGCTTCTTCGAGCCTGGCATACTTAAGGCTGACATCGTAATAGTTGTTGATATTGTCCAGGCCTGTCACTTCATGACCTTCCCCGGCAAGCTTTTCAGCGAGGTGGAAGCCTATAAAGCCTGCAGTGCCGGTAACCAGTATCCTGCTCATATTTTATCTCCCTATTCCGTAATACTCAAATCCTGCCTCACGCAGCACTTCTTTCTCGTAAATATTACGGCCGTCAAATACGACCTTATTCTTCATTATTTTATCAATTACCGTCCAGTTGGGATTCCTGAACTCATTCCATTCTGTTACAAGCACCATGGCATCTGCATCAACCAGCGCCCCGTAGGAATCTTCAGCATAGGATATCCTATCACCCAGCCTCCTCCTGGCCTCATCCATGGCTACAGGGTCAAAGGCTGTTACGGTAGCACCGGAGCTGGTGAATTTCTCAATAAGAGTAAGGGCCGGTGCCTCCCTCATATCATCAGTATTTGGCTTGAAGGAGAGTCCCCACATGCCTATCTTTTTGCCCTTGAGATCTTCACCGAAGTAATTATAAATCTTGTGAAAGATTGTTTCTTTCTGTAACTCGTTAACCTCGTCCACCGCTTTCATTACCTTTAGCTCATATCCGTATTCATCAGATGTGCGGATGATGGCTTTAACATCCTTGGGAAAGCATGATCCGCCGTATCCCAGTCCCGCGTAGATAAACTTATGGCCAATCCTGGAATCCGATCCTATGCCTCTTCTCACCATGTTGATATCGGCCCCCACCTTTTCACAGAGATTGGCCATATCATTGATAAAGCTGATTTTGGTTGCCAGCATGGCATTGGCTGCATACTTCGTCAGCTCGGCCGATGGTATGTCCATGTATAATACCGGGTGCCCGTTGAGTATAAATGGTTTGTACAGCTTCTCAAGCATGTTGAACGCTCTTTCGGAGTCTGTGCCTACCACTATCCTGTCAGGACGCATACAATCATTAACGGCATCTCCTTCCTTCAGGAATTCGGGATTGGAAGCCACATCGAAGTCCAGGTCAGCTTTCCTTTCCGCCAGCTCATCTGCTATCTTCTGCCTGACTTTTTCGGCTGTACCGATGGGAACGGTACTTTTGGTAATCACCAGCAGGTAATGATCCATTAATCTGCCTATGTCAGATGCTACCTGCAGAACATACTTAAGGTCGGCACTACCATTCTCGTCGGGCGGTGTGCCCACTGCAATAAATACGGCTTCTGACTCCCTGATAGCCTCTTTAAGGTCGGTGGTGAATCTGAGCCTGCCGGCATTCACATTCCTTTTGACCATAGGTGTCAGTCCGGGTTCATATATAGGTATCTCTCCCCGGTTGAGCATATCTATCTTGTCCTTATTATTATCGACGCATTGCACGTGCACACCTGTTTCGGCAAAACAGGTGCCGGATACAAGACCAACGTAACCGGTTCCTATGATTGTTATTTTCATTCCTGGTTTTTAAGTTTAGGTTCTTTCTTTCTCTTTTTTTCTGATCAAACAGACTTGTTGATTAAGGCAACAAATCTAATAAAATTACTACTATTCAGCAACCGGGAATTCAAATGCCCCCTGTTTGATCCTGCTTAATGAAGTAATTGTATTTATACCAGCTTTTTGCTCAAGATACAAAAATGTTGATGTGTTGCAATAGTCTTTTACACAGGGGAATACATTTTCTGTCTTCTGCATAAGCGCCCTGACAAAACACCTGTTGCCGTTAATCCTGCCATACCAGGGATCAAAAAAATATTCATATACTTTTTCCGGCATTCGCCTCTCCGGGTTAGCGGGAATATTATGACTGTCAAGGTATGAGTCATGATACTTAATATAAATGTCCCTGTTTAACCTCAGACCCGGCGGTACTGATCTCCAGTAATTTATCAGCTCAATATCCAGTAGTGGCAGCCGCCATTCATAGTTAAAAAATTCATATACTCTTACTGAATTAATAATATACTTAGCCTGTCTTTCCTTCAGATTCCAGTTTTCTGTTATTTCCGTAGCTTTTGTTTTTGTGAAGGCAGACCCGGCTGGTATTGAGCTGCTTATTTTTTTCCGCATCGATTCCACGGCATCATCCCTGACCTTCCATAGAGAGTAGTGCTTATTAAAGATACAGGAAATGATATCGAATCTTGAAACATCGCTTTTTGCTCTTAATAATTGGGTGGGTATATGTGATCCCTGGAGGAAATCGCCACCGTGACCGGGTATAAAAATGCCATCCGCAGGCACCATGTCGTTGTTCTTCAGTTCCATAACAGCTGCCCAGTCCTGATAATGAGCCACTGAGGAATAATTGCCGGCATAGTTCATATATTCTTTCGCCGGAACGGAATTGAACCACTTATACCATTTTCTGCGTGTATAATGTATAAAAAGCCATTTATAGCCTGCCTTTTCCGCTACCTGTCTGGATATCTGCACCTCACGGTTTATCTTTCTTCCATAGGAGAAGCATATCACATTCTTATAATCTAAGCGTGATAGCATTTCAACTATAAGCCGTGAGTCATATCCCCCGCTTAAGGGTATTACTGCTGTTCTGCCACCCAGGCTGTTTATAAGTTTTTGAAAAATACTCAGGTGAACATTGTCCATCTCAGCAAGGAGGGCTTCTTTATCAGAGGATTTATCACTTTTATACCCGAAATTAAAATAGTCAATTATCTCAAGCTTATTATTTCTGAAGATCAGTATCTGCCCTGCCTGCAATTGTTTTATTTCGGGGTAAAGAGTGCTGCTGACAGTGGTATATCCTGTTAGAAGGTATTCAGTTTCGGCATCATGATCAAACTCCTGATCTTTAATATATTGTTTGAGATAACCAGCATTATCACTTACAATTACTTCACCTTGTATCACGGTATAGAATAAGGGTATGCTCCTTACCTGGTCAACAGCAGCCAGCAGCGAGTTTCCCCCTGATAAAACGATGGCGAAATTACCGCTCTGTATGGCCAGTTGTTTTGCTATTTGATCAGGAGCAGATCCATCAAGCGATTTCAGAAGGCTGTCTTTGTCGTGTATATAACCTTTGAGATTCAGGTTGCCGTATTTTTCCCAGCGAAAACCGTTATTATATGCAAGATGCACCCTGTGTATCATAGGTTTAGTAATATTTTTTGCTGTTGGCCTGCCCGGGTTTGCAGAGAACTGTATTTTTCACTTTTTTATTAACCAGCCTGGATAAATCCATATCCGTTTCATAAAATGAACTTAAGGAAATACAGGAAGACCGTAAACAGGCAGAATATAATTATTACTCTTAAGAGTGTTTTTATTATGCTGACCCCTGCTATATGCAGCAGGTAACTGATAAAGATAATCCACAGTATGGCGCCGGCTATTCCAAAAACAGCAATTGTCATATAGGCATCCCTGAAGATCAGGAAGCCTGCAAACAGGGTTCCGATCCTGATCACCATCATTACACTGTTGAATATTAATCCTGCTTTTTGTTTTTCAAGCAGGTCAATAAGGTTTGAGATAGGGGAGCCCATAAAAACAAGCAGAAGCCATATGCTGAGAACCATGCCGTACCTGCCGGCTGCAGCCCACTCTTTGCCCAGTACAAAGCCAAAGATTGAATCTCCGAATACAAGGGTAA
>CAZGUR010000231.1:0-5201 GCA_964529295.1 uncultured Rikenellaceae bacterium | reverse complement strand
ATGCTTGAAGGTCTTAAAATTAAAGTGGTAAAGCTTGGTAATGGTATCAGCGAGAAAGACCTTCTGGTACACGATGCCGAAGATAATACACCCGGACTGCATACAATGCTGGCCAATATGAAGTATCCCTCTTATCCGGTTGCACTGGGCATTATACGCAGCGTGGCGGCCCCCACATATGATATGGCGGTAAAAGGACAGATTAAAAAGGTGCAGGAAGATGCTAAAATAAAGAATATGGATGACCTGCTCAGATCAGGATCTACATGGGAGTCGAAATAGTTTGTTTATTGGAATCGAAATAGTTAAGTTTTTGTTTCATCAAAAGGAGGCCGCCTCATAAGAAAGATTGAGACGGTTTCTTTTTTTTCAGATTAATATTAAACGGTGTTCTGTGGAACACCTTTTTTTTTACTCGATAAAAAGGTATATTTAAGTGATTCAAAAAACCCTTGCCCTCATATGGATAAGACCCGGGAAAACGGATTCAGTAAACTGCTTTACGACCAGCAGGAAAGGCTAAAGGAACTGGCATGTATTAACCGTACAACTGCTATCATAAAGGAAGGAAAATCCATTGATGAAACATTGCAGAAGATTGTGCATACCCTGCCGCCGGCATGGCAGTATCCTCAGTTCACCGTGGCTAGGATAGTATATGGCAATAAGGTATTTACCACATCTGATTTCGAGGAGACCAGGTGGGTGCTGAAAAGGCATTTTATTACAATCAATAATACCAAAGGGTCAATAGAGGTATTTTATACCAGCGAGTTTGAACATGATGATACAGGACCCTTTCTGCCGGAGGAGAAAGATCTTATTGAAAACCTGGCAAGCCTGGTAACAGGCTTTATAAACAGCATCCTTGCCAAGGACATGATGAATATTACTGAAACGGCTACTTTTGATGAGGAGGTAGAGCCCGGTACTTCATCCAGGCAACTGCTGCAACGCTTCCTGGAAAGACATAATGCTGAAAGGGATATCTTTCATGACCTTATGCCCTTTAAGGTTAAGGAAATATTGCTGGTGGCCAACCTGTATGATGCCTATTCAATAGAGGGTGAAGGCCGGTTCTCAGAGTATATCTTCGGTGAATACCACCAGCTTAACCTTACCTCCATGCCCAGGGTGACAGGTGTATCCGGACTGGATGAAGCAATGAACAGACTGAAGTCAAAGCACTTTGACCTTATCATTGTTATGGTGGGTGTGGAGAAGGAGAATCCCATGAAACTTTGCCTGAAGATAAGCCAGAAATACCCGTATATACCTACCTTCCTGCTTCTTAACAGTCCGGGTGATGTTGAGTTTGTAAAGGAAAAGAGGGCAAAAGGCTTCCCTTTTGATGATTATTTTGTATGGACAGGTGAGTCACGGGTTTTCTTTGCCATGGTTAAACTGTTGGAAGACAGGGTGAATGTTGAGAATGACACCAGGAAAGGAGTAACCCGTGTTATTTTGCTTGTAGAAGATTCGGCCGAGTATTACTCCAGCTACCTGCCTACCCTTTATACACTGGTAATGGAGCAAACAAAGCACCTGATAGAGGATGTCAGTTCTGATGAGCTTTACAAGGTGCTTAAGATGAGGGCCAGGCCCAAAATATTGCTTGCTACAACATATGAAGAAGCCATAAGGGTGTATGAGAAGTATCAGAATAATATGCTGTGTGTGATATCGGATATGAGGTTCCCCAAGGACAATAAACCATATGATAAAGCAGGTTATGAACTTATACAGTATGTAAAAAGTGAATTGCCCAACCTGCCTACAGTGCTGCAGTCGTCCGATCCTGATAATTCAAAGTATGCCCATTCACTAAAGTCAAACTTTATCAATAAAAATTCACAGAGCCTGCTGCAGGACCTTAAATCATTTATTAACTATTACCTCGGCTTCGGTCATTTTGTATATCGTGATAATATGGGAAGGCAGATAGCGGTGGCCAAATCAATGAATGAGTTTGAGCAGTATCTTAAGACGATACCTGAGGATTCACTTGTCTATCATGCAATGAAAAACCACTTCTCCCTGTGGCTTATGGCCCGTGGTGAGGTTAAGATAGCCAAGATTATCAACCCCATGAAGATAAGTGATTTTAAAGACCTGTCTGAATTGCGGATCTTCCTGCTTGATCTTATTTCAAAAAGAAGGCGTGAGCTTGATAAGGGCAAGGTGGTTAACTACGTGGAATCGGCAGCTATTGATGAAACAAATGTGGTGAGTCTTGCCAGCGGCTCCCTGGGTGGCAAGGGCAGGGGACTGGCATTTATCAATACCCTTATCTATGGGTTTGAACTGGGTAAGCTGACACCCGGCATCAATATTAAGAGTCCGGTTACAATCATTATCGGCACCGATGAGTTTGACCTTTTTATTGAAACCAACAAGCTGGGCGAAGTAATTAAACAAGAGAGGGACTATGAGAAACTGAAAAGGAAGTTCCTCTCCAGCAACCTGTCCTATAACCTTGAGAAAAAACTACGCTCATTCCTTAAGCTGATGGACAGGCCCATAGCCGTACGCTCTTCAAGCCTTTTTGAAGACTCCATGAGCCAGCCCTTCTCAGGAATATTCGGGACATACCTGTTGCCGAATAATAACCCCGACTTTGATGTGAGGCTGAAAATAATAATGAATGCTATCAAGCTGGTCTTTGCCTCAATATACTCAAAGAGTGCCCGTACATATTTCGAGGCTATCAATTATATGATTGAACAGGAGAAAATGGCAATAGTGCTGCAGGAAGTGGTGGGTAACAGGTTTGAAGATGCCTTTTATCCGCATATAAGCGGCACAGCACAGTCATATAATTTTTACCCTGTTGCCCATATGAAACCGGATGAGGGCTTTGCCGTGGCAGCAATGGGACTGGGACAGTATGTTGTTGAAGGAGAGAAGGCCTTCAGGTTTTCACCTGCCTATCCTGATCTCGAGATAGTCTCACAGAAAGACCTTTCAAAAAACACCCAGGTATATTTTTACGCGGTGGATATGAAGAAGGAGAGGATAAACCTGCTTGAAGGTGAAAATGCCGGCCTGGTAAAACTGGAGATAGCAGACGCTGAGAGACATGGCACGCTGAAGCATTGTGCGTCGGTCTATAATCCTGATAATGACACTATTGAACCCGGCATAGACAGCTATGGCCCAAGAGTTATCAATTTTGCCAATATATTGAGATATAATTATATTCCACTGGCTGAAACACTGTCAACGGTGCTTGACGTGGTTAAAGAGGCCTTCGGTACACCAGTAGAGATTGAGTATGCCGTTGATCTTAAGCTTGACAGGGACGGGATGGCTAATTTTTACCTCTTGCAGGTTAAGCCGCTGGTTGGCAGCGGGGCCGGGTATAATGTTAACCTGGAAAAAATTGATAAGGATAAGTGCCTGCTTATATCCCATACAAGTATGGGTAACGGTAAGATAGATGATATTTATGATGTAATATATATTGATCCCGGTAAATTTGATAATACACGTACAGAGGAGATGGCAAGAGAGATAGACAGCATAAATGATGAAATGCTGGCGAAAAAGAAAAAATATATACTGATAGGTCCGGGCAGATGGGGTACGCGGGACAGGTTTATAGGCATACCCGTGGTATGGCCACAGATATCGCAGGCTAAGGTCATTGTGGAGGTGAGCCTCCCGGACTTCCCCCTTGATGCTTCGCTGGGCTCCCACTTCTTTCATAATGTAACATCAATGAACGTGGGATACCTGTCAGTGGACCATGCATCATCAGAGGGTTTTATCGACTGGGACAGGCTGAAAAGTCAAAAGCCTGTGAATAAAGGCAGCTTCTTCAGGCATATAGAGTTCAAATCACCGATGGTGGTGCGAATGGACGGCAAGAAGCGTATATCCGTTATAGAATGTACTGAATGTAAATAGTTATGGCAATAGTAGAAGGAATAATGGAATTACAGAAGTATGACTTCAGTGATACTTCTTTTAACCTTTTAATGCAGAAACGCATACATAAGGTTCTGCTTATATGCAGTAATTATGATAATTATATGCTTGAGGAAGATGGTCGTATTGATGAGCAGATATTCAATGAGTATGTATCCCTCAACCTCAGGTATCCACCCTCATTTATTCAGACGGACAGTGAGGATGAAGCAATGCAGATACTCCAGGAAGAGCAGATAGACCTTGTTATATCAATGCTTAATTTCAGGGAAAAGGATGTTTTTGCCATAGCCCGTAAAATAAAGGAGAAATATGCCTCCATACCTATTGTAGCACTTACATACTTTTCGCGCGAGGTGTCTCTGAGACTGCAGAAGGAAGATGTCAGTGCTGTTGATTATATCTTTTGCTGGCTGGGCGAGGCCAGCCTGCTGCTGGCTATTATAAAGCTGCTGGAAGACAGGATGAATGCCGAGTATGATATAGATGTGGTTGGTGTACAGGCTATTATACTTATTGAAGATTCTATACGCTATGTATCCTCATACCTGCCTAACCTCTATAAGATTATTCTCAAGCAATCGAGGGATTTTCAGCAGGAAGCACTTAATCCCCACCAGAAAATGCTTAAAATGAGGGGCAGGCCAAAAATACTGCTGGCCACCAATTTTGAGGATGCACGGGCATTGTATGACAAGTATAAATATAATGTTCTGGGGGTGATATCCGATATAAGCTATAAGAAAGATGGTGTTCATAAAACAGATGCAGGTATTGATCTGTGCAGGATAATAAAGAAAGATGACAGTAATATGCCATTACTCCTTCAGTCATCGGACGCAGAGTCTAAAAAGACAGCCGATGAGCTGGAGGTGGGTTTCCTGAATAAATACTCACAAAACCTGTCCATTGAGCTCAGGAATTTTATTATACAGAACCTGGCTTTTGGCCCTTTCATATTCAGGAATCCCGATACCATGGAGTCCATTGGCATTGCCACCGACCTGCACAGTTTCCAGAATAAGCTGCTGACACTGCCTGATAAATCGCTTATTTACCATGCCAAGCGTAACCATTTCTCAAAGTGGCTCAATGCAAGGGCATTGTTTCCCGTGGCACAGCTTTTTAAGTTTATCCGGATGGACGACTTTGAGTCAATGGAAGATATGAGGAGGTTTATTTATGTGGCTATATCCAGTTTCAGGCTTGGCAAGGGCAGGGGTGTAATAGCCAAATTTGACCGTAACACTTTCGATGAGTACCAGATATTC